>JAISTW010000048.1 GCA_031272405.1 Desulfovibrio sp. | reverse complement strand
GCGCCCACGTGGAGAGGAACAACGCGAGAAGATGGAAAATGCGCTTTTCAAAGCACGGCGATGGGTAGTGGAAGCCTGCCACTCCTGGTTCAACAGATTCCGCAAGCTGACCATACGCTGCGAAAAGTTGGATTCTACTCACTTGGCGCTTACCCACTTGGCTGCTGCGATCATCGCTCTCAGAAAGGTTAAAAACAAAAATTATTTATGGATAAGTCCTAAAGGTGCGAAAACAAACCGGACACAGCCGCCCAGATGGTCAACGCGGGCATTATGGGCAAAGTTTTCAGACCAGGGCGGGAACAGCGCGACTCGACATGCTGAAGATACGGAACCTTTATTCAGTGCGCAGATGTTCGTCTTTTTCCTGCCGCGCCTTGCAGTTGATACACAAACGCGTTACGGGCCGCGCCTTCAGGCGCTGGATGCCGATGTCTTCCCCGCAATCTTCGCAAACGCCGTAAGTGCCGTCGTCAATGCGCTGAAGGGCAGACTGGATTTTGCGGATCAGGCGACGTTCCCTGTCACGGATGCGCAGCGTAAAAGACCGGTCGGATTCAGCTGTAGCCCTGTCTGCCGGATCGGCGAAAACCTCATTACTGTCCGTCATGTCTTCCAATGTGGAATCGCCCTTCTGCTGCGCCTCCTCAAGCATTTTGCCCAAAAGAGTGTGAAAGTATTCAAGATCGCTATGGTTCATGCTTGCTCTCAGTACTGGAAAATCACATTCAGGTTAAGTAAATAATATACTCATATCTCGCCTTGTTGTAAAGGGATTTTAGCTGTTTTTCTCCGATTCCGTTCCGAGAAAAATCATTGAACGGCAAAAAAATTTGGACTATTATAGGGTTATGGGCAGACGCAACCGATCTTTCGCGCAGGAATTCTGCGTAAAAAACCTGGGCAAAGCAGTCCACAGAACCGGCATGATCTGGCCCGGCTGCCGCATGGGAGTCGCCGTTTCCGGCGGTGTGGACAGCATCGTCATGCTCAAATGCCTCCGCATACGCCAAGGTATTGTTCCCTTTCCCTTTGAGTTGATGGCCCTGCACATCAACCCCGGTTTTGCCCCCCACAGCCACGCACCCTTGCGGGACTGGCTGGCTGCGGAAGGCATCGCCTCCCACCTGGAGGCAAGCACGCATGGGCTTGAGGCGCATTCGGCCCAGAACAGCAATCGCTCCGCCTGTTTTCGCTGCTCCTGGCTCAGGCGCAAACGTCTTTTTGAACTGTGCGCTCACTACGGCCTGACGCATCTGGCTCTCGGACACAACGCCGACGACCTGGCACAGACTTTTTTTCTCAATCTCTGCCGCAACGGCCGGGTGGACGGCATGAGCATGCGGGATCCCTTTTTCGGCGGCAAACTCACCCTCATCCGCCCCCTACTGCTGGTGGAAAAAAAATATATCCTCGCGGCAGCCCGCAAATGGAATCTGCCTGTTTTCGCCAATCCCTGTCCCTCGGCCGGCCGCACTGCCCGCAGCGATATGGCGGACAGTCTGGAACGTCTCTATGAAAGGACGCCCAATGCCCGCCGGTGCGTCATAAACGCATTGACCGGCTGGCAGCTTGAAAAAAACAGCGCGGCCGGCCCTGTCGCGCCGTCCGGGATTTGACAGTGTATGTTTCCACAGATTATATACAATAAGTGTCGCGCTGTCCCTGCGTAACACACGCTCCGTCTCCGACGGGCGCGACTGTGGAATGAACTATGTTGCTCGGCAAATACCATATCGTCATATTCAAGGAGGGTGTAAGCGGCAGCCGTAATCTGCGGATGCGCGGCTGGTTCGGTTTTTTCGTCTTTGTGTTGGTGTCGGCCCTTGTGGCCTGCAATATCTGGTTGCTCAAAGCATGGTTCAACGCGACCGCCCTGCAGGAAAACCTTGTCAACGCCGAACGCCAAATCGACGAACAACGGCGCGGGCTTGTCAACCTTGCCGAACGTCTGGACGCCGCAAGCCGGGACTTGCAGCGTGTGCAGCGCTTTGACGCCAAACTCCGCCTGATGATGAACATGGAAAAAGATCCCAGAGAAGTGGGAAATGACGGTCTTGCCGATTTTTCCCGTTCCTATCTTCCCCTGCACAGGCAGGAGCTGGCGGTAAGAAAAATGCAGGAATACCTGGCGCGCCTTTCCGAGGCCGCCAGGCTGGAAGAGGTGCGCCAGCAGGACCTGCTGCGCGCCTTACGCGACAAACACGATGTACTCGCATCAATGCCGTCGATATGGCCTGTAGTGGGCTTTGTCTCTTCCACCTTCGGGCGACGCGTGTCCCCTCTCAGCGGCAGAGGGGCGGATTTCCACAAAGGGCTGGACATCAGCAACCGGGTAGGCACTCCCGTTGTGGCCCCGGCCGAAGGCACGGTGTCTTTCGCCGCTCCGGACGGCGCTTATGGCAACAGTGTGGAAATCAATCACGGCAACGGCATATCCACAAAATACGCGCATCTGCAACGCTGGACAGTGCAGCCCGGCCAATGGGTCAAACGGGGGCAGGTGATAGGGTATGTAGGCATGAGCGGCCGCACCACAGGCCCGCACCTACACTACGAAGTGCATCTGCACGGCGCTCCGGTGAACCCGATGCGCTATATTCTGGAATGACGGGACAGGAATCGACAAGTTTCTTCGCGGCGCACACGGCTGTGGTGATTGCGCCGTCCGGCTCTTGCCATATCCTCACCCCAATGCTATTGCAAAGGCAAATGTCACGTGCGTGCCCCGTATTGTTCTGTTTTTTGTGCCTGTCGTCATGTTTCGGGCCTTTCACGGTTTGTCCGGCCGTTGCGGGAAACGCGTCTTCCGAAGTGGAAAAGGGATGGACAAGCATGCCGGCTGGCGCGCGTCCGGCCTATATGGGCATACACGGCGGAACCATGCCCGTGAGTCTTCTGGTTGCCGCCGACGGGGCTTCATTGCTGGGTTTTGTAGGGCGCACCGGCAACGATTTTCTCGACATGCTGCGCAGTCTGAAATTGCCTTTTTTCCCGAATCTGACCCTCCCCGGAAACACGCGCGAACAGGAAGAAAGGAAAACGGGCGCACAATCCGGGTCTTCCGACAAGATTTCCGATATTCCGGACAAGGGGGCGCTTCCGGCCGCCAACGGCCTTTACGCTGTCGGCAACAGCATGACGAGTCTGCCCGTCATTCACGTAAACGGCGGTTTTGACGCGCTTCCCTTCGCGCTGGAGCAGCTTTTGCCCTTCGGTTTCTCCGACAAACCTCTGGTCATTGAGGGAGATATCCCCCAACCGGCAAAGTCCGCCCCGGCGCGCCGCTACCGCCTTGTCTTCGACCCCCACTATCTGCAGCCCAAATCCCGTTGAACCGTCGCCGCGATGACCCTGCGCAAATTTTCCGACAACCTCTCCCTTGCCTGTTTGAAAAAAATGCTTATTTTATGTCGGTGAAACCTTCTGCCGCTCCAACCCAGCCTCTGCCCCGGCATCAGGGACACCGCGCTAGACTTCGGGCCAAGCTGGATCATGACGCGCCCGCATTGGCGGATTACGAGGTGTTGGAGCTCTTTCTGGGTTACGCCTTGCCGCGCCGGGACACGCGGCCGCTGGCGGATGAGCTCCTCAGGCAATTCAAAAGCATACGCGGCGTGTTGGACGCCCGGCCGGATGAATTGCTGCACGTCGAGGGATTCGGTCCGGGCATGATGGTGCTGTGGCAGGTTATGCGCGAACTTCTGGCCCGCCACGCGGTTTCGCCCTTGCGCACGCGAGAGGCGCTCGCCACGCCGCAGGCTGTCGCGGCCATGGCCAGAACCAGATTGGCGGGCTGCCCGCATGAGGAGTGCTGGCTGGCTCTGGTGGACACAAAGAATCGCCTTATCGCATGGACGCGACTCATGCGGGGCGGGATAAACGCCGTGTCCATACATCCGCGGGACGTCTTGGAAGAAGCGTTGAAACGCAAGGCAAGCGGCATTATACTGGTGCACAACCATCCCGGAGGCTCGGCCGAACCATCGCGTCCCGACGCGGCGCTGACGGAAGAGCTTGCGCAGCTTGCCCCGCGCATGGGACTGCGCTTTTTGGACCACGTCATTGTGACCGAAGGCGAGTGCTACAGCATAACCCAAAAAACATTCGTGTGACGCATAAAACCATTTTTCAGACCACAATAAAAATATCCGGCGGTTTTTCCGAATTCGCATACAGGAGCCAATATGTCCGAGAATATTGTTCAAAATGCTGATGCCCAGTCCCGGCCCGAGGATATTGACGATCAGGCGGGGGGAAAAACCACCGACGTGCAGCGGGACAACACGGACGAAACGCGGCTTTCCGACATTCCGGACGTGTTGCCGGTGTTGCCGGTGCGCGACGTCATTATTTTCAAGCACATGATATTGCCTCTTTTCATCGGCAGGGAAAAATCGGTCAAAGCTGTGGAAAGCGCTCTGAACGAAGGGCGATGCCTGCTGGTGGTGGCTCAGAAAGAAGAGAGCACCGAAGACCCCGGCACAGACGATCTTTACAGCGTGGGAACCGTCGTGCAGGTCATGCGCCTGCTCAAGATGCCGGATTCACGGGTGAAGATTCTCGTACAGGGCGTGAGTCGCGCCAGAATAAACGAATGGCGGCAAGAGGAACCCTATCTTGAGGCCGCGCTCACGCCGATGCACGAAAGCGATTCCGAAAACAATCCCGAGGTTGAGGCTCTGCTGCGCGCCGTGAGGGAACAGAGCGAAAAGATATTTTCCCTGCGCGGCATCTCTTCGCCGGACTTGATGACGATTCTGCAAAGCGTGGACGATTGCGGCCGCCTGGCCGACCTCATCGCCGCCAATATGCGCTTGAAGATTGCCGACGCGCAAGGCATTCTGGAAGAAGAAGACCCCGTAAAACGTCTGGAACTGGTCAATGTCCAGCTACAGCGTGAATTGGAAGTGGCCACGGTTCAGGCCAAGATACAAAGTTCCGCCCGCGAGGGCATGGACAAGGCGCAAAAGGATTACTATCTGCGGGAGCAGCTCAAGGCCATACGGCATGAGCTCGGAGAGGAGGGGGAGGAGACCGAGGAAGACCTGGACGCCCTCAAAAAATCCCTGGACAAGGCGGGGTTGCCCAAGGACGTGCGCAAGGAGGCCAACAAGCAGTTGCGCCGCCTGACGACCATGCATGCGGATTCCTCGGAAGCCAATGTCATACGCACCTACCTGGACTGGCTGGCCGAACTGCCCTGGAAAAAGACTTCCCGCGACCGCATGGACATCGTTTACGCCAAAAAGGTTCTGGACGAGGACCATTGCGGTCTGGACAAGGTGAAGGACCGCATTCTGGAATTTTTAAGCGTGCGCAAACTCAACCCGCAGTCCAAGGGGCCCATCCTCTGCTTTACCGGCCCCCCCGGAGTGGGCAAGACATCTTTGGGCCGTTCCATAGCGCGGGCTCTGGGGCGCAAATTCCAGCGTCTTTCCCTGGGAGGCATGCGCGATGAAGCGGAAATCCGGGGGCATCGCCGCACCTACATCGGCGCCATGCCGGGACGCATCATCCAGGCCCTCAAACAGGCCGGCACGCGCAACCCGGTCATCGTGCTGGACGAAGTGGACAAAGTGGGCACAGACTTCAGGGGAGACCCGTCGTCGGCCCTGCTTGAGGTGCTTGACCCCGAGCAAAACCACACCTTCAGCGACCACTACCTCAACGTGCCCTTTGACCTGTCGCGGGTCATGTTTTTATGCACGGCCAACCATCTGGAAACCATCCCGGCCCCGTTGCGCGACCGCATGGAAGTCATTCCCCTTTCCGGCTACACGTTGCAGGAAAAGGTGGAAATCGCCGCAAAGCATCTTTTGCCCAAAAAAATCGCCGAGTGCGGTCTTGTCGGAAGCAAGGTCGAGATCGGTGACGCGGCCGTGGAGACAGTCATCAAGGAATATACGCGCGAAGCCGGCCTGCGCAATCTGGAACGCGAACTGGCCGCCATGTGCCGCAAACTGGCGCGCCGCAAGGCGGAGGGTAAAAAAGGACCCTTTGCCGTGGGGCCGGAGGATGTGGGCAAACTGCTCGGCGTGCCGCGCTTTGTGGAAGACGAGAAAGAAAAGCATCTCATGCCCGGCATGGCTTTGGGCCTTGCCTGGACGCCGGCAGGCGGAGAGGTGCTGACTGTCGAGGTCAGCATCATGAAAGGCAAGGGCGAACTCATCCTTACCGGTCAACTCGGCGACGTGATGAAGGAAAGCGCCCGCGCTGCCATGAGCTACATACGCAGCCGCGCGGAAAGTCTGGGGCTCGAACCGAATTTCAGCGCCAAACGCGATATCCACATCCATGTGCCGGCCGGGGCCACGCCCAAGGACGGCCCGTCGGCCGGGATCACCCTGACCACGGCCCTTATTTCCGCCCTGAGCGGCCGCAGCGTCAGGGCGGACTACTGCATGACCGGTGAAATAACCTTGCAAGGCCGTGTTTTGCCTGTAGGCGGCATCAAGGAAAAGATACTGGCCGGCGTGGCGCGGGGCCTGAAACATGTGGTTTTGCCTCTGCAAAACAAAAAGGATCTCGAAGATGTGCCCAGGGAGTTGCTCAAACGCATCAAAACGCACCCGGTACGCCATTATGACGAAATACTGTCTCTGGTTTTTGATGACGGCGGCGGAAAAGGCGCGCTGAAAGCGAAAGCGTTTAAAAAGAAAGCCGCAAAAGAGACGGCTTCGGGCACGGGATAAAAACCGCGGGAACCCCGTATGCGCAAACTCTGCGTCGCCATGGTGGGCCTGCCCGCCAGAGGTAAATCAACCCTTGCCCGACGTCTGCGCGAAGGTCTTGCCGTTGAAGGCATCAAAGCGGAGATTTTCAACAACGGCAACATACGCCGCAGCCTGCTCGGCGCCGAGTCCACGGAGGCGGATTTTTATAATCCGGACAACGCCTTTGGCCGCGAGGCGCGGGAGATGATATGCCGCCGCAATATCGCGCTGGCCCGCGAGTGGTTGAAGGACGGGGGCGATGTGGCCATAATGGACGCCACCAACGCCAGTCCGGCACGCAGGGCGATGCTGGAGAACGCCTTTTCCGACCTGCCGTTGCTCTTCGTGGAATGCGTGAACGAAGACAAACTGTTGCTGGACGCCTGCATACGCCGCAAGGCGGACCTGCCGGAATACGCGTCCTTCGACAGGGAGGCGGCCCTGGAAAATTTTCTGACGCGCATCGCCTATTATGAATCCATATACAGGCCGCTGGACAGGGAAAAATTCTGGCTGCGGGTGGATTCCACGGCCAACAGCATTCTTGGGGAAAAACCCTGCGAAGGTTCGCCGTATTATCCGGCCATCCGGGAAATTGTGGTCAATTTCTGGGTCGAAAATCTCTTCGTCGTCCGCCACGGAGAAACGGAATTCAACGTGCAGGGGCGCATCGGCGGCGATCCCATGCTGACTTCAAGGGGACGTGAACAGGCCCGGGCCCTGGCCGGACGATTGAGCGGAGAGTCCATCGACTGGGTTTTCACGTCCACCCGGTTGCGTTCCCACGAAACCGCCGCGCCCCTTTTGGCGGAAAAGCCCTCCGCGCACACCATGGCTTTCAAGGAATTCGACGAACTTTGGGCGGGGGAGTGCGAAGGCATGCTCTATTCGGAAATACGCGAAAAGATGCCTGAAGTGACTGCCGGGCGCAATGCGGACAAGTACGGTTACGCCTACCCCGGCGGCGAGAGCTACGCCATGCTGCGTGAACGTGTGCAGCGGGGATTGCGCCGGGCGCTTTTTCTGGCCGGCGGCGCTCCATTGGTCATTGTCGGGCATCAGGCCATAAATCGCGTGTTGTTGACGCTGTTCCTGAACTGCCGCAAGGCGGACGTTCCCTATATCTACATACCGCAAAACCAGTACTACCATATCAGCCTGACTTCGCGCCGCAAGCTTTTTGAGCGGATCCCGTTCCACGGGTGATTCCCTGTTCCGACTTTCCCCAAAATCATTGACAGAATCACGGCAAGGGTACTTGTCATTAAAACTGGAATGCTGTATGCTAGTTGACTATATGCGATGAGTGCGCCGTCCGACCGGTTTTCCGGCGCGCCGTTTTGTCTTCTGGGCGTTTGCGGTTGACAGGATGCGTATCCTGCGGCTTCTGTGATACAACAAAACCACGTGGAGGTATGGCAATGGCGAAACATGCAACCCCCTTGTTGGACCAGCTTGAAACAGGCCCCTGGCCAAGTTTTGTGTCCGACATCAAACAGGAAGCGGCTTATCGGGCCAAGAACCCGAAAGGCCTGGACTACCAAATCCCGCAGGACTGCCCCGACGACCTGTTGGGCGTGCTGGAGCTTTCCTACGTCGAGAAGGAAACCCACTGGAAACACGGCGGCATCGTGGGCGTGTTCGGATACGGCGGCGGCGTCATCGGCCGTTACTCCGACCAGCCGGAAAAATTTCCCGGCGTGGCCCATTTTCACACCATGCGCGTAGCGCAACCTTCCGGCAAATACTACCACAGCAAATTCCTGCGCGACCTGTGCGATATATGGGATCTGCGCGGCTCCGGCCTGACGAACATGCACGGTTCCACCGGCGACATCGTGCTCCTGGGCACCCAGACTCCGCAACTGGAAGAGGTTTTCTTCGAGCTGACCCACAAAATGAATGTCGACCTGGGCGGTTCCGGCTCCAACCTACGCACCCCGGAAGCCTGTCTCGGCCAGTCCCGCTGCGAATATGCCTGCTACAACACGCAAGACATGTGCTACCAGCTCACCATGGACTACCAGGACGAACTGCACCGCCCCGCCTTTCCCTACAAGTTCAAGTTCAAGTTTGACGGTTGCCCGAACGGTTGCGTGTGCGCCATGGCCCGTTCGGACTTTGCCGTGATCGGCACCTGGAAGGACGATATCAAGATTGACCAGGAAAAAGTCAAAGCCTATGTGGGCGGCGCCATCAAGCCCAACGCCGGGGCGCACACCAACCCCAAGTGGGGCAAATTCGATATCGAAGCCGAAGTGGTGAAACTCTGCCCCACGCATTGCATGAAGTGGGACGGATCCAAACTTTCCATCAAAACATCGGAATGCGTGCGCTGTATGCACTGCATCAACACCATGCCGCAAGCCCTGCGCATCGGCGACGAACGCGGCGCGAGCATTCTTGTGGGCGCCAAAGCCCCTGTGGTTGACGGCGCGCAGATGGGTTCGCTCCTTGTTCCCTTTGTTTCCTGCGAAGCTCCCTACGACGATGTCAAGGGAGTCATCGAGAAAATCTGGGACTGGTGGATGGAAGAAGGCAAAAACCGCGAGCGCGTGGGTGAAACCATGAAACGTCTGTCCTTCCAGAAACTGCTGGAAGTCACGGAAATTCCCGCCGCGGCCCATCATGTCAAGGAACCACGTTCCAACCCCTACATCTTCTTCAAGGAAGAAGAAGTGCCCGGCGGTTGGACGCGTGATCTTGAAGCCTACCGTAAACGTCATCAACGCTAGCAGAAAGGGGAGAAGAACATGGCTTTTATTTCTTCCGGGTACAATCCCGAAAAACCGATGGAAAACCGCAAAACAGACATCGGCCCCCACAAGTATGACGATTATTTTCCGGCAGTCATCAAAAAGAATTTCGGCAAATGGCTTTACCACGAAATTCTGGAACCCGGTGTGCTCATGCATGTGGCCGAGAGTGGAGAGAAAGTATACACCGTGCGCGTGGGCGGAACCCGCACCATGTCCATCACGCATATCCGCGAGCTGTGCGACATCGCCGACAAATACTGCGGCGGTTATCTGCGTTGGACGACCCGCAACAACATCGAGTTTATGGTCACCGACGAAGCGCAGATGAAAGCGCTGCGCGACGACCTCAACGGGCGCAAGTTCCCCGGCGGTTCCTACAAGTTTCCCGTGGGCGGCACGGGCGCCGGCATCAGCAACATGGTGCACACCCAGGGATGGGTGCATTGCCATACGCCGGCAACGGACGCGTCCGGCCCCGTCAAGTGCGTGATGGACGAAGTATTCAACGACTTCAAAGACATGCGTCTGCCCGCTCCCGTGCGCATCGCCCTGGCCTGCTGTATCAACATGTGCGGCGCCGTGCACTGTTCCGACATCGGTCTTGTGGGCATTCACCGCAAGCCCCCGATGATAGACCACGAATGGGCCGACCAGCTCTGCGAAATTCCGCTGGCCGTCGCCGCCTGCCCCACGGCCGCCGTGCGTCCGACCACGGTAGAATACAAGGGACAGAAGGTGAAGTCCGTGGGCATCAAGGAAGACCGCTGCATGTATTGCGGCAACTGTTACACCATGTGTCCGGCTCTGCCCATTTCCGACGGCGAGGGCGACGGCATCGCCATCATGGTCGGCGGCAAGGTTTCCAACCGCATTTCCAAACCCAAGTTCTCCAAGGTGGTTGTCGGATACATTCCCAATGAGCCGCCGCGCTGGCCCACACTGACGAAACTCGTCAAGCACATCATCGAGGTCTACGCGGCCAACGCCAACAAGTATGAACGGCTGGGCGACTGGGCTGAACGCATCGGCTGGGAATCTTTCTTCAAACTGACCGGTCTTGAATTCACCCATCACCTGATTGACGACTTCCGTGATCCCGCTTACTATACATGGCGGCAGAGCACGCAATTCAAGTTCTAGGCATCAAGTTCTTTCAACCCCGGCGGCGCTTTTCGGGCGCCGCCGGGAACCTCGTGGAGAAAACAGATGGCTGACAAAGACGTTGTTGTTGATTTTCTGAAAGGCAAATCATCGTCCAAGTCCAAATTTTACTTCAAGGACTTTCAGGAGCTTTTTCCGGACAAGGGCCCTCGCGAAGTGAAAAAAATCCTCACCCAGCTTGTCAATGAGGAAGTTCTGGAATTCTGGTCTTCGGGCTCCACCACCATGTATGGACTCAAGGGTGCGGGCAAGCAATCCCACGCCGAGGGCGAAGACTAGCATCATTGTCGCCGCCGCGAACGCCGGTTTGCAATCCATGCCGGCATCGTTCCGGCGGGTCGGCGAAACGGGAATGTGCCGCAACCAAGGTTGTGGCATTTCTTCTTTTGGAGGAAATCATGCCGCTCTCGTTTACCCTGGAGGAAAAGGACAAGGCCTGCCTTGCCGCTCTGGCCAAGCAATCCATTCAGAGCGCTTTCGACGGCGCGTCCGCCGCTCCGGAACTGCCGACGACTTTTGCAGGCGACAGCCCCCTGCGCAGAAATTTGGGCGTCTTTGTCACGCTCTCCCTGCGTGGACGACTCAGGGGCTGCATAGGGGCCATTATCGGGCGCGAACCGCTCTACATCAACGTTTGGCGCATGGCCCGCGCGGCGGCCTTTGAGGACGGGAGATTCCGCCCCCTGACGCCGGATGAATGGCGAAATTGCGAGGTGGACATCTCTGTGCTGGATGAATTGACGCCCTGCCCCGACCCGGAAAAAGTGGAGATAGGGCGGCACGGGTTGGTGCTGCAATACGGCGGACGCAGCGGAGTCTTTTTACCGCAGGTGCCTGTGGAGCAGGGTTGGGACAGACTGCGCTACCTGGATCACCTCTGCCTCAAGGCCGGGGTGCCGCCGGGCGCATGGCGCAAACCGGAAGCGCGGCTTTACTGGTACGAGGCATTTGTGTTCAAGGTCTGAAAGTTTTTGAGAGCAAGATTTATTCCCGCTTATCCACAAGCCGTATCCCCTGCCAACGCCCGCTGGAGAAGCGCCGCCAGGCCGTCAGAGCCAAAGCCGTTACATACAGGGAAAACACGATCCAGAGGCTGTGCAGCGTGGTCATTCCAAAATGCTCCAGAAGCAGGATGGGAAGGCCAAGGCCGAACACGGCCAGCCAGCACAGGGCGAGCATAACGAAGACAGTGTCCCCGGCGCCCTTGAGCGCGCCGAAATAGATGATGTTGCAGGAATCCACCAGAGAATAGGCCGCCACATACCAGAGCAGAATAATGCCTGTGGAGCGCGTTTCAGCTGAAAGGGGAAGAGAATCGGCCGGCATGAACATGTCGATGTACCATTCGCCGCCCAGCGCCAGAGAGAACGACATCGGCATCATATATGCCAGAGAGAGATGCAGGGCGCTTGTGGCCGCTTTTTTGGCGTTGTTGACGTTGCCGCTGCCGACAGCGGTGCCCACCAATGAAGCCACGGCGCTGTTGAGACCCATCATGGGCATAAAAACCAGCGAATTGACGGAAAAAACAATGTTGCTGGCGGCCAGCGCCGTTTCTCCAAGGCGTCCCACCTGCAGAATGAACCAGGAGAAGCCCGCCATATCCACAAGCATGTTGAAGCCGCTTGGCCCGCCAAAACGCAAAAGGCGCGCCATCAAGCCAGCCCTGACCGGCCAGGATGCCCACAGGGAATATTTGCCGCGTTCGGAGCCGGAAAAAATGAGGCAGGCCAGCAGAACGGCTGATAGTACCTGACCGGCGACAGTGGCCAGAGCTGCTCCGCTGATGCCGTATTCGGGCAGGCCGCAGCGCCCGTAAATAAGCAGCCAATCCAAGGAGATGTTGATGGCGACGCCCGCGAGGTTGGCGAAGAGCACGGGCTTGGTGCGGCCGAGACCAATGAAGAAGGCGCTGAGGGCATTCCCGAGCAGCAGCGGGAAGGATCCCAACAGCAGTATGCGGAAGTAGGCGCTTTCCAGGGTCGCTATATGCCCCTGGTGGCCGCTGGCGGCAAAAACGCCGTCAGCGAAAAAGAAGCCCGAGGCGCCCAGAATCAGCCCGAAAACAAGGGACAGCCAGATGCTTTGCCAGAAGATGGCGCCGATATGCTCCGGCTGTTTTGCTCCCATGTATTGAGCCGTAAACACAGAAGCATAGCTGCAGATGCCCATGAAAGCGATTTGCGCGGCAAAGGCGAGACAACCGGCTGGAAGAACAGCCGCGATGGCGCTGACTGAATAATGGCTCAGAAAGAGTCTGTCGATAAAAAGCATAAGGGTTTCCGAAGCCATGCCCGCCACAAGCGGCAGACCTACCCGCAACACATGCCGGTAGCCGAAAGGCGCGCGCCAACGGTCGCGCAGACGGCTCCGGGAGTTGAACAGGCGCTCCCGAAGCGGTACCCAGGGGCTGCGTTTCGGTGAATCCTGTCGGGTGATTGCGTGCATCAGCGCTGTGTTGCGGCGTTTTGTCCCAATCCGGAGCATATCTCCCCGGCAATCCGTTCGGTGACGGCATCAGGCAGACTTTGTTGGAAATTGAATTTCCGCGGTGAATAGAGGGCAAGCCGCATTTGTTTGTCCGCCACCGCCCTTCGGGTGGAGATGTTTTTGAGGCTTTTTTTCCCGTGTTGGGGCACGCGACGCTGCACCACCAGGGCATCGGCAATCAGAGCCGTGCCCTCTGTTCCGCTCAGGCGGTGGTCTCCGGCATAGCCGTTTTTTACCGCCGCCTCGGCGGCGTCCCTGGAACTTTGTCCGGCTGACGGCACGGAAAGCTGGACAATGTAGCCGGCCTTGCTGGGGTTCTGCGTGACGGCATAGCCTTTTGAAACCAGGCATTTTTCCAGTTGCGCCCGCAGGCCGAAAATACGGTTGTTGCCGTCGCGCAGGCTCACATAGACAACGCCCGTCACATCTTCCTGAGCCGGCAAAGGCGGAGCGCCATCCCGCAGAACAACGAGTTCCTCAGGCGACAGGACGCCCCTGTTCTGAATGCAGGCGGTCAGAACAAGACAGCAAGCCAGCAACGGAAACAGTATTCGACCTAGCGGCACACGGGATTCGACACGGCCTTTCATTTTGTGAATCCTTTTTGTTGCGTGGTTCTAAAACGCAGCCAGTCCAGCAGAATCCACAGGCTGCAGAGCGTTACGGAGACAGCCGTGGCCGTAAAAACGCCCCGGTAGCCGAAGCCGGCATGGATGACCAGGCCGCCGACAAGCGGGGCCAGCATGCCGCTTGCGTCAAAGGAGGACATCATCATGTTGGAGTTGAACGACCGGGTGACCGGCGTAGAGCGGTTGTATACCAGGGAAGCCAGCAGGGGATAGAGCAAACCTATGCCGAGACCGTACAGACAGGCGATGGGAATAAAGGCCCATTGCGGCCCCCAGGCGAAGCCCAACATGCACAGGGCAAGGACGAAGGCACAGGCGAAGCTCACGCTGTGCTGAGGCATCTCGTCCAGCCGTTTGCTGGTGAGAAGCCTGATTAAAATAATGGTCAGCGTGTAGGTGGAAAAAAATGACGACGGCTGGTTCCCGGTCAGGGAACAGAGGCCTTTCATGAAAAAAATGGCCAACACGGTCATGATGCTGAAACAGAGACAGGCGAAAAATATGCAGAGCAAACCGGAGTGTCGGACGGAGTCCCACAGGGCCTTGTCTCCGTCGTTCTCTCCGGCGGAATCCTTTGGGGTGGAAGTCAGTTCAACCTGGCGCAGGCGCGGGGCCAGCGGGATGACCAGAAGCAGGGAGATGAAGGCCAGCACGCTGGTCAGAGCAAAAAGCCGCGGTTCAGAGCCGTGCAGCGCGGGCAAAAGAATTTTTTCGGAAAGAGCCGGAATGATGGAATAGGGCAACAGCACTGTCAGGGAAAAAAGCGCGAAACCGCGCGCACTCTGGCCCGGCGGAATGCAGTTGACCAGAACCGATGTGATGCAACTTGACTGCACGGCTATGGCGACGCCCTGGAGAACGCGCAAGGCCAGCACGTAAGGGATGACGTCCGCGGCGGGCGCCCAGATATAGGCCAACATGACGACCGCCAGGACAGCCGTGGACAGGGCGAGAGCCTGCAATCTGCCGCCTTTCAGCAACAAAAAGCTGGCCGGCGGGCGCAGAAAAAGCACCATGACGAACATGGAGGAAATGAGCATGCCGCGCCAGTTGGCGCTCACGGCGATGCCTTCCAGCCACTGTTCAAAACAGTAAAAAACGGCGATGTGCCCGTTGCTGCACAGCGACAGGCAAAACAGAAGGATAAAGTCGCGGCTCAACAATGTTCCTTGCGCCGACATTGTCTGAACATGGGGCGGAACGGCATGGTGCGAGTGAAAAAACATGGCTGCGTCCAATGTTATCCATCTTCAGGTGTTGTGGAGTTGCCGTCCCGGCGTCCCGCGGAACTTCGGGACGCCGGACGTGACGAACATTTCCTCGGTCAGTGATAGGAGCCATTGAGAAAATTTTCGGCGTAGCGTCGCACGGAGTCGTCATCCACCATGAGCATATCCATCTGTCGCGTCATAATAAGCAAACGGCCGAGCTGGTCAAGCCGCGGGAGCATTTGTGCCTTCGAGTATTTTCTGAAGCGCGCTGCCACCCTGTCTCCCGTCGTTTCCACTGTAAATCCAAGTTCGGAAAGAATCAAGGCGATGCAACGCGCGCGTCGTGCGCGTTGCTCATTGCCGGCAGCGCCGCCGGCGAACTCGAACCGAATGTAGTTTTTGCTTTGCGTTTCGCCGCACCAGGTGTCCAGAATGGCATAGTGATAGCCGACGCGTGAGGAAAAGTTGAGATAACGGTCAGAGACGATGGCGTAACTGCGGTCACCGAAACGCGCCCCCCCGCCTTCCTCGTTGCCGCCGGCCATGCTGCGTTCCATGACCGAGAGAAAGCCCCGTATGTTGATCGGTCTTGGTCCCCTGGCCTGCACATTGGGGTTGGTCATGCCGGCGAGAACTTTCCGAAAGGGAATGCTCGTCACTTCTTCGGGCATGACGGAAGGGACATCGGGATTTTTCAGACCGCCGCCCAGATCAATGACATACAAATCCAGGGGAATGGGGCAGACAAGGCGGCAGGCGGCCCCAGCGCTGCCCTCCGAAAGATCGTCGGAAATGCGGAACATTTCCGTATAGCTTTTTTCATGGGCGAAACGCATGATGTCGTGCAAGGAGAGACAGTTTTCCGGCGCGAAAAGTTCGGACTGCGGGTCTGTCAGGCGCAGGGGCAAAATATGCGGAGCCACGCGGCGCAGTAAAAAAAGTTCCGGTTTGTCGACGTGGCCGCCCTTGCGGCTGACGCTCAGGCTGAGCAATTCAGGTATTTCCCCGGCGAAAATTCGTCCGGCGAAGGCGTCAACCGTGACGATGCCGTTTTCCGGCAGTTTTTTGAACACTCCGGGAATATTCATGAGGGTCGGCACCCCGAATTCCCGGCACAGGGAAGCCATATGCCCGGTCAGGGAGCCGGTTTCCGCCACAATGGCCGCTGCCCGGCGCAAGACGGCCATAACTCGCGGAGAGGAGTGTTTGATGAGCATGACACCTCCTTCGGGAAAGTCCGTCATGTCTCCATCCTGCTCCACAGGAGTTACCGGGCCGCAGCCCACGCCCCGTGCCGCCACATCCGCGCCCGAAAACAACGGCGTCAGTTCCCCGAGTTCCGGCACGTCCCGCTCCGCCGTGACGTCGAGGCCCATGGGCCGCGTCTGGAGCAGGAGTATTTCACCCTGTTGGTTTATGGCCCATTCCACATCCTGAGGAAATTGATAGTGCCGCTCCAACTCCAAGGCGGTTCGCGCCAGCCAGTCCGCCTGTTCCGGCGTGAGCGACGGGACATCCCGCAATGCTTGCGGCACGTCCACGAGGCGTGTTCCTTCATTGTCGTCGAGCTCCATCATCGTCGCCTTGTGGGCTGTCTTCTCCTCGACGACGCGTTTTGCGGCTCGTGAAATCAGCCAGACGTCAGGCTTTGCCCTGCCGTCAACGACCATTTCTCCCAGCCCCCACAAACTGTTGATGACAAGATTGTTGGAGCGCAGCTCTGTCGGATGGCGTGAAAAAACCACCCCGGCGCTGCGCGCGGGCACCATTTCCAGACAGCACACGCCCATGCCCAAGGCATCCAGGGGATATCCGTGCAGCGCGCGGTAGGCCAGGGCGCGCTCGGAAAAAAGACTGGCGATCACTTTTTTGTAGCCCTGCAACAGCGTGTCCCGCCGGACGCCGAGAACAGTTCTGTACTGACCGGCAAAAGACTGCGCGCCGTCCTCGGCCACAGCGCTTGAACGCAGAGCCGCGCGCGGGCGCGGATTCTGTCCGAAGGCTTCATCCCAGGCGTTGTACAGAGCCTGTTCGACCTCCCCGGGGACCTGGGCATCAAGAATAAGAGTTTCTATGGCCGCAAAGGCGGCCGTTAATTTTGACGGCGTTTCCGGATCCACCGAGCGCAGGTGTCTGTATATGTTTTTGAACAGCCCGGCAGGGCGCAGAAGCATCATGCTTCCCGCCTGAAGCGTGACCGCGAAGCCGCGCGGCACAGGCAGGCCGAGGGCGGTCAGTTCACCCAGATTCGCATTTTTGCCCCCGACAACGCCGACCATTCCGGCGTTTACCCGCCCGAGGGGCAGGGTCAGTTGATCCGCGTCTTCGTCCTCATGCAGCTCCAATTCATCGCGGAGTCGTCTGGTTATGGCCTTGGCGGCGGTTTCCAGCGCGGCGTAACGGCCGCCGGAAATCTCGTTGAGTTTTTCGGCCATACGCTCGCTCTGCAGGGCCGCGCGCACCGCCGCCTGCCGCGTCTGGGCCGGGTCCAGGCTTTTATCCCCACGCAAAGCGGCTTCCAGATCCGCAAGAACAGCAGCCATTTCAGCGTTGGCTTCCAAAAGTTCCTTGAAAGAGGCATAGCGTGTGATAAAGGCCGCCATGGCCTGCTGCCGCGGCACCCGTTCGGGAATGCCCAAAAATTTTTTCAGCGTTTTTACCGCCCGCATAAAATTTTCCTGCTCATGTCCGGACTCCTTTCAAGGCAAACATCTACATCATCTGCCCCCAAAATGACAAGCGCTCTCACGCTCCGCGAACATCGGGAACACCATCAGCAAAAAATTTATTTTTTTGTGTCGATAGCAAGTTAAGTTGACCGATGTAGGTAGCACATTATTTGACCGATGTGCCTGCCAATCGGCGTTGTTATTTTACCTGCCCGCCCAAGGGCCGGTTTGTAGGCGCAAGGTGTT
>JAISTW010000050.1 GCA_031272405.1 Desulfovibrio sp. | reverse complement strand
TTTGACAATCGTACTGTCGAGAGAGACCGCTTCTATTCTCAGGCGGAGAATTTGCTCGCGTTGAAGACGTTCAAATATGCGATCAAGAACGCCGTTCTTGCTCCAACGGTTCATACGAGTGTAAATGGTGTGCCAACATCCGAAATGTTTTGGAAGTCCGCGCCATTTGCATCATGTTCCGCGACATAAAGAATCGCATTTAACACTTGGAGGTTGTCAAAGTGGGCATTGCCCCTCTGGCGTGGAAAACAGTCAGCAATTCTCTCATATTGTTCATGTGTGATTTCCATCAGAACAAGTTATACTCTTTATATAATCTTGTCAATTTGTGTTAACACGACCTAGATTATTTCTAGAGTTAATTGCTCTATAAGTTATACCCTCTCCTTGTTCACGTCATGGACAGCCGTTTCGCCGTGGCGTTGTCGGAGTGCTTCAAAGTGCAGATATGAAAGACAGACAAGGCCGAAGCAGCGTCATGCCCGGCTCAAAGACTGCGCAGGACGATAAGAACGCCGATGACCAGACAGAGGATTGTCGCGTAATATTTCAGTTTTTCCGTGGGCAGACTGTGGGCCAGACGCGCCCCCAAAACAACGCCCGCCACTTCCCAGGCCGTTACCCACCAGACCAGCGGAAAGACAATATATCCGTTGCTGTAGTTGCTGGCGGATCCGGAAATGGAGACAACGCATTGCAGCACTTGAGCCGTGCCGATGCTGGGCATGACGGCGTAGCCGAAAAGCAGCATGACCGGGGTGGAGACTATGCCCCCGCCGGCCCCTGTCATGCCGCAGAGAAAGCCGGTGAACAAACCTATGCCGAACAGAAGATAAAAATTCCCCCGCGCGTCAAGCCGTTGCGCGAAACAAATTTTTTTGGGGGCTCTCAGAGAAGGCAGACAGGAGAATATAATCACGCCGGCAAGGATGAGATCAAGCATACGGGCGGAAAGGAACGCGCCAAGCCAGGCCCCGGGATAACCGCTCAGCAGGCTGCCTGCCAGAACGGGGAATGTCGTCTTCCAGTGGATGCTGCCATGCCGCTGGTAAACACAGGTGACCGTGACTCCGACGAAAAAAAAACTGAACAGCGCGGTAGCCATGGCCTGGTGCGTGGAAAGTTGGCCGAAAAGCGCCAGAAAAGGTATAAGCAATACGCCGCCGACGCCGCAAGCCCCGATAAGAAAGCTTACAAACAGGGAAGCCAGCCCCATCAACACAAACATGAGTCTGTCATGCCGGCCGTACCCGCGAGCAGTAACGCCATGCCAAAATAAAGTTCTCCCGGCCGTGTCCGGAACTCAGACAATACGGAAATTGTCCACCAGAACGCATCTTCTGATGCGAACAAAGCTGCGCGCCGAAGTCACTCCCTCGCCCGTGGGCGTCGAAATGGTCATGGAAGTCCATCCTTCTCCGCCAACGCCCAAGGCGGCTATATGGGGTCCGTTTTTAACGAAAAGGCTGGTATTCATCCGCAAGGCCATATTATGCAGGTTGTCAATATCGCGCGAATGCATGCCGGCCGTATGGCAAAGTCCGCGTTCCAGAATCAGCGCCCACTCAATGGCCTCGTTGACATCTTTCGCCCGCAACAACGGAATGACAGGCATCATCTGTTCCACCCGCGCGAAGACATGAGCAACATCGCGGCCGACGTCCACCAGAAGCAGACGGCAGTCTTCCGGCACCGTTATTCCCGCCTCCCGCGCTATGGAGGCGGCGTCTCGTCCAACCCATTTCGGATTGGCGGACGGTTTGGGGCCTGGATATCCGCGCAAAGCGAAGCGGGCGATCGTGTCGGCCTGCTCCGGAGATATCTCCACCGTCCCGAGGCTTTTCATTTCGTTTTTCAACTGGTCGGCAACGCCGTCAACGGCAATGATTTCCTTTTCATCAGCGCAAATGATATTGTTGTCGAAGGATGCGCCCGCATAGATGCTGCGCGCCGCGCGCCGTATGTCCGCGCTTTCGTCCACCACAACGGGAGGGTTGCCGGCCCCCGCTGCGATAAGCCGCATGGTCGCATGGTTGCGGGCCGCTTCAACCACCGCCTCGCCTCCAGTCACCACCAGAAGTTTGACGTCCTTGTGGGCAAAAAGCCGCTGGGCAATTTCAATGGATGGCTCACGCACAGCGCAGAGGAGATTGGCGATTCCCGTCGCTTCGTGGATCGCTTTGTTCAGCAGTCGAATCGCCGTTTGCGAGGTTTTTTTGGCGCCGGGGTGCGGCGCGAAGACCACGGCATTGCCGGCGGCTATCATGCTGATGCTGTTGTTGATGACTGTTGCCGCCGGATTTGTGGAAGGAGTTACCGAAGCGATGATTCCCCAGGGCGCGTTCTCTTCGAGGGCCAGTCCGGCATCGCCGGAAACGGCGCGCGGCGTGAGAATTTCAGTGCCGGGAGTATGTTCCGCCTGCAGGATGTTTTTGGCCGTCTTGTCGGAAACGCGCCCCATGCCTGTTTCCTGAACCGCCAGTTCCGCCAGGGTATGGGCGTGCTCCGCTCCGGCCTTACGTATAGCGGCGATCACCCTGTTGCGAAGGGCAATGGTGGGAATTTTTCGATAAGCCTCGGAGGCGGCGGAGACGGCGTCGTCAAGGGTTTCGAACAGGCCGAAATCTCCGCCGACGTCACGCGCGGCGGCGTTGGCGACTCCGAGGCGCTTCAGCACCTCAACCACAATCTGTTCCACATCATGTTCGCGCAAATTCATATGCGATGCTCCGACGAGAGTACGGTAAAAAAACCGGACGTCATAAAGATTGCCTTCAATGTTTGCGGTACAGATTGGCAGCACCGGAGGAGACGCTGTCCACTATAGCCACTATGGCCAGATCCACCGGCACGTCCTTGTCAATGGCGCACCGGGCGGAACTTCCCCGCACGACGAGCACCCATTCGCCTTCGCCTGCCCCGACCGGGTCTGCCGCGACCTGGCTGTCGCCGACAACTTTGCCCGCTTCGTTGATGAACTGGACGAGCAGAAGCGAATTATTGGGCAGGCCTGGCGCCCGCGCGGTGGCCACCACCTGCCCTGCAACCTTGGCAAGTTCCATACATTTTCACCATGCTGTTGTCTTGTTTGACATCAATTGGATTCCTTGCGCTGAAGCGGGAAGACTCCCTCCAGGTCATTATGCGGGCGCGGGATGACATGCACAGAAACGAGCTCTCCGCCCATGCGTTGCACGGCGCTCACGCCGGCGTCCGTCGCGGCTTTGCATGCAGCGACGTCTCCCCTGACGATAGCCGTCACAAAGCCGCCGCCTATCTGTTCATAGGCGATAAGGCTGACTCTCGCCGCTTTCACCATCGCATCCGCCGCCTCGATCAAAGCCACAAGACCTTTGGTTTCAATCATGCCGAGCGCATCCATAGTTTCATCTCCTTATTCGGTTACCGTTTATCGGACGACGATCCGTCCCCGGGACATGCGGCCGCAAGTCCACTCCGCTTTTCAAGTTCCATAGCCAACCCTATAAGGGCCACCTTATAGACATCATCCGCATTGCAGCCTCTGGATAGATCATGCCATCCGCCGTTCATTCCCTGAAGAAACGGGCCAAGAGCCGTATATCCCCCCAGGCGCTGAGCAACCTTGTAGGCGATATTCCCCGCTTCCAACGAAGGAAAAACAAAAACATTGGCTTGCCCGGCCAACGGGCTGTCAGGCGATTTCCTACGGGCCACCGTCGGGTCAATGGCGGCGTCAAACTGTATTTCGCCGTCCACAAGCAGATGCGGCTCCCGTTTGCGGACAAGATTGAATGCTTCGCGCACGTGCTCGGCCCTGTGGTGTCTGGCGCTCCCCTTGGTGGAGAAAGACAGCAGCGCGACACGCGGTTCTTCCCGCGTCATTCGTCTGTATTGTTCAGCCGAGGCGATGCTGATGTCGGCAAGCTGTTCCACCGTAGGTTCCGGGATCACCCCGACGTCGGCGAAAATAAAACAGTTCTTCCCGTCCGGCGAAAGCATAAAAAAGAATCCCGAAACTGTGCGCACGCCCGGGCTCGTTCCCAGAATACGCAGCCCGGCCCGCATTACATCCGGCGTGGAGGAAGTATTTCCGGCTATGCCGACTACGGCGTCTCCCCGTTTCACAGTCAGACAAGCCGCGACCAAGGGGCAACGCGCTGCATCTTCCGCCTTGGCCGGGTCGACATTTTTGCCGCGCGCCGCCATGACGGCCATGTAATCCTTGGCGTTGAGCGTCAGAAGTTGAGGCGACGACGTGTCCGCCACATCCAGACACTCCCCCTGTCCGGCTTCCCTGTTCAGAATTTCCAGCAGAACGCGCGGGCGGCCAAGAACAAGCGGGCGGGCAAGCCCCTCGCGCCGCAATCTGAGGGCGGCGCGCACTACGCGCTCATCCTCCCCGTCGGGAAAGACGACGACCGGCTTTTTCTCCCTGCATAACGCCGCGCTGCGTTCCGTGATCAACATTGTCGCGCCCTGATCTCAACCGATTTTAATGCCTGTTTCCGGCAATTTCCCGCCGCTTTCGGCCAGCCGCGTGAACAGCATAAGCACGTACACGGCGCTGGAGAGCCTGTTCAGGGATTCCCCGATATCGCTGCGACAGAGGGCTGCTTTGGCCACAGTCAGTTCCGTCTCGCGCACCTGTGTCCGCAAACGGTTTAAAAACGCCATGTTCATGCCCAGCGTCGCGTCGGGCGTCAAATGATCCAGAGCTAAATAGCGACGCGGATTGCGAGAGACGGCCCGCAAGGCATCCGGGTTCATGCCGGCCATGCTCTGCTCGGGCAATATGCTGCCGGATATCTCCGCCGCCAGAGTTTGAAACACCCAGTTTTTGAGTTCAGACAGACAGTCTTTGAGAAGAGGGGGAAGTTTGCTCTTGGGGTCGAAAAGGGTCTGAGTCAACACAATCTCTGCCATGAGATTGTCCAGCTTGCCTCGCGCCTCAATGCGCGGATGCGTTTTCGCCACCATAGTCGCGGCGTCAAGATGGGTCAGACCGGATTCCGCGCGCCCGTCGCCGATGACGCTTGGGGGGGATTCCTTGCAACACTGCCGGGCATCACCGCTTGCGACCACCCGGAGACGCCGCTCCCGGATATGTTCCATGGCTGAAGGCGTCAATTTCTCCGCAGCGGAAAGAACAAGCTCTCCTCCCTCGGGTATGGCGCGTTGCCGAATGTCGTCTTCCGTCAAAAAGATCATACATACTCCCAGTTCGCAGCTTGCATGGCCTGCGGTATTTTCTCCTGCTCGCGCGTCGCCTGTCTTGTCGGACAGGACTGCGGACGATGCCGGCGTGAAGGCTTGCGCCAACGGTTGCCCCGCGCGCAGAATAATCTGGCCCGGCACAATCGCTGACGCCGCCTCTGTAAAAACGGCTCCGTCATTCCGTAATGCCGGAACGCGGGCCGGTCTTCGCCCACCGGGCTCTCCCCCCGGAGCGCCCTCGGCAAAGACAAAACGTATTCCGTATTCTCCGGCTTCGTCTCTGGCCAGAGGCGTCAGAAGCGTTCCTGAGGGCACAAAAATTTCCTTTCGTCCTTCCTTGCGGGCCGCGCGCACGTCATCCGCGGTGATTGCAGATTGAGCCGCCATCAAAGCACCTGTTCATAAAAGGCTTGCGCCGGTCGGGGAATGACGACTTTGGCCACCAGCAGCCCCGCTTCCCGAGGCTGCCGCGAACCAGCTTCAACAGCAGCCTGCACGGCCGCCACGTCGCCGCCGAACAGGGCATAGCCCTTGCCGCCGATCCCCAAGGCGATGCGCACGTCAAGCACGCATACCTCCGCAGCCTTGACGGCGGCGTCCGAAGCGGCGACGATTGAAGCTGCGGAGTAAGTTTCAAGTATTCCCAAAGCCGCGCGTTCCGCTGTCCGCGCCATGCCGGAAAGCGCGGAAATAACATCGGGATGGATATTGGGCAGAAGAAACCAGTCTGCCACAAGGGGGGAAACCGATGCCCGGCCCGCTTCGAGCGAGGCGGAAACGGCGGCGACATCGCCAGTGACGCAGGCCAGATATTTACCGGGACAGACTGTTTTGAAAAAGACGGGAAAGACCTCGGCGGCCTTGACCATTCGGTCAGCCGCTTCCATTCCTTCGGCAATGCTGGAAAACTCCAGCATCCCCACAGCCGCGAAATGTTCAGGCATATTTCTCACCCCGTATGGTCACCGCGTCGTCCACAGAGACAACCACGCCATCCATGCCCGCATGCACCCGCGCGCCAAGGGATTTTTTTGGAATTTCCCCTATGCACTCGCCGCAACGCACTTTTTGTCCAACATTCACCACCGGTTTGGCTGGAGCGCCGATATGCCGTCCCAAGGGCACGCGCGTCACCGAGGGGGTCAGTGTGCCGAGGTCCGGCGTTTCCAGGCGCATATACCGCGTGATATCAAGTCGGGCCGCCAGACGGGCCAAGGGAATTTTGCGATATTCCCGCGGTTGTGTCCTGCGTTCGTTGATCTCACGCGAGCCTTCATAGGATATTTTTTTGTCGGCCAGCGCCTTTTTTACGGCCTGATTGACGCGACGGGGCGAAAGACGCATGGGGCAGGCATAGTGTTCGCACACGCCGCACCCGCTGCACAAGTGCGCCAATGTACCGCTTTCGCTTTCCATTTCCGCGTCTGCTCCGAACACCCGCATTACCCTGTGCGTTTCAAAAGGCTGTCCTATCAGCATACGCGGACACAAATCCGAACAAAAACGGCACTGAATACAGGCGGCAGCGGCTCTGCGGCGCATTTTTTCCACCTTCTGCGTCGCGTTGTGGTGCAGATAATGTCCACGCGGCAACGCGATGAGACCGCCGTCAACCTTAGCGACATATTCTTTTTTCAGGGCGGCTTCGTCTTCCACAAGACGTCCCATCATGGGGCCTCCCAAAATGAAAACAGGGTCTTTCGTCAGCGTTCCCCCGGCTGCGGCAAGGCATTCATCCATCGAAGTCCCAACGGGGGCGCGCACCATCCCCGGCTTGCGCACATCCCCGGTAACCGTGAGCGTCTTGTGAGTCACGGGCTTGCCCCCCAATGCCGCGTTTACTGAGACAAGCGTTCCGACGTTGGCCACTATGCAGCCCACCTGAAGGGGGATGCCCAGGGCAGGCACAGAACGTCCGGTCAATTCGCGCACGAGTATTTGCTCATCCCCGGCGGGGTAAAAATCGTCAAGCAGGGCCATTTCCAGATCAAATTCCCTGCAAGCCTCGCGTACCTTGTCGATGACGCCGATCTGTTTTTTCTTCAGGGCAAAAATGCCCTTGCCGGCCCCAACCGCGCGCCGCAGTTCCGCAAGGGCTTGGGCTATATCTCGCGCATTCCGCTCCATGTGGCTTCTGTCCGTGTGCAGGAGAGGTTCACATTCACATCCGTTGGCGATGACCGTATCCGCCGTCCCGGCATACTTGACGTGCGCCGGGAAACCGGCGCCCCCTTCGCCTACAACGCCTGCGGCCCGTATCATTTCTATGAATTCGTCCCTGTTCATACGGTGTCAGTTCATGCGTCCCGACGTTGGTATAAAGGGCAGATAGGGCAGTGGGAGTTCAGGGGAGAGAATCGGCCTTCCACCCTCCCGTCCCTCGGAGCGCGTTTCGCCGGCGAGGCCGAGGATGCGCCGAGCGTTGTCGTACATGACCTTGCGGCGAACATCGTCTTTCAGCTTGAGGTTGTTGTAAATACGTATGGCCTCTTCCTGCTCCACAAAAGGATGGGCGCTGGCGAAAACGACCTTGTCCCCGATGGCGCTGTTGAGCGCCTGCACGTAAACATCGGCCATGGGCGCCAGTTCATATTCCGAAAGGTCCATATACACATTGGCGTTGCGCATACAGGCGAAAATAGCTTCATTCACGAAAGGATAGCCCCCGTGGCTCATGATGATGGTCAACTCCGGGAAGTCGCGGGCAACGATGTCCACATGGCGCGGATCAACATAGTCCATAACAGCCCGGGGCACCTGGGGAGGAGGCGCTGTCGTGATGAAGACGGGAATTTTCAATTCGCAACATTTGGAATACAGGGGATAATAACGGGCCTCGTGCGGCGGAATATGGGCCAGATAAGGGTCCACGGCGATGCCGCGCATACCGTCACTTTCCACGGCGTGTACAATTTCGTAAACAGCCTTCATCCCCTTGTGCGGGTCTATCCCCCAGAAGCCAATGAATTTTTTTGGATAGGCTCTGACAAATTCCAGAACACTTCCGTTATTGGCTGGAAAGCCGTATGTGACTTCACAATCCCTGCCCGTGATCACGGCAAGCTCCACGCCGCGTTTTTCCATATCGGCCACTATTTCCGGCAAAAGCTGTGGCACCCGCCTGTCGAAGTTGATGGCTTCGCACGTTGCCTTGAACATGGAGCTGTTCTTGATGCCGTCAATGACTTCACGCGTATTGGGGCGAAAACGAAAGTCTATGATTTTCATGGATGCGTCTCCAAAATTCCCGGCTAAACGTGGGAACGCGGTTTTGCCTGGTCTTCGCCCATGTGGGAATACGCCTCAAGAAAGTCGGCGGCGTTCACAGCCCCTGAAGCGAAGGATTTCATTGCTTCCTCATGGAGAAGTTCCAGCGCTTCCCGCTTTATATTCAGATACTCCGAGGAGCCCATAACGCTGAAATCGCGCGGTCGCGGCAAATCGACATTCATAATTTTTTTGACCCGGCAGGGTTGGTTTGTGAGGATGACCAACCTGTCGGCAAGGAAAATGCCTTCCTCCAGCTCGGACGTGATGAAAAGATTTGTTCCGCGGTGTTCCTCAAAAAGTCTAACATAGTATTCCTGCATCAGGGAACGGGTCATGGCGTCCAGTCCACGGAAGGGTTCATCCATGAACATGACCTTCGGGTGATTGATCATGGCGCGAACCAATTCGGTCCGCCGTTGCATGCCCCCGGAAAGCTGCGTGGGATACTTGTCCCGGAAATCTTCCAGGCCAACCAATTCCAGCAGATGCATGACCGCATCCCTGAGTTCTTTGCCCTTCATTTCTTTCCGGACCTCGGGGCCGTATGCGACATTTTCAAATGTGGTCATCCAGGGAAAAAGGGCTGTTTCCTGAAAAACCACCAGCCGGTCGGGGCCGGGACCGCTGATCTGCTCCCCGTCAAGAAGCACCCTTCCTGAAGTCGGTTTTTCATAGCCCGCGAGCACATTGATGATGGTGCTCTTGCCGCAGCCGGACGGGCCGACAAGCACCGTCAATTTACTCCGCTCCAGGACAAACGAGCAATCATCCAACACTACCTTGGTCAGAATGTCCGTTCCATATGTCTTGACGAGGTTGTCTACGACCATTTCGCCGGCCTGCATGCCGGTATTTGACATGTTGTTGATCATATGCTGCTTCCCTTGTGTCCTGACGGCGGGTTGGGGTGCCGAAACGGATTATCTGGTTTTCAGCCAGGGGGTGAACTTCGCTCCCACGTAGCGAATCAACGCTGACGACAGGTACCCGGCCAAACCGATGCTCATCATGCCGACGACGATAATCGGATATTCTCCAGCCACATAGCCACGCCAAGTCAGGAAACCGAGGCCCGTATTGGTGGCGATCATTTCCGCGGCTACCACCACGGCCCATGTGATGCCCATGCCGACAGTCATGCCGACGACCACGCTGGGCAAGCTCGCGGGCAGCAACACGCGCCAAAAGATGTCGCGTTTTGTGGAGCCCAGGGAATACGCCGCCCGGATATAGCGTATGTCGATACTTGTGATGCCTTCCACAATATTCAGCACCACGGTGAAAAACGCTCCGAGAAAGGTGACGAATATCATGCTCATTTCAGCGGAAGGCCAGAAAATGACGGAGACGGGCACCCAAGCGAGGGGCGGCACGGGGCGCATGATCTCAAAAATGGGAAACAATGTTTCCCGCGCCTTGTTGTTGGCGCCGAGAAATAATCCCAGCGGGACGCCGATGATTTGCGCGATGATGAAGCCGGTGAAGATGCGGATCATACTGTCGGCCCAGGAGAGCCAATAGTAGGCAAGCTTGATCTGCACGGCGAGCGAGGCAAGCACCTCGGACGGCGCCGGCACGTTGCCTATGACGGGGACGTGGAAGCGCGCGCAAAATTCCCAGAAAAGCGTGAACGCCACTATGGATGCTATTCCGCGCCAGAAAGCGACGGATGATGCCCTTTTTTTCAGAATCCTGATGAAATCGTTCTCGACGGGGGCAAGCCCTTCGCCATGTGAGGGTGACGTCGCGTTGTCATGCATGTTTCAGACCTCCCACGTTGATGTTACATTTCTCGCTCGCCGGCCTTGAAGGCCTTGACGGCTTCCTCATGCACGGCGGAAATGCACTCGTCCCGCAGACGCTGGTATTCCGGAGAGGCCAGAATGCGAAAATCCCGTGGTCTCGGTATGGTGACTTCGAGTATTTTTTTGATTGTGGCCGGACGGGTTGTCATGATGTAGACCTTGCTGCCGAGAAATATGGCTTCGTCCAGATCATGGGTGATGAAAAAAATCGTGGTCTTGTACTCGTCATAGACGTTGAGCAGGAATTGATGCACCACTGTCTTGGTCAACGCGTCCATTGCGCGGAAGGGTTCATCCAGCAGGAGGACTCTGGGGTTGTTCATCAGAGCGCGGGCGATTTCCACGCGGCGCCGCATGCCGGAAGATATTTCGCTGGGATAGTTCATGGATATACCCTGAAGTCCCATTTGCCCCATCATATGCAGGGCTTTGTCTTCGGCGTCTTTTTTTGCCATGACGCCCTGCATGACCGGGCCGAAGGTCACGTTTTCAAGAACAGTAAACCAGGGGAAGAGCGCCCCGTTCTGGAAGACAACGATTCTGTCCGAACCGGGTTTCGGCATGCGTTCAGAGGTGCAGAGCAGCTCCCCGTCAAGGTATATCTCGCCGCCGCTGATTCCGTGAAATCCCGCGATGGCGTTGAGCAGCGTCGTCTTGCCGCAACCCGAAGGTCCGACGACAACGCAAAATTCGCCAGCGGAGATGTCCATGGAGCAATTGTCCACAGCCAGGACGCAAGCCCCGTCAGGATCGTATACCTTTGTAACGTTGCGGATGTTGATGGCTCCGCGGCTTTTTTCGTCCGCTGTTTCAAATCCCGCCGTATTCATTGCGCCGCCTCCCTGACCTTCCATTGCATGAGTTTGTCGCCTACAAGGCGTATAATGAGACTGCTCAGGGAACCGATAACGCCCAGAGTGATCATGGCGATGATGATGACCGGATACTGAACCAATGTGTAGGAATTCCATATAAGATAGCCCAGGCCGAATTCGCCGGCCAGCATTTCACCGGCCACCAGCGAAAACCACGCGTATCCCATGCTGATCTGAAGGCCGGTGAAAATAAAGGGAAGGGCGCCGGGAACTATGACCTTGGAGAATATCTGCTTCTCCGATGCTCCGAGCGAAGCCGCCGCCCTGAAATAGCATTCGTCGATGGATTCGACGCCGAGCAGCGTGTTGAGGACTGTGGCGAAAAAGGAACCCAGGAAAGTGAGAAAAACGATGGAGGCCTCGCGGCCCGGCCACATGAGAATGGACAGGGGAACCCAGGCCAGCATGGGAATGGGACGCAACACTTCCAGGAGGGGGAATGTATAATCCTTGAAAGTCTTCTTCCACCCCATAAACAGCCCGATGGGCACGCCCAGCATGGTTGCCAGGGCGAAGGCCTGGAAAACGCGCCAGATGCTGATGCCGATGTGCTGATAATATTCCAGCGTAAAGAAGGAAATCCCGAACATTGGGTCATGGGACAGCCATTCGTCCAGCGTGGCGGTGGGCCCCGGGAGTTTTTCGAACAGGGGAAGTTTCAGGACTTCCGTTGTGAGGTACCAGAACAGAAGAAAACCGGCGAGTCCCAGGATATTCAGGTAGGGAGAGGGACTTTTCAGCCAGAATTTAAGGCGGATCAAGGTCAGCCTGAAATCCGAGGTTTGCTTTTGCGGCGCTTGCGGGGCACCCGGCAAACCTACACTGACGCCCTTGGCGCCGTTGGCGACTGTATCTGTGGTCAAGGGAAACTCTCCTTGCTGGATAAAGGTTCTCCCGGCGACAGTTTCGCTCCGGGCCGGCCCCGCGCGATCCGCGTGGCCGGCCTGGAATCGAAAAAGCAGGGTCAGCCGCTACTTGAAGGGACAATCAGATGCCGGAAGCCCTTTGATGTAGCCCAGCGTGGCTTCGTCATCAACAGGCTTATAACCGGCTTCCTTGAACACGGCCCGCGCAAGCGAGTCGTCCACTGCCCATTCGCTAAGCTTGGGAATGGAAATGACCTTCTCCTGATACAGAAATGGAGCGACTTCCTTGATGTTGTCCAGTTCCTTCTTGTTGAAATAGAAGGACTTCCACTCACGAATCGGGTTGGCACGAGTGGCGGGCACTTTTCCGTAAATGGAGTACCAGAGTATTTTGTTGGGTATGCCGGTGGCGTATTTAGCCACCATTTGCACAACCTTTTCCTGATTGGCAGGATCAACGAGATAGCGCTGCGCTTCAAGTTCGGAGCGCAGATATCCCTTGGCGGCTTCAGGATGGTCCTTGATGAAGTCTTCACGCATGACGAGGATACCAAGATCCGGGTTGTCGCACGCGCTTCCATCAGCGACAATGCGGGCTATGCCTTCGCCCACGTCGCTGGCGACTCGGGATGCGGTGGGTTCCCACGCGGATGCGGCGTCCAGTTTTCCTGTGCGGAAGTTGGTCGCGATGACTTCAATGGACTGGTTCAGGTATTCGCCGGGTTTCACCTTGTAGCGCTCGAAGAAACGGCGCAGATACTGATCCGACGCGCTTCCCTTGGGGGCGGCGATGACTTTGCCGTCAAGCCAGCGGGCGACTTCCTCGTTGCTCTTGAAATTCGGAGCGTCCTTGCGCACCAGCACCAGCGCACAACGCGTCCCTTCCGACATGCCGAGGGAGGCGACCATTTTTATGCGCGCCTGTTTTTCCTTGGAGCAGAGGATAGTCGCGGGCATGACGCTCATGTAGCCGGCCACGGCCTTGCCTGCCAGCATGTTATTGGCCACGATCGTCCCTTGCAGGGCCGGTGAAAATTCCAGTTCAACGTCTTTGGGCATGTACTTTTTCCACAGTCCGAGTTCCGCGTTGACGATGACCTGATACGAGATGGTGTCATAAGGTTGAAAGCCGATGGTGAATTTCTGGGCGGCTTGCGCGCCGGCAACGCTCAACAGCGTTGCGAGCATCGCGCACAACAGACGAAAGCAATTTTTCATACGCTCCTCCGACAGGAATAATGGTGTATACTGCTTCGCGTCCCCGAACAGGTTTCGTGGACGACATTCATAAGCGCCTTATTAGGATATTGCTCTTCCGTTTCTCCCTGGAACTGTTTATTTCAACAAAGCTTATCTGCGAAACGTATAAAGCGGGTTGCTGTGGAGTCACATCTGCGCGCGACGCAGTCCGTTCAATTGCCGGCAGTCGGGGAGTGCTTAGCAAACGATGTGCCATATTTCAGTGTGGGATTTACTGGGGAAGAAATACTTATTCTATTGTATTTATTGTATTTATTTTTCTCGGCGGGCAGTTTTTCCCTCATGATATGTTGCAAAATTGCGACTTTCTCCCCTTGACGGCACTTTCCGGAATGTCGGTGATTGTGAAATTTGAAACAACCTGACGGAGACGCTTTTTGCGTTGCGTACGTCGTTTCGGGTTTCGCCATTTCGATGGGATGATGCAAAATGACAACAGGACATCTTAAGAATGGTTCCTGATAGTTGCATATTTGCGACCTAGACGGCGTCCTGTTTTGGCAGAAGTGACGAGACAAGCGCATTTCAGCGTAAAAAACCGGGATTGGCGAAGATGGCACGAAGTATGCTCTTCAGGTTGCCATTCGGCATTTCGCCAATCTCGGGTTTTGTCCCGTTAGCTGTTTGGAATTAAGAAAAGGAGTTTGCGCCATGTCCACAGTCATATGTGATTGCCTGTCCCCCCAGGAACAACGCGTTCACGATCAGATCGAGGGAAAAGAAGACAGGTACAGGAAAACGCATTCCCGCGTCTTCAGCCTGCTGGAGCGCTTTGAAGGACAAAAGCCGCGCATAGACATTGAACGCGCCCTTTATTTTACGCAATCCATGCGCGAGACGGAGGGACAGCCCCTTGTTTTGCGCTGGGCCAAGGCCCTCATGCACATAGCGCGAAACATCACCGTGTATGTGCAGGAGGACCAGTTGCTGCTGGGGCGCGCAGGCTGCGACGGCCGCTACGGCATACTGTATCCTGAGCTTGATGGGGATTTTCTGGACATCGCCGTCCGTGATTTGCCCACAAGGGCCACATCTCCCGCCACCATCACTCCGGAAGACGCCAAAAGGGTTATTGAGGAAATAGCTCCCTACTGGAAGGGAAAAACCTACCACGAAGCCCTCAATGCCGCGTTGCCGCCGGAAATTCACAAGTTGACCTATGATGATCCGCTGGGATTGATTTCCCGGTTTATCGTCAACGAAACGTCTTCTTTCAGATCATCCATACAGTGGGTGCATGATTACGAAAAAATTCTTAAAAGAGGATTCAACGACATCAAGAAAGAAGCACAGGAAAAGCTTGACGCGCTTGATCCCTTGAGCGCCAAAGATTACTGCGAGAAAAGGCCCTTCCTGGAAGCTGTCGTCATTGTGTGCGACGCCATCGTTTTGTGGGCGAAGCGTCACGCCTCCCTGGCGCGGGAAATGGCCGCCATTGAATTCAATCCGCAGCGCAAGGCGGAATTGTCGCGCATGGCCGAAATTGCGGATCGCGTGCCCGGAGAGCCGGCCAGAGATTTCTACGATGCCTGCCAGAGCCAATGGTTCACCCAGATGTTTTCCCGGCTGGAGCAAAAGACCGGCACGACCATCTCCAATGGAAGAATGGACCAGTACTTTTATCCCTACTACCAAAAGGGGATCGAAGACGGTTCCCTTACCGAGGAGACGGCCATTGAACTTCTGGAATGCATGTGGGTGGGCATGGCGGAATTTATCGACATGTACATCTCTCCCACAGGAGGCGCTTTCAACGAGGGTTATGCCCATTGGGAGGCCGTTACCGTCGGCGGGCAGACCCCGGACGGGAGGGACGCGACCAATGATCTGACCTATCTTATTCTCAAGTCGAAAAGGGAATTCCCTCTGCATTATCCCGATTTGGCCGCCCGCATCCATTCCCGCGCGCCTGAGCGTTATTTGTGGGACGTGGCGGAAACCATCAAGTTCGGCTCCGGATTTCCAAAGCTTATCAACGACGAGGAAGTGGTTCCCCTGTATGTATCCAAGGGCGCGACCTTTGAGGAGGCGCTCGACTACGCCGTTTCGGGATGCACCGAGGCCAGGATGCCCAATCGGGACACCTATACCTCCGGCGGCGCCTACATCAATTTCGCGGCGGCGGTGGAAATGGTGTTGCGCAACGGCAGGATGAAAAAGTACGGGGATCAGCTTTTGGGCGTTGAAACCGGCAACCCCCGTTTTTTTAAGACCTGGAAGGAATTTTGGGACGCCTATGTGCAACAGCACATGCTCTTTATGAAAGCCGCCTTTATCCAGCAGCATATTATCATCAATCTGCGGGCGAGACATTTCGCGCAGCCTATGGGTTCGGCCATGCACGATCTGTGCATGAAGCACTGCATTGATCTGCACCAGCCGCAAATTCCCGAAGGGATCAACTTCGGCTACTTTGAATACATGGGGTTGGGCACAGTGGTGGATTCTCTGGCGGCGGTGAAAAAACTTGTCTTTGAAGAAAAGAAATTGACCATGGATGAGCTTCTCCGAGCCATTGACGCCAATTTTGAAGGCTACGAGGACATCAAGGCCCTGCTGCGCACAGCGCCCTGCTACGGAAACAACGATCCCTATGCCGATGAAATCGGCAGGGCCATAGACAAAATATCCGTCGAATACGGAAAGAATTACAGCATGAAGGATTTGGGCATACACAACGATGTGCGCTATGTGCCCTTCACCTCTCATGTTCCCTTCGGCAAAGTCGTCTCGGCCACCCCCAACGGCCGTACGGAATGGTTTCCCCTGTCCGACGGCTCGTCCGCTTCGCACGGGGCGGATGTCAATGGACCGACGGCGGTCATGCTCTCCAACTACAGCACAAAGAACATGGGGATGCGCGACAGGGCGGCCCGGATGCTCAACATCAAGTTTACTCCCAAATGTCTTGAAGGCGAGCAGGGAACCGAAAAACTTGTCGCCTTTATCAGAACGTTCTGCGACCTGAAATTGTGGCATGTGCAATTCAACGTCATCCGTAAGGACACCCTGCTGGCTGCGCAGAAAGATCCGCAGAAATACCGCAATCTTATTGTACGGATTGCCGGTTACAGCGCTTACTTTGTGGACCTGTCCCCCGATCTGCAAAACGATCTCATAGCCAGAACGGAACACGGAGCGCTCTAGGCTGGCCTAAAACAAGGCCGACGGCGTCCTTTTGCAGGACGCCGCCGGCGCAAAGGGACACGTATGTCTTCCGCCGCCGATCGTAGGCATACAGGGTTGGTGTTCAACATCCAAAAGTATTCGGTCCATGACGGACCGGGCATCAGAACTATCGTTTTTCTCAAGGGTTGCCCTCTTTCCTGCCGTTGGTGCAGCAATCCGGAATCTCAGAGCAACCAGACAGAACTGGCCTATAACAAGGGCAGGTGTCTGGGACTGGACAAATGTGTCCGTTGCCCCGCAGTCTGCGTGCGCAACGCGCTTACCCGTCGGCAGGACGCGACTCTGGACATTGAGCGAACGCGTTGCCAGGGCTGCCACAGACCCTGTGTGGACGCCTGTCCTGCCCAGGCGCTTGTCGCTTACGGAAAAAATATGTCCGTGGACGATGTGTTACGGACGGTGGAGCAGGATGCGGCTTTCTATAACCGCTCCGGCGGCGGTATGACGCTGTCCGGCGGCGAACCTCTCTATCAGGGAGATTTTACCCTTGCCTTGCTCCAGGAAGCGAAACGACGCCGTCTCAAGACCGCCATGGAAACATCGGGCATGGCGCAGCCGGAAACGCTGCGTCAGGCAAGGGTATTGCTTGACGACATCCTGTTTGATTTAAAGCATATGGACAGCGCTGTGCACGAAGCCAACACCGGAGCGCCCAATGCCCGCATTCTTGAAAATTTCCGTATTCTGGCGGAAGAATTCCCCGATCTGAGGTTGCTGGCCCGCACCCCTGTTATTCCGGGCTTTAACGACAACGAAGAAGCCATTGCCGCCATTGCCGCCTTCCTGAAACCTTATGAACAGGTACGCTACGAATTGCTCCCCTACCACAGGCTCGGAACCCAAAAGTATGTGTTTTTGGATCGTTCCTGCTCCATGGGGGACGTGACGCTGGACAAGACCATAATGTCTCGTGTAGAATCAACTGCGCGCGACATTCTCAAGGAGCGCTTTCGCAGTCCCTGATTTACCCCAGCCCAAAGAGGCGGCTCATGAGAAGTCTGCCGACGGAATACCTGTCCAAACATTTTGAGTGCATCCTCGACTCTCTGCCCGATGGTCTGTTCATTTCCGACCCGCAGGGGACTACTGTGCGGGTGAACAGGATGTACGAGCACCTCACGGGCCTGACCCAGGAAAGCCTCAAAGGGAAAAATGTGCGCGCGCTGGTTGAGGAGGGAGTTTTTGACTACGTCCTCAATCCGGAAATCGTGGCTACGGGCAAACCGGCCACCCATGTGCAGACATTGCGCAACGGAAAGCAGTTGGTGCTGTCCGGTTTCCCCGTTTTCAACGAATCCGGCAAACTTGTTCTCGTGGTGACCTTTGCCCGGGATACCACCCTGCTTATGCAGATGAGCGAACAGATGACCGAACAGCGCCGTTTGATCGAACAAATGAACGGACAGCTGGCCTTCATCGCTCAGGAGCAGGCCAAAACCCCGGAACCCGTCTTTGAAAGCCCCCTCATGACCTCTCTCATGGCCACGCTGCGCCGTGTCGCGGAAACAGACGCCACTGTCCTGATCCTTGGAGAGACAGGAGTGGGCAAGGATGTCTTTGGCCGGCTTGTGCACAGTTACAGTCACAGGCACGACAAAATGCTGCTCAAGGTGGACTGCGGAGGTATTTCCGAAACATTGACGGAGTCGGAGATGTTCGGTTACATGCCCGGGGCGTTCACCGGCGCTTCCAGCAAGGGCAAGGCGGGATATTTTGAAATTGCCGATGGCGGAACAGTGTTTCTTGATGAAATCGGGGAACTCCCCCTCGCCATGCAGTCCCGACTGTTGCGGGTATTGCAGGATGGTGAAATTGTACGGGTCGGCTCTTCCTCTCCCCGCAACATTGACGTGCGCATCATTGCGGCCACCAACAGAGATTTGTCGCAATGCGTGGACAAAGGCACATTCCGCCGGGATCTGTATTATCGCCTCAATGTCGCCATACTGCGTATCCCCCCCTTGCGGGAACGGCCGGAAGACATCCGGCCCCTTGCGCGGCAATTTTTACAGATGTACACTGCGAAATACAGAAAAGTCGCGACCTTCATGGACGTCGTTCTGGAAATGCTCACCCGTTACTCCTGGCCGGGCAACGTTCGGGAGTTACAAAACCTTGTCCACAGTCTTGTCATCACACACAAAGGGCCGCTTATCGCCCCCCGCGATTTGCCCTCTTACATCTCGGGCGGTTCTCAGGAAAAAGGCGCCATTTCCTTGCCCCTTCCAACAGCGCGCCGTCCCCTGAAACAGATTATGGCCGAACTCGAACGCGATTTTTTGCTCAGAGCTATAGAAGAATACGGTTCAATTCGAAAAGTGGCCGACCTTTTTCAGATCAACCGCAGCACCATTTTCCGTAAAATCCAGGAGTGTTCCGATATTCCCCAGGACGGACGCAGAAAGGAAGAAGCTGCCGGAGAAGAAAACGGCGGGACACACCGGTAATCTTTCTCTTTTGGGCAGGGGGCGCCGGTTGTAGCGCCAAAAAGTTGTGGGAGCGTTGCGCCATGAGCTGCGGAAAAACGGCGATAGGCTTCGTGGGCCTGGGACAGATGGGCAGGCATATGGCCTGGAATCTTCTTGGCCCAGATGTGGATATGACTGTCTGCGCCCGGCATGAGGAAAGTCTGGCCCCCTTTCGCAAGAAAGGGGTACGCGGCACGACGCGGATCTCTGATCTGGCCGGAAATGACATAGTGTTTCTCTGTCTGCCCGGCGACGCGGCTGTGAAAAGCGTCATGCTGGGTGAAGGAGGGCTTGCGCTTTGCATGGGCAGGGGGCAGAGCGTCGTGGATTGCAGCACCATAAGCTATTCCCTGACAAAAGATGTGGCGGCGGCCTGCCGGGAAAGGGACGTCGCCTTTCTGGACGCCCCCGTGTCCGGCATGGAGGCACGGGCCAAAGACGGCACGCTCTCCGTCATGGTGGGAGGAAAAGAAGAGGACATTGAACTGATAATGCCGTTTTTCCGGCGCATCGGCAACAAAATTCTGCATGTGGGCGGCACTGGGTGCGGCCAGTTAACCAAGCTCATCAACCAGTTGCTTTTTGACATCAACGCGGCCGCTCTGGCCGAGATACTGCCCATGTCCGTAAAGCTGGGCCTTGACCCGGTGAAGACGGGAGAAATCGTCAACAGCGGCACCGGACGCAGCCACGCTTCGGAGTTCTTCATCCCGCGCATCCTGAAAGGCGGATTCAGCGAAGGCTTCCCTCTGGGCCATGCCTATAAAGACCTTGTCAGTGGGGCGCTGATTTCCGCGACGGAGGGCATCCCCCTCCCCGTGCTGGCGGCGGCTACCGCCACCTACCAGAAGGCGCTGCTCATGGGGCTGGGCAAAGAGGATAAAGGCGCCATGATCAAGGTGTTTGAGCAAGCGCTGGGAGTGCAATACCGGGGGTAATAGACGGAGATATCATAAAGATAGACCTGGACAGATGAACACCACTTGCGCTTCAGTATAATATACTTGAATCATTGATTTTAATCTCCATCAAATATTTGCTTTAAGGCGCGGCGTTTTTCTGCTATGCTTACGCCGTTTGTAAAAACTATCCTGTCAATACAGCGAGAGGCCTTCATGCCGACACCAAAATACAAGCGGGTGCTGCTGAAACTGAGCGGCGAAGTTTTGGCCGGAGAAGAAAAAAACGGCATTGACCCGGACACGGTTTCCGCCATTTGCCGGGAAATCGGAACTGTGCTGGACATGGGCACGGAGATGGCCCTGGTGATCGGCGGAGGCAATATTTTTCGCGGTCTGTCGGGCTCGGCCAAGGGCATGGAACGCTCTTCGGCGGACTATATGGGCATGTTGGCCACTGTGCTCAACGCTCTGGCCGTGCAGGACATGCTGGAAAAGCAGGGTTACCCCACGCGCGTGCTCTCGGCCATCTCCATGCGCGAGGTGTGCGAGCCTTTTGTCCGCCGCAGGGCTTTGCGTCATCTGGAAAAGGGGCGCGTGGTGATCTGCGCGGCGGGCACGGGCAATCCCTATTTCACCACGGACACCACCGCGGCCCTGCGGGGCATGGAACTCAAATGCGACGCCATCATCAAGGCCACCAAGGTTGACGGCATTTACGACAAGGATCCCACCCTGCACGCCGATGCCGTCAAGTTTGACAATCTGAGCTATGATGAAACTCTCGCCCGACATCTGGGCGTGATGGACGCCACGGCCATTGCCCTGGTGCGGGACAACAACCTGCCTATCATCGTCTGCCGCATGTTCGGCGGGGACATACGCCGGGCCGTGTCCGGCGAAAGCGTGGGAACTCTTGTGAGCGGACGCTGAGCCGCCCGCCTGTTACAGCGAAAAAACAGTCATCATGTCATGAGGTATACGCTATGGATATGGAAACCACGATTTTGACCGCCGAGGAGAAAATGGAAAAAGCCATGACCTCCCTGACGCGTGATTTTTCCAAGCTGCGCACGGGCCGGGCATCCGCAACCCTTGTGGAGGACATCAAGGCGGACTATTACGGAACGCCCACGCCTCTGGGGCAAATGGCCTCCATAGCCGTGCCGGACAGCCGCACCATCACCATACAGCCTTGGGACAAAAGCGGACTCGCCGCCGTGGAAAAGGCCCTGCTCAAGTCTGATCTGGGGCTCACCCCGGTCAATGACGGCAAAATCGTGCGCATCGTCATGCCCCCCCTGACCGAGGAGCGGCGCAAGGAGCTTGTCAAGGTGGCCCGCAAGTACAGCGAGGAGGCCAGAGTGGCTGTGCGCAATGTGCGCCGCGACGCCAATGAGACGCTGAAAAAGCTTGAGAAGGACAAACAAATTACCGAGGACGAGCTGAAAAAATCCACGGACGAGGTGCAGAAACTGACGGACAGATTCGTGGCTGACGTGGAAAAGAAGTGCGCGGCCAAAGAAAAAGAGATCATGGATATTTGATGCCCCAGCACCTGCCGGCGCATATCGCCTTTATCATGGACGGCAACGGCCGCTGGGCTGAAGCGCGCGGGTTGCCGCGCGCGGACGGGCACAGGGCCGGCGCCGAAGCCGCGCGACGCGTCATAACCCTGTGTCGGGAACTGGGCATAAGGCATGTGACTCTGTATACCTTTTCCAGTGAGAACTGGGGAAGACCAAAGGCTGAAATTTTACATCTCTTCAGTCTGTTGCGGGAATTTTTGGGAACGGAAGTTCCTCTAATGGCAGAAAAAGGCATTGCCCTGAATGTGCTTGGCGGCATGGAAGCCCTGCCGGCGACGGCGCGCGCCGCCCTCGTCCGCGGCATCAAAAGGACGGCTGGCGGCAAGGCCATGACGCTCAACCTCGCGCTCAATTACGGCGCGCGGGCTGAGCTTGTGCGCGCGGCGCAAAGCTTTGTCCGTGAAGGCGCAAGGCCGGAAGATGTGACGGAGCTGAGCCTGGCGGAACGTCTGTATACAGGAGGCCAGCCAGATCCGGACCTGTTGATCCGCACCGGCGGGGAGTTGCGCCTGAGCAATTTTCTCCTCTACCAATGCGCCTATGCGGAACTGCACTTCACGCCGGCTTACTGGCCCGATTTCGGTGAAGTGCATCTGCGCGCGGCGCTTGAGGATTACGCCTCCCGCTCCCGGCGTTTCGGAACTGTTTGAAACAAGAAAGCATGAGACAAGGATTTTCGCATGAATTCCGTTTCCCGTGTCAGCCGCATCCAGGAAGCGCCCCGCATAGCCACGGGGCTGGCCCTGATTGCCGCTCTTGCCGGTGTGCTTTTGCTCAGAGGATGGACGCTTCTTTTTGCCGTGCTGCTGGTTTCGTCCCTGTGTCTGTGGGAATTTTACAGTCTGTTCTGGGGCCCGAAAAAGCGCCTGACCAGCCGTATTTTCGGTCTTGCTCTGGGCTGCGCCATGATAGTGCTGACCTGGAACCGGCGCCCGCAGGACGCCCTGGTCTGCCTGGGCGCCGGCTTTGTGCTGGCCTCCATGAGTTTTCTCTTTCGCTGGGATGTGGTGGAAGAAGACAGCGCCTTCGCTTCCAGCGGAATATTTCTGGTTGGTCTGGCCTATGTGCCGCTGCTGCTTTTGCCGGCGACCTACCTTTCCAACGTCAAGCTGATTTTCGTGCTGGCCGCGGTCGGCGTATCCGATACGGCCGCCTGGTTTGTGGGCACGCGCTGGGGGCATCACAAGCTCTGGCCGCGGGTCAGCCCGCACAAAAGTTCGGAAGGCGCCATCGGCAGTCTGGTGGGCTGTGTGATTTTCTGCTCCGTCTATGGGGCCATTTTCGGCAAGCTGGGCTGGTTCTCTTTCGCCCTTCTGGGCATAGTGGTCAACGCGTTCGCCCAGTTGGGGGATCTGTTCGAATCGGCCCTGAAACGCTCCGTCCACGTCAAGGATTCCGGCAATATTCTGCCCGGACACGGCGGCATGCTGGACAGAGCGGACAGCATCCTCTTCGCCATGCCCATGGTGGCCGTGGTGGATGAATGGTTTTTCTTTTTTTGATTGGAAAAGAACATGGCGGACTTGTGGCCGGGGCTGGATGGCCCGAACATTTCCTATATTTCCCCGCCTCCTTCTGAAGCATGGCGGCGCGCCTGGCCCAGAAGCATCGCCATTCTGGGTTCCACGGGCTCCATAGGCCGCAACGCCCTGGCCGTTATCGCCGAACACGCTGACAGGTTCGAAGTGCGGGGACTTTCCTGCGCCGTCAATGTGGAGCGGCTGGCCGAACAGGCGGCGCGTTTTCGTCCGCCTCTTCTGGCGGTTCTGAACGGCGAGTCGGCGCGAAAACTCAAATCTCTGCTGCCGCCAGGCTACACGCCGCGCGTTCTTGAAGGCCCGACGGGCTATGCGGAACTCGCATTCGAACCATCGGCGAGCACCGTACTGTCGGCCCAGGTGGGCGGGGCCGGGCTGGCCGGAACCGTTGCCGCCGCGCTGGCCGGCAAGGTCATCTGTTTGGCCAACAAGGAATCGCTTGTCCTCGCCGGCGATCTGGTCAGAGGCATCTGCCGGCGCACAGGGGCCGCAATTCTGCCGGTGGATTCCGAGCACAACGCCATTTTTCAGTGTTTGGCGGGACGCGGTCAAGAAGCGGCGCAACTCCTGCTCACGGCCTCCGGCGGCCCGTTTTTCGGCAAAAGCGAAGGGGAGTTGACCCGCGTCACGGCGGAGCAGGCCGTGCGGCATCCTGTCTGGCCTATGGGCAAAAAGATAAGCATTGACTCCGCCACCATGATGAACAAGGGACTGGAAATCGCCGAGGCTTTCCACCTGTTTGGAGTGCCTCCGTCCAGAATTCGGGTGCTCATACATCCGCAGTCCGTGGTGCATTCTCTGGTGGAATTCGGCGACGGCTCCCAGCTCGCCCAACTGGGCACGGCCGACATGCGCATGCCTTTGGCCGCCTGTATGCTTTGGCCGCTCAGTCTGCCCTCGGGCGTACCGGGCCTGGATCTCGCCCGGACAGGACACCTCGCTTTCTTTGAGGCGGAGGCCTTTCCGGCTCTTGATCTGGCGCGTCAGGCCCTGTCAATGCGCGGGGGCCTCCTCGTGGTCATGAATGCCGCCAATGAGGCGGCTGTGGAACTTTTCCTCAAGGGCCACATCGCCTTTCCAGACATTCCGCGTCTTATCGGAGCGGCCATGCGCGCCCACGCCGCGGCCCACCCCGATGACATGGGCAAACCCTTTTGTCCGCCTTTGACAGGCGCATGTTTGCCCGATATCCAAAAAGAGGCGCAGGCCCTTGAGAAGCGCATTGAACGGCTTGATCGCCAAAGCCGGGCAATGGTTTTCAAACTGGCGAAGAAGGACAGCACCGCATGACAACAGTTTTCGCCGTCGTCGTCGTTTTGGGCGGCCTTATTTTTTTCCATGAACTTGGACATTTTGCCGTGGCCCGCGGGTTGGGCATGGGCGTCTCCGTTTTTTCCCTGGGCTTTGGTCCGAAAATTTTGAAAATGCGGCGCGGCAAAACAGAATACGCATTGTCCCTTGTTCCTCTTGGCGGTTATGTCGCCCTGGTGGGAGAAAGCGACGAGGAAGACATTCCCGAAGGCTTCACCCCGGAGGAATCCTTTGCCCTGCGCCCGGCCTGGCAACGCCTGCTTGTGGTGGCTGCCGGCCCTCTGGCCAACATGTTGCTGGCCTGGCTGCTCTGCTGGCTTCTGGCTTTCAGTTGGGGCGCGACAACCCTGCTGCCCGAAATCGGCGCGGTCAACGAAGACGGCCCGGCCGCCGCGGCCGGGCTGCAAGCCGGAGACCGCATCCTCAGCATCAACGGCATCGCCGTGGCTTCCTGGGAGGACCTGTCCGAAGCCATCAACGCGAGCGAGGGGCAACCCCTGTCCCTGGAGATCGCCCGCCCGGCTTCGTCTCTGGCCTCCAACGGCGATTTCACTACCTTGCGCTGCGTTGTCCATCCGTTCAGGTCTGCGCGCAAAACCGTTTTCGGCGATGAGGAAAACGCCTGGCTCATCGGCGTGCGGGCTTCGGGCAAGGTGGTTGTGCGGCCGCTGGATTTCTGGAGCGCCGCCGGCGAGGGCGCGAATCACGCCGGTAGGATGATTTCTCTGACCTGGCAGGGACTGGTCAAGCTGGTTCAACGGGTTGTGCCTCTGGATCAGGTGGGCGGCCCCATTATGATCATGCAGCTTGTGGGGCAACAGGCCAATGAGGGGCTGGCCGGTCTGCTGGCTCTTACGGCGCTCATCAGCGTGAACCTGGGCATCTTGAATCTGCTGCCCATTCCTGTGCTGGACGGAGGGCAGATAGTCTTTTGCCTGTGGGAGACCATCTTCAGACGTCCCATAGCCAGACAGGTGCAGGCCTATGCCATGCGCCTGGGCGTCGCCCTGCTGGTCTGCCTCATGCTGCTGGCCACGTTCAACGATATCTGGCGCATTGTCAAAAGCGCCGGTTGAAGCCCCCGGAATGCCGAGGCCCAATTGTCATGGCGAAAGCGTATTCCACCGGTCTGGAGCTCGTGCTTAACGCTTCGGAAGGCCTTTTGCAGATTGTCGTCACCGACGACGAGACGCCGCGCTGCGCTCAGGAGTGGAACAGCCCGCAACGGGGCGCGGAGTTGCTCACGCCGGCTCTGGCCGAGATATGCGCCGCGCTGCGCATAACAATGCGGGATTTCTGCCGCGTGGCCTGTGTACGCGGACCGGGTTCCTTTACGGGCATACGTCTTGTTCTGACTGCATCCGCGGCCTTGCGCCGCGCCGGCCGCGCCCGTCTGGCCGGTTTGGACTATTTGCAGGCCCTGGCCGCCACCGCCGCCATGCACCGGAATCTGCTCTACGGGACGCGCATCGTCGTTCTCACCCATGCTCGCCGCAATCTCGTTCACTGTCGTTCCTTTGTCTCTTTGGGGCCGGTTATTCCGCCCATGCCCGTTGACGCGGCGCGGCTTGCCGGCCCTCAGGAAGTTCTGAGCCGTCTGAAAACGGAGTCGGAAACAGAGCTGAAAACCGGCCGTTCAGACGCGACGTATGTCTGCGGCAGCGGTCTTGCGCGCAACGCGGCCGTTTTTGAGGGGGCAGGTCTTGTTCTCATGCCGGAATGCCGCGCTCCGTCTGTCTCGGCCCTGCGCCTGCTGGCACGGCACGGAGATTATTTCGACCGGGATATTGAGCCTCTGTATCTGCGGCCCTGCGACGCTGTGGAAAATTTGCCCCTTCTGGCCGAACGGCAGGGACTGCCCGGAGACGAAGTCGCCGCCCGCCTGGAAGACCTGCTCAACCGCCCGCCCGCGAGTCGGGGATGAACGGCCTTGCTCTTGAATAACGGCCAGATTGCCGACTTCATCACGCGCTGGAAAGCGTCCGGCGGTTCAGAGCAGGCCAATTCCCAGCTTTTTCTGGCGGAATTGTGCGACGTTCTGGAAGTGCCGCGTCCTGACCCGGCCCGTGAAATCAACGAGAAAAATGTTTATTCCTTTGAGCGCAAAGTTTTTATCCCGCGCGGGGACGGCACGAAGGAACAAAAGCGCCTTGACCTGTACCGCAAGGGCTGCTTCGTGCTGGAGGCCAAACAGGGGCAGGACAGGGCCACGCCACTGTCTTTGCCCGGCTTCACCTCCTCAAGCGCCGTAAAGCGCGGCAGTCGTCAATGGGAAGACGCCATGCAACGGGCCAGACGGCAGGCGGAAAACTACATCCGTTGCCTGCCCGCCAATGAAGGGCGTCCGCCTTTCCTCATCGTGGCCGATGTGGGCTTCTGCTTTGACCTGTATACGGAATTCACCCGCAGCGGCGGCGTGTACCTGCATTTCCCCGACGCCCGCCAGTACCGCATTCGACTGGACGACCTGAAAAAGCCCGAAGTCCGGGAACTGTTCCGGGCAATCTGGAACGATCCCCTTTCTCTTGACCCCTCCCGCCGGGCGGCCAAAGTCACGGAAGAAGTCGCGGCCCATCTGGCGGAACTGGCCCGTCTGCTGGAAGCGGATGGGCATGGCCCGGAAAAGGTGTCGCGCTTTCTCATGCGCTGCGTCTTTTCCATGTTCGCCGAGGACGTGAGCCTCATTCCGGCGGGCAGCTTTACGGACATTCTGCAGAAAGCCGTTCTGGAACCCAGACTGTACGCGCATTTTGTCAGGGATTTGTGGACGGCCATGAACAATGGTTCTGTTTCCGTGGCCCTGGGTAAAAAACTCCTGCGTTTCAACGGCAACATCTTTGCCAATCCAGAAGTCCTGCCCCTGTCCCAGGCGCAGATCGGCATTCTGCTGGAAGCGGCCAGGGCTGACTGGAAAGAGGTGGAACCGGCCATTTTCGGCACCCTGCTGGAACGCGCCCTTGACCCCAGGGAACGGCACAAGCTGGGCGCGCATTACACGCCCCGCGCCTATGTGGAACGGCTGGTCATTCCCACTGTCATGCAACCGTTGCGGAAAGAATGGGACGACGTGCAGGCGGCGGCAAGTCTGCTGTTCAGCCAGGGCAAGGAAAATGAAGCCCGGAATACGGTGAGCGCATTTCACAAACGCCTGCTGAAAATCCGTGTCCTTGACCCGGCCTGCGGCTCGGGGAATTTTTTGTATGTGACTCTGGAACACATGAAGCGTCTGGAAGGCGAAGTGCTGCACAGCCTGGACACCTACGGCGAACAGCGGCAAACGCTGTTGCAGATTGACCCGCACCAGTTTCTGGGCCTGGAAATCAATCCCCGGGCCGCGCACATCGCGGAAATGGTGCTCTGGATAGGGTATCTGCAATGGCATTTTCGCACTCACGGCAATGTGAACCCGCCGGAGCCGGTTGTTAAGAAGTTCAACAACATCCAGAAGAAAGACGCGCTGATTGCCTGGAAAAGCCGGAAATGGGCAAAGGACAAGCAGGGCAAGCCTGTGACGCGCTGGGACGGCGTGACGTATAAGCCGGACCCCGTGACCGGCCGGGAAGTTCCCAATGAAGACGCCGTTGTCATGGATGAAGTGTATGAGGGAGTGACGGCGACTGAATGGCCCAGGGCGGACTTTATTGTCGGCAATCCGCCGTTTGTAGGCAATAAACGTATGCGGCTGGCGCTCGGTCACGGATATACCGAAGCTTTACGGGCGGCATATGCCAACTTGCCAGAATCTTGCGATTTCGTCATGTACTGGTGGCACAAGGCGGCGGAATTGACGCGGCTGGGCAAAGTGGAACGTTTTGGCTTTATCACCACCAACAGCCTTACCCAAGTTTTTAACCGCCGTATTGTCTCCCGTCATCTGGAAGATAAAAAACCGTTGCATCTGGCTTTCGTCGTGCCCGACCATCCCTGGGTGGACGCCTCAGACGGGGCGGCGGTACGGATTTCCATGACCGTGGGAGAAAAAGGCGCGGGGACAGGGATTCTCGCTTCTGTTTCCCAAGAGAGCGAAACAGACAGTAGGGAACGCTTTGTTTCATTCGAGGAAAGATTGGGAAAAATCCATGCTGATTTGCGGCTAGGAGCCAATATAGCTAAATCCATACCGCTCAGGGCAAATGAATCTTTAAGCAATCATGGTGTAGCACTATATGGTGATGGTTTTATTGTTACACCAGATCAAGCAAAATGTCTTGGATTTGGACGCATACCTACTCTTGAAAAACACATTCGATTTTCAAAAAATGGTAAAGATATTACGGATAAGCCGCGTAATATTATGATTATAGATTTGCTTGGTCTATCTATAGAAGAAGTTAGCAACAAATTTCCTGAAGTTTATCAATGGCTATTAACACGAGTGAAGCCAGTACGCGACCAAGACAGGCGCGCTTCTCATAGAAATTTGTGGTGGATTTTCGGAGAACCACGCAAGACACTGCGGCCAGCACTCAATGGGCTTGAACGCTATATTGTCACTCCCTATGTTGCAAAACATTGTTTTTTTACTTTTCAACCGGACTCACTTCTTGCCGATCATAGCCTTATTGTTATCGCCTCTTCCGACGCCTTTCACCTTGGCGTGCTCTCCAGCCGCATCCATGTTTGCTGGTCCCTGGCCGCCGGGGGAACCTTGGAAGACAGACCGCGCTACAACAATTCCGTCTGTTTCGCGCCTTTTCCTTTCCCCGCCGCCACGCCGGAACTGCAGGCCCGCATCCGCGCTCTGGGGGAACGGCTGGACGGCCACCGCAAGGCCCGGCAGGCGCTCTTCCCCCGATCTGACCATGACCGGCATGTACAATGTCCTGGAAGCCTTGCGCCAGGGCCGGGAACTGACGGCCAAAGAAAAGACAATCCACGAACAGGGCCTTGTGACCGTCCTGGGCGAGATTCACGATGAACTGGACAGCGCCGTGGCCGCCGCCTACGGCTGGCCCGCCGGCCTGCCGGACGAGGAAATCCTCTCCCGTCTTGTCGCCCTGAACGCCGAACGGGCGGAAGAAGAAAAACAGGGCACAATCCGCTGGCTGCGCCCGGAGTACCAGACCAAATCCAAAGAAGAGCGGAAAATGATTCAGGGCACGCTGGACATGCCGCCGGTTCGGGCGGGCGTTCCGGCCAGAGGCAAAAGCGGCCCAGCCGAACCCAAAACAGGCTGGCCTTCGGAACTGGTGGAACAGGTAGACGCCGTCCGCAATGCCGTCCAGACTCTGCTGGCCGCCGACACGCCGGTGACGGCGGAAACGGTCGCCGCGAGATTCGCCCGCGCGCCCCGCGCCAGAATCCGGGAACTCCTGCAAATCCTGGTGGACTTGGGCCATGTGAACGCGCGGGCCGCGGATGAGCAAAATCCGACAAAATCCGGCTTGACCGACACGCCGGCCTGATTTATGTAGTATATTTCACCAAACACCAAACAGAACGGCGGGACCATGAACTGGGACTGGGACAAATTACAGGAAAAACGACAGCGGCAGCAGGCCATGCGGCCTCAACCGAAAGCGTCGGACGACGACGGCAAAAGCGCCGGCCCCGAAGGGGGAGACAAGCGCGAAACCCGCAATGGAGGCGCCGAGCGGCAAAAACAGGACGAGAAACGGGGCCCGGGAAGGCCGATCTTCATCCCCCCCAATCTGCCGCCGCGCTTTCGTCTTCCCGGCCGCTCCGCATTTCTCGTCATCCCGGCCATCCTGCTGATCTGGCTTTTGTCGGGCATATACATCATCAATCCGGACGAGCAGGGCGTGGTTCTGCGTTTCGGCAGATACGACAGAACAGAGGGCCCCGGCCCCCATTACGCCTGGCCCATGCCCGTGGAAAGCGTGTACAAGCCGCAAGTCACCCAGGTTCTGCGCAGCGAGGTCGGCTTCCGCTCCGTGGGGCAGTCGGCCACGTTCCAACAGGGACAGTTGCGCACCGTTCCCGAAGAGGCCTCCATGCTCACGGGTGATGAAAACATCGTCAACGTGCAGTTTAGCGTGCAGTACAAAATCAGCGACCCGGTAGCCTATCTCTTCAACGTGAGCGCTCCGACGGCTCTGGTGCGCAACGCGGCCGAGGCCGCCATGCGCGAGGTTATCGGCAACAGCCAGATCGACGCCGCCATCACCGACGGCAAGCTGAAAATACAGAGCGAGGCCACCCAGCTTCTGCAGACTGTGCTCAACCGTTATGAATCCGGCATACAGGTGCTGGCCGTCCAGTTGCAGGACGTACATCCGCCCCAGGAAGTCATTGACGCCTTCAAGGACGTGGCCAGCGCCCGGGAGGACAAAAGCCGCATCATCAACGAGGCCGAAGCCTACCGCAACGAACTTTTGCCCAAGGCGCGCGGTCAGGCCGCCGCGGCCCGCAACAACGCCCAGGCATACAGCACCACCCGCACCCAGAACGCGGAAGGCGAGGCCAGGCGTTTTGACGCCCTGCGCGTGGAATACGAAAAAGCCCCGGAAGTGACCAAAAAACGGCTCTATTATGAAACGGTGGAAGAAGTGCTTGCCCAAACGCGGGAAAAAGTGCTTCTGGACGGAACGGCCGGCAACCATGCCCTGCCGCTCCTGCCTCTGCCCGGTCTGAATGCTCCGGCGGCGGCAAAATAACCGCAACCTCCAACAACGCGATACCCATATGACAAATTCACCGACAGGCAATTCCGGCCAAAGCGTCGCAAAAAGCCCCTTCATCCCGGCAGTCGCGCTTTTGGTGCTGGCCTTTCTGGCCTTTCAAAGCTTTTTCACCGTGCACCAGACCCAAAGAGCCATTGTGCTGCAACTGGGCGAACCATTGCCGCGTGTCTACGACCCCGGCCTGCATTTCAAGCTGCCGTTCATTCAGAACGTGATTTTTTTCGACGCCCGCGTGCTGGACTACGAGGCCCGCTCGCGGGAAGCTTTCACGGTGGACAAAAAGGCCATCGTGCTGGATAACTACGCCCGCTGGCGTATCATCAACCCCCTGCAGTTCTACCGCACCATGCGCACCATACCCGGCGCGCAGGCCCGCCTGGACGACGTGGTGTACTCCCAGTTGCGGGCACTGGTGGGCGCCTATACCCTTACCGAAGTGGTCTCGGCGCACCGCGCCGACATCATGAGGGAAGTGACCGACAAGGTTTCGGACCTCATGAAAAACTTCGGCGTGGAAGTGTTGGACGTGCGCATAAAACGCACGGATCTGCCCGCGGAAAACCAGCGGGCTATTTTCGGGCGCATGCGCGCGGAACGCGAGCGCCAGGCCAAGCAGTACCGTTCCGAGGGCGAGGAGGAATCCACACGCATCCGTTCCGACGCGGACCGCCAGCGCGCCGTCATCCTGGCGGAGGCCGCCCGCGACGCCCAGGTGGAACGCGGCCGGGGCGACGCCAAAGCCGCATCCGTCTATGCCGACGCATACAACAGGTCGCCGGAATTTTACGCCTGGCAGCGCTGGCTGGAGACGCTGCGCAAATCTTTCAGGGAAAACAGCAAAATTGTCCTTTCCAACGAAACGCCGCTTCTGAAACAACAATAAACCTGCCGATTCCGGCAAACCGACGCGCACGGAGAAAAAGATGGAGTTCAGTTTTTTCGCGATAGTGGCTCAATCCAGTCTCATAGCCAAAACAGTGCTGGCGATTCTGGTGCTGATGTCCGTCGTCAGCTGGGGATTGATGATCCAGAAGTTCATCATGCTCAGTTCGGCCGGGACCAAGGCCAGGGACGGAACGGAACGCTTCAGCAAAGCCGCCAATCTCCGCGACGCGGTGCATTCGCTGGGCGCCGACCCTTCCTCGCCGCTGTATTACATAGCCCATCAGGGAGTGCAGGAATTCAACCGCTCCAAGGAACTGGGCAATTCCAGCGATGTGGTGGTGGACAACGTGCGCCGCGCCCTGCGCCAGGGCGTGGGCAGCGAGCTGGCCCGTCTGCAGGCGTCTCTTTCCCTGCTGGCCACAACAGCCAACACGGCGCCCTTCATCGGCCTGTTCGGCACTGTCTGGGGCATCATGCAGTCGTTCCACTCCATCGGCATGCTCAAATCCGCATCCCTGGCCACAGTGGCCCCGGGCATTTCCGAAGCGCTCATAGCCACTTCCGTGGGCCTGGCCGTGGCCGTGCCCGCCACTATCGGCTTCAACCTCTTCATGGGCCGCCTCTCCCAGGTGGACACGCTGCTGGTCAACTTCGCCAGCACCTTTCTCAACCGCGTCCAGCGCGAGCTCAACGCCCATCGCCCTGTCAGCCGCGCCGGCGGCACGGAGGCCTGAACCATGGGCGCATCCACGGGAAACCAGAACAAATTCGTTTCGGAGATCAACGTCACCCCTTTCGTGGACGTGATGCTGGTGCTGTTGATCATTTTTATGGTAGCCACCCCCATGATGAGCCAGGGGCTGGACGTAGATCTGCCCCAAACCCAGCAGGTGGCCGCCCTTCCCTCCGAAAACGACCACATGATGCTGACCGTGCGGCGCGACGGCAAGATTTTTCTGGATGAGTACGCCATAGACAATCTGGATGATCTTGAAGGTTATCTCAAAAACCTGGTCAAAGACAAAAACAAGACGCTCTTTCTCCAGGCGGACAAAAGCGTGCCCTACGGTCTTGTGGTTGAGGTCATGGGACATATCAAGGGCGCCGGGATAGAAAAACTCGGCGTCGTCGCCGACAAGCCGGAAGTGCAAGGGGCGGGAACAAAAGCGAAGTCCGGGCCCGGAACGCCTTCAAAACCAAAGTAGCATCATCCGCATGCGCCTGGCTTCCTACGTTCTTTCCCTCTGTCTGCACGCGGCATTGCTTCTGCTCGTCTGCTTCTGGCCGTCCAAACCGCCTCTGCGCCTTGACGCGCCGCCGGTCATGATAAGCCTGGTGGAAGGCGCGCCCGGAGGCAACAGAACGCCATCCCCCATACTCGGGCCCAGTGGAGAGCAGGGCCAGGGCCCCACGGCCCCCACGGCACCCGCGCCCAAGGAGGAAATCGCCGCCCCTGAAAAGTCGCCGGTCAAGGAACCGATTCCTGTTCCTCCCCAGGTCAGGGAAGACGTGACGCCGATTAAAAAGCCGACCCCCAGGCCCGAGCCGAAACCGGAGCCGAAACCTGAGCCCAAGCCGGAACCCAAACCGGAGCCGGAGCCCAAAAAAGAAACGCCCAAACCGGACAAGCCCAAGGAAGCCCCAAAAAAACCGGTCGATCCCATCCAGGCCGCGCTGGAGCAGGCCAAGCGCAAGGCCAGTTCGCGCGCTGATTCCGGGGACAGAGGCAATGCTGTTGAACAGGCCCTGACCCAGGCCAGGCGCAACGCCTCCGGCAATCGGGGGGGCGGAGGAGGCGAAGGGGAAGGTCCCGGCGGCGGCGGCCTGGGAGACGTCTACATGGGGCAGGTCATGCTGGCTGTACGCCCCAACTGGGGCTTCGCCTCCGGCGCCCGTCTCAATCTGAGCTGCGTCGTCAACGTCAATGTGGACATGCAGGGGAAAGTGCTGCAAGCCCGTCTGGTCCAATCGTCCGGCAACGCGCAGTTTGACGCCTCGGCGGTCAACGCGATTCTGCGCACAAGCCAGGCCGGTCAGTTTCCTCCCCCGCCTTCGCGGGAATATGCCGATCTTGATCTGGTGTTCACGCTTGACGAACTTATGGGGAGATAGTCGCGCCATGAAAAAACATGCCCTCACGCTTTGCCTTGTTCTGTCCGCAGCGACAGCCATGAGCTTCCCCCGGCCCGGCCCCTGCGCGAGTCTTGCCGCCGCCGACACCGACGGAGGCTACAGCGGCAAGATACTCGAAAAACTCTATACGGTCTGGGCGCCCCCCGATTTGCGTGGAGAGTTTCAGGTCAGAATAAAACTCGCCCTGGACGGAACGGGCAAACTCACCGAATGCTCCGTCGTCAAAAGTTCCGGCGTGGAGCCTCTGGACACGTCAGCTTGCGGAGCCGCGCGACAAATAGGCAAATTCCCCCCGCCGCCCTATGCCGAACCCAGCGAGGTGCACATCTCCTTCTGGACAGGCGTGCCCAGGGGCAACACCAAGGAAAGGCCCGATCCCGTCAAGGCTCTGAAGACGGAAATCATGGAGAGGGACAGGACGGCGCGGGAAAAAGACAAAAAAGACGCCGACGCGGTCGAGGACAAAGCCAGGCAGATGGCCGAACAGGCGGCCAAACGCACGGGGAAGAGCGTGCCCGAAGCCAGGGAGCATCCCGTTGACCCCGCCGACCCTCGGCCGCTTGGGCCGCCCAAGGGGCCCAGACCCAAACAGACCAAGACTGACCCGGAGTTGCTGAAAAAGGCGGACAGACCGGTGATTTTGGTTGTGGATACGCCCAAATCCGCCACACCGCTGAAGCCCGCGGCAACGCCCCAACGTGCGGATTCCGCCGGCTCCGCTGACGCTCCCGGAGATGAAAAACCCGCAGCCCCGTCAAAACCCGACCTGTCGCCGAAACTCGCGGAACCGCCCAAGCCTGTCGTAGTTCCCGAACATGAAACGAAGAAGTCCCCCGGAGAGATGAAGACAGCGGAGGGAATTTTATCCGGGGATGCGGGAGGCGGCGCGCCGGACGGCGCCGACCAGCCGCCGGAAAAATATTTGCGCAAGATCAGGTGGAAAATACTCACGTCCATCCTTATACCCCAGGAAACAGCCCCCGGCGAGTATGTGGTCGTGTTGCGCCTGCACATCAAAAACGATGGAGTCGTGGAGAATTATGAGATTGTGAAGACAACCGGGGATGCGTTGCTTGACAAGTATGTGCTGCGCGGCGTCAAACGTGCCGGCAACCTCGCGCCGCCGCCGCGCGCCCTCGGGAATCCGGTTGAAATCACCCTCAAGCTGAGGCGTCGCTGAACGGCGAACAACACGCGTTGTTGTTGAACACAAGCAGCGAAGGAAATACGTTTAATCTGAGGCCCGCCCGACGGGCCCCGGCAGTGAGGAAAACATGCCATGAAAAAAATCTGTCTCCTTGCATTGTTGTTCTGCGCGTTGTCGCCCATCGGCGACAATGCGGCCCAGGCCGCCCTGCGTGTGGATATTTACGGTCCGGGGCAGAACATCGTCAACCTGGCTCTGGCGGCGCCGCTCAACAGCTCCCGCGGCGAAGCAACCGGCATGGGGCGGGACCTGCAGCGCCTTGTGGAACAAAATCTGGGCTTCCTGCCCTTTGTGCGTCTGACGGATCCCAAGAGCGTGCTGGGCGGTACCGTGCTGGCCGGTTATGAACCGCCGAGCATTGATTTCAAGCGCTTTCAGCTCGCCGGTTCCGACATTGTGGTGACATGCTACTGGCCGGAGGGCGACAGCGGCACAAGGTCCGTACAGTTGCGGGCCTTCGAAACAAACACCGGCGGCCGTCTCTTCGGCAAGGAATATACCCGGGTTTCCTCCAGCGAGCTTCCGGAAGTGGCGGACAGATTTTGCGCCGATCTGCTGGAGGCCCTCACCGGCAGCGGAGCCTTTTTTCGCTCCACCCTGGCTTTTGTCAAGAAGACAGGAACAATGAGCGCCAACGTCTGGCTTGTCAAACCCACCGGGCGGGATTTGAGACAGATCACCAACATGCCCGGGGAGGCGCTGTCTCCGTCCTGGTCGCCTGACGGACGCTTTGTTGTCTTTTCCCATATTGATCCCAAGTCCCACGCCCTGGGCGTATGGGACAGCGGCAGCAAAAAAGTGCAGCGTATACGCTTTCCCGGCAATGTGGTCATAGGCCCGGCTTTCATGCCCGACAACAAGGTGGCTGTGGCTCTCTCCAACGGGAAATATCCGGTCATTTTTCTGCTGAACCACGTTTTCCAGAAAGAACGCATTCTTGAGGGCGGGGATTCAATCAATGTTTCCCCCACCTTTGACAGCACGGGAACCAAGATGGCCTTCACCTCCTCCCGCATGGGCGGCCCACAGATATTCCTCAAGGATCTGCGCAGCGGCGCCGTCACCCGCGTGAGCAAAAACGGCACATACAACACGGAAGCCAACCTCTCCCCGGACGGCACGCTGGTTGTTTTCAGCCGCATGACGGATTACGGGCACCGCATCTTCGTGCAGGACATGGTCACGGGCATGGAACGCCAGATCACTTACGGTCCCGGCAGCGATGAACAACCGTCCTTCTGCGGGGACAGCTATTTCATCGCCTTCGCCTCCTCGCGCGGCGGCGGAAGAGGCATCTATCTGACCACACGTCACGGGGGCGAACCCAAACAGGTGCCCACGGGCGGCGGCGGCCAGGCCGCATTTCCTCGTTGGAGCGCGGCGGTGAAATAGCGTTTTCCCGGTGAAAAAATTTTTCACGAAAAAGGCGATTGATGCCTTGACAAAAATCGCTGGACGGATACCATTCCTCCGTGGTCGTGGGAGACCACCTAGAAAGGGAAGGTAATCTTTTGGAGTATGAGCTGTTCAGGAGGACATGATGAAACGTTACGCTTTGATTCTCACCTTGGTTATGGCCCTCGCCGCCGGTTTCGGCTGCGCAAAAAAATCTGCCGATGGCGCTTATGACGACGGCCTGACCCCTGAAATGCGCGCCGCCATTCAGCAAATCACAGACGCTCGCGTGTACTTTGCCTTTGACAAATTCGACATCAAATCCGAATACAAAGACATGCTGAAAAACAAAGCTGATCTGATGAAGCGCTATTCCACCATTCGCGTGCGCATTGAGGGCAACTGCGACGAACGCGGCACCCAGGAATACAACCTGGCCCTTGGCGAACGCCGCGCCCGCGCCGCCTATGAATATCTGGTCACCCTCGGTGTGAATCCCGGCCAGCTTGAAATGATCAGCTACGGCAAAGAAAATCCGGCAGTCCAGGGCAAAGGCGAGTCCGCATGGTCCAAAAATCGTCGCGACGACTTCCGCGTGGTTGCTCACTAGATTCTCTGTTGCCCCTCCGGGCAGCGGAATATGCTTGACTTACGGCCGCCCGCAAGGGCGGCTTTTGCTTTGGCCCGCGTGGGCAAAAACACCCCGTCGGCGAGGAAAAAGGAGGAATCAACATGGAAATAGTCGTTCTGGACGGCGCTATCCTCAACCCCGGCGATGTCGACTGGGGCCCCATTTCGGAAATCGGCGAACTGCGCGTTCACGACGAAACGCCTCCCGGCAAGGTCGCGGAACGCGCCGCGCGGGCCGATGTGCTTTTGACCAACAAAACTCCCTTGAAGGCCAAAGATATAGCCGGATTCGAACGGGTCAAACTGGTCTGCGTTTTGGCGACAGGTTACAATGTGGTGGACATTGAGGCCTGCGCTGCCAAAAACATCCCGGTGTGCAATGTCGTGGCCTACGGCGTTGACGACGTGGCCCAGCACACGCTGGCCATGCTGCTTGAAATATGCCGGCATGTGACCGAGCACACAGAAAGCGTGAAGGCCGGGGAGTGGAAAAAGTCACACTTGTGGTGTTACTGGAAAAAAACTCCGGTGTGTCTGAAGGGCTTGACCATGGGTGTGATAGGCTTCGGCTCCATAGGCAGACGCGTGGGCGAATTGGCCCACGCCTTCGGCATGAGCGTGCTGGCGCACTGCCCACATCCCAAAAATCCCCCCAATTACAGTCCCTTTTCCTTTGCTTCCCTGGAACAACTTCTGACCGCTTCAGACGTCATATCCCTGCATTGCCCGCTCACGCCGCAAACCCAGGAAATCATAAACAGCACCAGCATCGCGAAAATGCGTGATGGCGTCATTTTGCTCAATACCGCCCGCGGAGGACTTGTCAACGAAGCCGCCGCCGCCAAGGCACTAAAATCCGGCAAACTTGGAGCGCTGGGAACCGATGTGCTCTCCGTCGAGCCGCCGCCCGCCTCAAACCCCTTGCTCAAGGCGCCCAATACCGTCATCACGCCGCACATCGCCTGGGCCACGAACAAGGCGCGCCAGAACATCATCACGCTGACGGCGGAGAACATTCACCGCTGGAAGCAAGGCACGCCCGTCAATGTCGTCAACGGCGTCACCGTCGCGACGCCGTGCCGGTAAAAGTCGTCACCCGCCAACGCGACGCACACCTTGACGGCGGAGACAGGATAACATAGTTTTGACGCTCCCGTCATCAAGGGGAGAAGACAGTGGACGAGCCCAGAAAAAATCGCAAACCGGCCATACGGCTGAACACCAAATCCCCGCACGCAGCCTATTTTGCGCCCATGCTGGAGAGCATTTCCGCGCGCGAAGGTCTCAATGAAGTACTCAAAAACCGCGTGAGCAAGGCCTGTGATTTGCTGGATGCCGGCATTCCGCTTTTCCCCAACAACTTTCACAAATTGAACCATGTGGACAACGTGTTGGAACAGTTCGGAAACACAAGCGCCGAACATCTGTCCCAACACACGGAGTCGCTGTCTCTTGCCGGGCGCATTGTTTCCCTGCGCTCCTTCGGCAAGGTGCTTTTTTTTCACATCATGGATGAGAGCGGCCGCATGCAGTGTTATGCCGCGCGGGAGCATCTGGACGAAACGGGATGCCTGGTCATCAAAAAATTGGAGGTCGGCGATATCGTCGGCGTGATCGGGCATCTTTTCCGTACCAAAACAGGCGAACTCACTCTGGACTGCGCCAGCGTCGTTCTGCTCACCCGCTCCATGCGGCCCCTGCCCGAAAAATACCACGGCCTCAAGGATCAGGAAACACGGTATCGCCAGCGTTATGTGGATCTGATCGTCACTCCGCGCACACGGGATATTTTCCGCAAACGCAGCCAGATAGTGCGCGAATTCCGCCGTTTCATGGAAGACGACGGTTTTATGGAAGTGGAAACGCCCATGATGCAGCCGCTGCCCGGCGGCGCGACAGCGCGCCCCTTTGTCACCCACAACAATGCGCTGGATTTGCGCCTGTATATGCGCATAGCGCCGGAACTCTATCTCAAGCGACTCCTGGTGGGCGGCTTCGAAAAAGTCTTTGAGCTCAATCGCAACTTTCGCAATGAAGGCATTGACACGCGTCATAACCCCGAATTCACCATGTGCGAATTTTACTGGGCCTACGCGACCTTTGAAAACCTGATGGACCTTACGGAGAAGCTCTTTGCCCATTTGGCCCTCAAAGTATGCGGCTCAACAGTTATAACCTATCAAGGCAAGGAAATAGACCTTACCCCGGGGCGCTGGACACGGATATCCTTTTATGACTCCCTGAGCAGAATCGGCGGCCATGCTGAGAATTTTTACAACAACTACAATAAATTACGGGAATATATACGAGGACGCGGCGAAAAAACAACCGACAAAGAAAGCCTGCAAAAACTTCAGGCCAAGCTTTTTGACCTGGATGTGGAGGACAAACTGGTGCAGCCGCACTTCATCCACCACTACCCTACAGAAATATCGCCGTTGTCCCGCAGGAACAATGATCAGCCGGAACTGACGGACCGATTTGAGCTCTTCATCTCCGGCCGTGAAATGGCCAACGCCTTTTCAGAGTTGAACGATCCTGTGGATCAGCGCATGCGCTTCGAAGAACAGGCGCGGGAAAAGGAGGCTGGCGACGAGGAAGCCCACAGCATGGATGAGGATTACCTGCGCGCCCTGGAATACGGCATGCCGCCGGCGGCAGGCGAGGGCGTGGGGATAGACCGGCTTGTCATGTTGCTTACGGACTGCCCTTCCATCCGTGAAGTCATCCTCTTCCCGTTGTTGCGGCCGGAATTCTGATGCAACAAAAACAAGATGTCATGTTGGAACAGATTCAGGACATTGTCCATCGGGAAATACGCAGGACCCTGGACGAGTTCGCGATCTCGGCAAAATGCGGCAAGCCCCTCAAAATTGACGTGGCCGTTGCCCGTCAGCCTGTTTTTGACATCAAAGGCAATATCTGGGGCTACGAACTGCTGTACCACAAAACATCCGGCGCGGACGATTCCGACCAAACCAGCGACGCCGTGGCCACAGCCCGCGTCATTGCCTCGGGTTTGGCGGCGGTCAGACGCAGCCTGAGACAGGAACAAAAACTGCTTATCCACTTTCCCGCCGCCATGATTGAGACGCGGGCCATCACCTTGCTGCCCAAAAAGCGTTGCATACTGGAAATCATGGAAAACACCTCCCCCACTCCGGACGTGCTGACGGCCCTCAAACACATAAAAGCGGCCGGATACGCTTTGGCTCTGGACGGTTATACAGGCCAGGAAACACTCGCTCCCTTTTTGTCCCTGGCGGATATTGTCAAATTCGATGTGTTGCGTTGCGACCGGGAGGCGATCGTCGAGCTTGTGGAGCGTGTGGCGTCGCTTGGGCATGTCTGTCTGGCTGAAAAGGTGGAGGACGAAACCACCAGAAAATTTTGTCGTTTGCTTGGCTTTACGCTCTTTCAGGGCTTTTTTTTCAGCAAGCCGGAACTTCTGCCCGATACGAGATACAAATCATCTCTTGTGGAACGCATGAGAATCTTTACCGTATTGAACGAGAACCCGATAAACATAAAGCTTCTGAGCGACACAATTCTGCATATCCCCGTGTTGACCGCCAAGTTGCTCGCCTTCGTCAATTCTCCGCATTTCGCTTTTGAGGAAGAGATAACAAATGTCCCGGGCGCTCTTCAGCTTATGGGCTCGGACGTCTTTACCCAATGGTTGTGCGTGGCCGTTCTCTCTTCGCTTGACCGCAATCCGACATCCTTCGAACTTTCGTTTTTGGCCTCCCAACGAGGGAAATTTCTGGAACAGATAGGCATCGCCTTGCAAAATCGCGGATCCCTGCCCACCGACGTAACAATCCAGGAACTTTTCCTGCTGGGTCTTTTTTCTCTGCTGGAGGCCATTGTAAAACTGCCTCTGGCTACCATCCTGCAGGGCGTGCCCCTTGACCCAGGGATCATAGACGCGCTCACGGGCACGAAAAGCCGCTATTCTCCCTGGTTTGACCTGCTCACGCGCTACCTGCACGGCGAATGGGAAGCCGCCCTTGCGCTGGGCGCCGAACATGGCCTGGAAGAAAGCGACCTCTCCGCGGCCTGGGCCTACGCTCTGAACTGGAGCGCCGAATTCTTCCCACCGGAAAGTCAGGACGCGCCGATGTAAAAAAGCGCGAGGCCCGGTCCTCACGCTTTTTCATCGCCCCGTGCTAGATACGGCAAAGCTCATCGGCCGAAACCACGGTAAAATTATTTTTTTCAAGCACTTCGACGGCCAAGTCCGCCTTGTCGAAACGAAAAATCAAAATCGCGTCCCGCTCGCGCTGGATAAAGGCATACATGTATTCCACATTGATGCCGTGGCCGGAGACAAGCTGCACAACTTCGTCGAGACCGCCGGGTCTATCGGGAACTTCCACAGCCACCACACTGGTCCGCCCCAGGGTGAACCCCTTTTCCTTCAGTATGGCCTGAGCCTTGGCGTTTTCGCACACAATCATGCGCAAAATGCCGAAATCCGACGTGTCTGCCAGGGAGAGCGCACGGACGTTGATGCCGGCCTCAGCCAACACATGAGTCACTTCCGCAAGACGTCCGGTCCGATTTTCCAAAAAAACGGATATCTGCTCTGCTTTCATCGCTTGACCCCGTTTGCGTTTGTATACATCTCAGGCTTTGTGATCCCCTTCGGCCGTCTTGTTCTCCTTGGGAGTTATGTCAATTTCGTCCGGCTCAGTGCTTGCCCGACGAAAATTGCGTATAGCCCTTCCCAAACCACCTCCTATTTCCGGTAGTTTCTTCGACCCGAAAACCAGGAGCACAACCACTAAAATGACGAGTAATTCCTGCATGCCAATCCCGAACATAGCGAGCCTCCCAAGTTTAGACAACCAGAGCTTTCATTTTTTATACGCCCGCCCCCGGTTATGGTCAAGCCGCTTAAAGATTTTTATGGCGCGCGCTCTTGCCTTTCGCCGATACATCGGGTATTTTATTTTGTTATATTCATTTGGGAATGTATCATCTCTTGAAATTTCAACAGAAATACGTCCTCTCCGTGCGTAACTCAGCATCCAGGGGCATGGCATGATGAAAAAACATCACTCTTCGGGCGGAACAACGACATCCCAGCCGAAAGACGAAGGGCACGGCTCAATGTTTCGGGCGCGCTCCAAACTTTCCTTCGCCCATCTAGTGGAAATGGGACACAAAATGGGCATGGAAAACCCTCTTTTCGTCTGTCATGATCGCGCCGCCAAAGCCACAGCGATGATCAACGGTAAGGAATACCTGAATTTTTCCACCTACGACTATCTCGGCATCAACGCCCATCCGGAAATAACGCAAATCGTCGCAGAAACAGCGCGTGTTTTCGGCACATCCAGCGGCGCCAGCCGTCTGGTGGGCGGAGAACGTCCACAACACCGTGAACTGGAAAAGGCGTTCGCCCGCCTTTACGGCGTGGACGACTGCATTGTTTACGTCAGTGGTCACGCAGCCAATGTCTCCACCCTGGGTTTTTTGTTCAACTCGCGCGACGCCATATTTCACGACGGGCTGGCCCATAATTCCTTAGTGCAGGGCGCACGGCTTTCCGGAGCCTCCCGCTATTCCTACATCCATAACAATTGCGATGACCTGGAGAAAAAACTCAAAAAGTACAGACGTTCTCACAAACACGCCATCATCGTCACTGAAGGGTTGTTCAGCATGGACGGCAATATCCCGGACTTGCCCAGACTCATCACCCTGAAAAAAGCGTATGACTGCATGCTCCTCGTGGATGAGGCCCATTCGCTTGGCGTGCTCGGCAAGACCGGCCGTGGTGTGCGGGAATACTACAACCTGAATGCCGACGATGTGGACATGTGGATGAGCACTCTTTCCAAAACCATGTGTGGTTGTGGTGGTTTTATTGCCGGTAACCGGGAACTGGTGGAATATCTCAAATACGGTTCCCCCGGTTTTGTCTTCAGCGTGGGCATGCCGCCGGTTGTTGCGGCCGCCTGTCACAAAGCCCTTGAAATCATGCTGCGCGAGCCGGAACGCGTGGAACGCTTGCAGGGCATTTCAAAGTATTTTCTGGAATACGCGCAGCGCAAAGGATTGGATACTGGAGCGGCCCAAGGCTATGCCGTTTTGCCTGTCATTGTCGGAGACTCCATGGTCGCCGGTTTTTTGTCCACTGCCCTTTTCAGCAGAGGCATCTACGTTATGCCCGTCACCTTTCCGGCTGTTCAGGAAGGCACAGCCCGCCTGCGTTTTTTCCTCTCCGCAGTCCATGAAAAAGAGCACGTCAGCAGAGCGCTGGACGCGGTCGTGGAAGAATTGCCCAAAGCCCGAGCCATAGTTGAACAATACAATCATGAACACAGGCATGGACAGCGATAACGCCGGGACGACGTCAACCTGCCAGCGTCCCGGATTTGCCCCTAAAATCGCCTATATTTTGCTCTGGTTTCCGCTCTCCTCGGAAACATTCATTTTTCGGGAGGTTAAGAGTCTTCTGGCCCTTGGGTTACCCATCCAGGTGTACACCATGTACGGAGAATCGCTTGCGGGGTGCAGCGCCGAAATGCGGGCTTTTCCCGGCCCTGTGCGGCACTACGGCATCATGGTCACCCTGTCGGTGCTGGCCGCTTTTTTTCGCGCCTTGATGCGCCGGCCCCACAATGTGATTGCCCTCCTACGCGAAGGATTTTTTCACAAAATGCGCGACGTGGAGGCCCTTGGAGAAAACCTGTGGTGTTTTATGGCCGGTTTTTTGCTGGCTGAGCACTGCCGCGATCAGAACATTACCCTTATACATGCCTGCTGGGCAAACGGACCGGCGACTGCCGCCTGGGTAGCCTCGCATCTGACGGGGATACCCTTTGCCTTCACCGGAAGAGCTGGAGACGTTTATCCGGAAGATGGCCTCTTGCGGGAGAAATCCCGCGACGCCATCTTCGTGCGCACCAACAATCTGGCTAACGTGCGCTGGCTTCGACAGTTTTGCCCTCACGACCAGGCGGACAAAATACACCTTGTCTACAACAGCCTCACTTTTGTTGGGGATGCACAAATTTCCCCGCGCGAAGAGCGTTCTGACGATGTCTTCCGCATATTGGCCGTAGGCCGCTTTGCCCGTACCAAGGGTTTTCCGGAACTTTTCAGCGCATTGGCGCGCTTAAGACGCGAACGCCTTCCAGTACGGCTTACTCTGGTGGGAGACGGACGCTGGCGCGGCAGGCTTTTGCGTCAGCTGCGACGCATGCGGCTGCGGGACATTGTGGATATGCCGGGTTTCATACCCCACGACGAAATTCTTGCCTTCATGCGCAGCCACGACCTGCTGGTGGTTCCCAGTGTAGTGCACAGCAACGGCGACAGGGACGGCATACCCAATGTCATTATGGAGGCCCTTGTCTGCGGGTTGCCCGTGGTGGCCACAGACGTGAACGGCATCCCCGAAGTCATCCGCAACAACGAAACGGGCCTGCTGGTTCCACAGCGTAATCCGACGGCCATGGCCGACGCTCTGCGACGCATGCTGGAAAACAGGGAGCGCGCCCGAAGCATGGCCGAAGCGGGAAAGGCGCTGGTCAAGCAAATGTTTGACAGTAAAAAAAATATCACTATGTTGCGGAATCTGTATATTAGCCACTGCGTCGCTGGCGGGGACGCATGAAGCAGAAACTGGAGATCATCCTTGCCGTCAGTCTGGATGTGGAGGAAGAAGGCCTTTTCGGCGGCCAATACGCCAGGTTCTCGCCACAAGTGACAAACACCGCCAACCTCCTCCGGCTCAGGCCCTTGATGAGCATGCCGATACGCCCCACGCTTCTCTGCGCTCACAGCGTGTTGGACAACCCTGGGGCCCGTGCGGACATCGCCGCTTTTTGCGCCGAATTTCCGGGCAGGGTGGAAATTGGAACACATTTGCATCACTGGAATACGCCCCCGCTGTCCGAAACAAAGAACGGATCGGCATGTTCGGTCTGTTCGGCGGATGTTCCCCCGGACATTATGGGGGAAAAACTGAATCATCTGCTTGAACTGGCCGAAGATTTTTGCGGGGAGCGACCGACCTCCTTTCGCATGGGCCGATGGGACATACGCGCGGAGCATTGGCCTTTGCTGGCCCTGGCCGGGATCACCTGCGACGCCTCCGTGCGCCCCTTGCACAGCCCCCTCAAAGGGCCGAATCATTTCGCGGCACCCGCCAATCCTTACCGCATTCGGGCAGCCGACAAAACCATCGTAGAAATACCCCTTACCGTCACCCCGCTGTTTCCTTCCCTGCCCCGACTGCTGGAACGTCTGCCCGATGTTTGCGACTTGAGCCGGCGCACACGCGCCGGCCTGAAAAACTGGGGAGCGCTGGCGCTGTTGCCCGTCCACCATCCCCTGTGGTTGATGCGGCTCACCACACGCCTGTTTGTGGAACGCGGCGGAACAGTGCTCTCCCTGACCTGGCATTCCTCAGAAATGATGCCCGGCGGCGCCCCCCATATTCCGGATGCGGCGTCTGTTGACGCCTTGTTGGATAAAATCTATCGTTACACGCAATGGTTGTATGATAATTTTTCCGTGTGTTCGCTGACCATGCGTGAGCTTGGGCAAGACGCGGCATGTGAAAACGAAGCGTCCTTGAGAGAGGATAACAAATGTGATTGGTGTTGCGCCGAAAATGGCCCCTGAACTGGAGACGACATCAGTGAATGACGAAATCGCGAAAAACAGCCCCGGCCGGCGCAATACGGAGACAAAACACGACGGCGACGGCAGGCCTCTGCCTGCCGGTCTGCCGCACATCGCCTACATTTTATTATGGTATCCACTCTTCACCCAACCCTTTATTTTCCGCGAAGTGGAGATACTGAGGCGACGTCTGCCCCTTGAAGTCTATTCACTCTATGCATCCAACCCCCGTTGCTGTTCCAAGGAGATGTTGGCGGCGCTCCCTTCGACGCGCACGGCCGGTCTGAAACTTCTACCCGCCTTTCTGCTTGAAACGGCGCGTTGTCTGTTTACAAAACCCGCGATGTTCCGCCGTCTGTTTATCCGTAGCCTGTGCAGACCCTGGCGCAGTTTGGAAAGTTTCGCCGAAAATCTGTGGGCATTTTTAGCCGGAGTGTACCTCGGCCGCCAACTGCGTGAAGACGGCATTGACATGATTTACGCGCCCTGGCCCAGAGGCACGGCCACTGCTGCGTGGGTGGCCGCAGAGATCGCCGGCATTCCCTTCGGCACATCGGCGCGCGGAGACAATCTTGACCCGGCTGATCCCGACCTGGGCGCGAAGTTCTCCGCCGCTCTCTTCATACGCGCCAATAACGCCCACGACATGAAACGTATAGAAAACTTCAATCAGGGGCAGGCCAAAGGGAAAGTGGAACTTATCTATAACAGCCTCACCCTGCCTCTGGCCACTCGGCGCCAAGAGACCGTTTTGTCGAAAAAAACAGCCCGTCTGCTGGCCTTGGGCCGTTTTGACGTCACCAAAGGTTTCGATGTACTCTTGCATGCCTGCCATCTGCTCAAAGAATCCGGCCTGGATTTTCATCTGACTCTTGCCGGCGGCGGCGGCAAAGTTATGGGACTTGGCCGCATGGGACGCACGCTTGCGAATTTGCGTAAGGAACTTGGCTTGAAAGAACTTGTTTCCATGCCGGGTTTTGTGTCCCATGACAGTCTGCCCGATATCCTGCTGAGCCACGATATATTTCTCGCCCCGTGCGTCGTGCATGAGTCGGGACGGCGGGATGGCATTCCCAACACGATCATTGAAGCCATGGCCTACGGTCTGCCGGTTATAGGCACAAGCGTCAACGCCCTGCCGGAAGTTATACTTGACAACACAACAGGCCTTCTCGTGCCACCCGGCAACGCAGACGCGCTCGCCGACGCCATCCGCCGCTTGGTGGCTCACCCGGAAGACGCTCGTTGCATGGGACAAAACGGTATGGCCCTGGCCGAGGAAATGTTCGATACCGATCGCAACTGCCGACGTCTTTCTGACCTGCTTGTTCGCCAAAACGCCCGTTGGAAGGCATCGTGTGCGGCATAGCCGGGATCTGCCGCCTGGACGGATCGTCGTTCGGACCGGAGGCAGCCGCCCGGACAAAAGCCATGTGTGACGCGCTGGCCCATCGCGGCCCCGACGGACAGGGTGTATGGCTGGATGGTTCTGTCTGTCTCGGACACAGACGCCTTTCCATCATTGACATCTCCGGCGGGGGCCAGCCCATGTTTGACACGCGGAGAGAACTGTGCGTTACCTTTAACGGGGAAATTTTCAATTTTCAGGAACTCAAAAAAGAGCTTATGGCTGCGGGCGCGCGCTTCGCCACCAATTCCGACACCGAAGTCATCCTGGAGGGATACCGTCATTGGGGTGACGCCTGTTTGGAGCGCTTCAACGGCATGTTCGCCTTTGCCCTATGGGACAGCCGCAGGCGGAGGCTCTTTTGCGGGCGTGATCGCTTCGGCAAAAAACCTTTCTTTTACACCGCTCAAAACGGCATTTTTGCCTTCGCCTCAGAATTGACGGCCCTGACACGTCTGAAAAATTTTTCCTTCCCCATTGAACCAAGCGCCGTCATGCGCTATCTGGCCTACGAATATGTGCCCACGCCCCAAACCATTTATCGCGGAACCATGAGCCTCCCGCCGGCCCATTATCTGGTTCTGGAAAATGGATGTCCGCGCATCGCGCGATACTGGGACATGCCTGTTCCGGATGAGGCGGACAAACGCAATGAAGACGATTTATGTCGGCAGTTGCGCGATCTGCTCTCCAGAGCGGTACGGCGACGCATGATCAGTGATGTCCCTTTGGGCGTTTTTCTTTCCGGCGGCATTGATTCAACCATCATAGCCGGACTTATGGCGCGCCACTCAACGACGCCCATCAAGACATTCTCCATCGGTTTCCGCGAAGCCAGCTACGACGAAAGCCGTTATGCCCGCGCGGCCGCCGCGGCCTACGGCACGGAACATCAGGAACGCATTTTGGCCGCCGGAGACTGCGCCGACATCCTCCCCGCCGTTGTGCGCCGCATGGACACTCCCATGGCTGACGCCTCTGTCGCCCCCTCCTGGCTGCTTTCCGCCGCCACAAGGGAAAAAGTTACAGTGGCCCTGGGCGGGGACGGCGCCGACGAACTCTGGGCCGGCTATGAACACTATATCGCCTTCCGCACGGCAGAATGGTTCAATGCCCTGCCCTCCCCAGTGCGGAGCGTTCTCGCCGGATTGCCGCGTTTGTTGCCTGCCTCCGCAGGTTATATCAATCCACGTCTGGCGGTGGAAACCTTTCTCAGAGGCGCGGACGCTCAGGCATCTCTGCGTGTGCAGAGCCTGCTCACCGCCTTCAACCCGCAAATGCAACGTGATATCCTCAACTCTGACTATGCTGAGACTGTCCTCTTTGACTCGCAGGTCCTTTTTGCCCCCACCCGCCTACACTATGAGCACTGGCCCCCCCCCAAGGCCGCATCCGCTTTAGCCCGCGCCTTCCATGTCTATGCGCGCCAATTCATGCTGGACGACATTCTGGTCAAAGTGGACCGTTGTTCCATGCTCCACGGGCTGGAGGTACGGGCGCCCTTTCTGGATACGGATGTGGCGGAATTTGCCGCCCGCCTCCCCATGCGCTATAAATTGTGCGGCTTCAGGCGCAAATATCTCCTCAAAAAGGCATTTGCCGACCTTTTGCCGAAGAAAATTCTCCACCGCAACAAACGCGGCTTTCAAATACCTGTGGCGACCTGGCTCAAGAGCAGACTGCGACCGCTCATGGAAGACATGCTGGCGACGGACAAATTGCGTGCCCAGGGCATGTTCAATCCCCAGGCCGTGCGGAATCTGATGAACGCCCATATTTCGGGTCGAGCGGATTTGCGCAAACCGTTGTGGACGCTGCTGGTGCTGCAAATCTGGTTGGAAAATCGGCAAAAGGAATTGTAAAATATTTTGAACTCGTCGTTTCTTTCCTTGACTTCAATGGCGGTTTAGCTGCACAATATACAGTCGGGTTCAAGACTATCAGGCGCATTCAAACGAAACACCCCAGCTTGTCCGGTTTTACCCACGACAAGGTTTTCATAGAGAGAAATTCCGTAACGAGGCTGACGAAACAATGTCCAAAATAGTGGATAGCATTTTGGGGATACTTTCCAACGACTTGGCTATTGACCTGGGCACGGCCAACACCTGCGTTTATGTCAAGGGACAGGGCATTGTGCTGCGCGAGCCGTCAGTTGTCGCCGTCAAAAAGGATTCGCGCGGCAACAACGTGGTGCTGGCTGTGGGCGTGGAAGCAAAGCGTATGCTGGGCAAAACGCCCGGCAATATACAGGCCATACGTCCCATGAAAGACGGCGTCATCGCCGACTTTGAAGTCACGGAGGCCATGTTGCGTCATTTCATCGCCAAGGTGCATAATTCGCGCCGTCTGGTGCGTCCCCGCATCATGATCTGCGTGCCGACCGGCATCACCCAGGTGGAAAAACGCGCGGTCAAGGAATCCGCGCAGTCAGCGGGAGCACGTGAAGTTTATCTCATTGAGGAACCCATGGCGGCGGCCATTGGAGCAGGTTTGCCCATACAGGAACCCACATCCAACATGGTGGTGGATATCGGCGGCGGAACAACGGAGGTGGCCGTCATCTCTTTGGCCGGCATAGTCTATTCCCGTTCCGTGCGCGTCGGCGGCGACAAGATGGACGAAGCCATCGTGTTCCACGTCAAACGCAAATACAACATGGCTATCGGTGAATCCTCGGCTGAAGAAATCAAAATGAAGATCGCCTCGGCCTACCCGCTGGATCCCGAACAGCAAATTGAAGTCAAAGGCCGTGACCTGCTCACCGGCATTCCACAAAACAATATCATCACATCCCAGGAAGTGCGCGCCGCCATTTCTGAACAGGTTGACAGCATTGTTCAGGCCGTACGCGTCGCCTTGGAACAAACTCCGCCGGAACTGGCCGCCGATATTGTGGATCGCGGCATAGTACTGACGGGTGGCGGAGCGCTCCTGAAGGGACTGGATCAACTTTTGCGCGAAGAAACGCATCTGCCCATCACGGTTGTCGACGACCCGCTCTCCACTGTGGTCATGGGCACAGGCAAAGCGCTCGACAACCTGCATATCCTCAAAGAAGTGTGTATTGATTAGTGGCATTCAGACGTATTCTGATTCTTGCAGGCATACTGCTCATACTTTTTCTGGGCATGTACACTTGGAATCAGCGTACTCGCACCTTGGACGAGGTATCGACGAATATCGGCCTTGAACTCGCAGGCGCCGTACTCTCTCCGCTACGCGCCATGCAGGACTCCCTCCAGGAATTCTGGGAGAAGTATTTTGATCTTGTCAACGTGCGGGAAGAAAATGAACACCTCAAGGCCCGCGTTGAAGAACTCGAAAACCTGGTCATGGCCGACAAGGAATCACTGGCTGAACTTGAACGCCTGAGAAAACTTGTCGACCTGCCCCAGGATCCAGCCTGGAAGGCCCTGGGGGCCCGTGTTTTGGCGGGGCGTTTGGGGCCCAACGCCGTGCTGGCCAGCATCGTCGTCAACCGCGGTTACGTAACTGGCGGACGCCCCAACACCCCCATCATCACCAACAAGGGTCTTGTGGGCCGAATTTTGCGAGCCAGCCCACACACAGCCAATGTCCTGCTGCTGACGGATCCCGGTAGCCGCATCGCCGTCATCAGCCAATCCGGCCGGGTTTTCGGCATCCTGACCGGTCAAGGACCGGACAAGGCACTGGAGGTCAACTTTGTGCGGCGTGACGCCAAACTCCACCAGGGAGACATTCTTGTCACCGCCGGGCTGGATCAAAAATTCCCCAAAGGCATTCCGGCAGCGCGCGTCAAAAGCGTGGCCCCTTCCGATTATACGCAATTCCTTACCGTTCAGGCGGTTCCTCTCGTGGATTTGTACAACCTGGAAGAAGTCGTCCTTTTGGAACCGACAGGCATCGTACGCCTGCCCGAAGAACTTGACGACGCCCCGGCAGAATTTGTCGGCCCGCCTGCGCCGCAAAAAACGGCAAACCCATGAATGGAATACGTAACCTTATCTGGTGGAGCCTCTTCATCGTGACAGCCATTGCGGTCCAAGCGCTGCTACCGGGCCTGGATGTTCTTGTGGTCGGCCTGCTTATCCTGTTGCAGGAACGCGACTATAAAAATCTGCTCTGGCTGGCCCCGCTCTTCATTTTTTTGCAGGAAGGCGTGGGTACCCGTTTTTTCGGCAGCTCCATGCTGCTGTACACGGTGACAACACTATTTTTGCGCATGGGACAATGGCTTTTTGAGGTGGAGAGTTTTTTTTTCATAGTGCTGCTTTCCGCCTGTCTTGTCGCCCCCTATTATGCCCTTGACTGGCTTATGGCCCCGTTGCAGAATATCTCATTCGACACGGACAAAACTTTGGAGAAATGTCTTCTTCAGGCCCTTTTTCTGCCTTTTGCCTGGCGTATTCTGACGCTGACAAGGCGGTGGACGCGACACAATGAAGTTGCTGAATAAAAAAACCGACACACCTGAGCTGGGGGCTACCCCATCACACCGCAACCGGCTTTTCCGCGCCTGGCTGAAGATACAGATGGAGGACGAGCGCTATCATCCGCCACGCAACGGATTGATTTTACTGCAAATTTTTATAGGCGTCATGTTCTTTGTGCTGGTCACGCGTCTGTGGTACCTGCAGATACAACGCGGAGAAGATTTCGCGCGTCTTTCCTTGGAAAACAGCTTGCGCCAGGAGCGCATATTCGCACCGCGCGGCCGCATTATGGACAATGCCGGGGAAATCATAGCAGACAACGGCACCGCCTTCGGGCTTTCCCTAGTGCGGGAAGACTGTCGTGACATCTCGGCCACACTCACGCAGATAAGCGTCTGGTCCGGCATCCCCCTTTCGCAGTTATGGGAAATTTACCAACAGGAACGTTTCAAAGTCAAATCCTTTGAACGCATTCGTCTGCTCAAAGATATAAACAGGGAACTCCTGGCCCGCATTGAATCGGAAATTTATGCCTGGCCCGGCCTGGAAATCGAAGTGCGCACCAAACGAAATTATCCCGAAAAGGATATATTGGCGCACGTGCTGGGTTATGTGGCTGAAGTCAACGAAAAGGAAATGGAAGACGATCAGACGCTGGCTGCAGGCGACCTTGTGGGCAAGGCCGGCCTGGAGTTGGAGTTGGAAAAAAAATTGCGCGGGCAAAAGGGCCTGTACAATGTGGAAGTGGATGTGCATGGACGCTCATTGGGCAAAAACCTGAAAAAGGAACCGCGCAGCGGCCATGAAGTTCAGCTTTCTCTGGATCTGTCGCTCCAGCGGGCCGCCTGGGAAGCGCTTGGCGGAGAAGCCGGCTGCGTGGTCGTCATGGAGCCAGACTCCGGCAAACTCCGTGCGCTGGTCACGTCCCCGGCCTACGACAACAACCTCTTCGCGACAGGCATTTCCAAACGCGACTGGGAGGCCTTGCGTACAAGCAATCGTTTTCCCTTGCAAAATCGCGTTATCCAAAGCACTTACCCCCCGGGGTCCGTATGGAAGCTGATTATGGCCGGGCTGTTTCTGGAACAGGGAATCTCTCCAAAAGAAAGCGTTTTCTGTTCCGGCGAAGTCAAACTGGGAAATCAGATTTTTCGCTGCTGGAAACGCGGCGGACATGGGAGCGTGAACCTTGAAAGGTCTCTTGTGGAGTCCTGCGATGTATATTATTATCTTATGGCCGAAAAGATGGGCATTGACAAAATAGAAGCCTTTGCCAAAGCCTGCGGTTTCGGACGAGAAACCGGCATCAACCTGCCCCATGAAAGAACGGGCCTTGTGCCCTCCAAAACATGGAAGCGCAGCCGTTTCGGCCAACCCTGGGTGCGTGGGGAAACCTACAATATCGCCATCGGCCAGGGATACACCTTGGTCACGCCGGTACAGATCGCTGTGTATGTGTCGGCTTTGCTCAACGGCGGAGATTTGCTCAAACCCCTGCTTACGGAAGATGAAACGCGCACTGTGACAGGGCGCTTGCCCTTGAGCGTGAAAAGCAGAGAATTCATTGTCGCCGCCATGCGCAAGACCGCCGCCGGCGGCACGGCCCGCGTCGTGGCGCGCAAGGATGCCGATATGGGCGGCAAAACGGGAACCGCCCAGGTTGTCAAGCTGAAAATGGCTGCCGGCGACAGACGTCTGAGCAGTTCCGAAATGGAATACGCCCAGCGTGACCATGCCTGGGTCGCCACTTGGGGAATGAAACAGGGCAAGCGCTGTGTGGTCGTTGTGATGGTGGAACACGGCGGTGGCGGCTCCAGCGTGGCCGGGCCGGTAGCCAAAAAAATCTATGACCATATTTTCGGCCCGGAAACAGCAACCGTCGCCGCAACGGCTCAATAAGGCATGCATGGACACACGACTTTTCGGATATATCAACTGGAGCCTGCTGGCCCTCATGATCCTGCTCTACCTGATGGGAGTCGTCAACCTCTATTCGGCGAGCAGCACACGCCTTGACAGCGGCATGACTTTTTCCGGTTTCTACCAGCGCCAACTGGTCTGGGGGATATTCGGTCTTTGCGGCATGGCCGCGGCCATGAGTTTTGATTACCGTAGATTGCGCAATCTGGCCTGGCCGCTTTTCATCGTAGCCATTGTTCTGCTCGCTCTGGTGCCAATGACCGGAAAAACAGTATACGGCGCAAAACGCTGGCTCTCCTTGGGTTTTATGAACATACAGCCTTCGGAAGTGGCCAAACTGGCGGTGGTGCTGATTACGGCCCGCATTCTGGCGCGTGGAAAGAACCCTTTGGGCTGGAAAGACTTTTTCAACGTGATCGTCGTAGCCATACTGCCGTGCTCCCTCATCATCCTGCAGCCTGATCTGGGCACAACTTTAATGATACTGTTGATTCTGGCGGGAATGATACTTTTTCACGGTCTGCGCGGCTATGTGTTTAAAACCTGCCTGTTGCTCGCACCCTGCGCAGCGGCCTTCATGTGGTTTGTAGGCATGCATGATTACCAGCGTCAGCGCATACTTACCTTTTTAAATCCCGTCAATGACCGGCGCGGGGCCGGCTACCACATCATACAATCACACATTGCCGTCGGTTCCGGACAGCTCTGGGGCAAGGGTTTTATGGAAGGTTCCCAAAGCCAGCTCCGTTTTCTGCCCGAACGACATTCGGATTTCGCTGTGGCCGTCTTTGGCGAAGAGTGGGGCTTTGTGGGCTGCCTCGTCCTCATATCGCTGTTTTGTCTTTTTTTGCTGGCTATTTTTTCCACCGCCTCTCTGGCCAAGGACCGCTTTGGCAGCCTGCTTGTCGTGGGTGTGTTCTTTTACTTTTTCTGGCAGATATTCATCAATATCTCCATGGTTATCGGGCTGATGCCGGTGGTCGGAATTCCCCTGCCGTTTATCAGTTACGGCGGCAGCGCCACCATAGTTAATTTTACACTGATCGGCATTGTGCTCAATGTTTCCATGCGGCGTTTCATGTTCAAAGGCTGAAAACGGACAGGACAGAAGTCCGGTTTTCATTTTACTGGGGGTTATTATGGGCAAAGAAGAAATCGCTTTCCTCGGTTCCGACACCATCTATGAAGGCAAGCTCTCCTTCAAAGGCACAGTGCGTATTGAAGGCAAGTATACCGGAGAAATCACCAGCGACGGCACACTGAACGTGGGCAAGGATGCCGCGGTTGACGGCACGCTGAACGTGGGGGAACTGCTTTTGTCCGGCCGCTTCAACGGCGAAGTCGCGGCCAAACGCAGGGTTGTGGTGTATTCCTCGGGTATTCTGGAAGGCGTCGTGCAAACCCCTTCCCTGCTCACCGAGGAAGGCGGGATCATAGAAGGGCAGGTGCGTATGAAAAATTCCGACAAGAATGCCGCCAAAATACAACGTGAAGGAAAGGCTTGACATTGCATTCCGCAGTGAAATGAGGCACACTGCCGACACCGTTTTTGATTTTTATTGAAATCAAACGGATCATTGGCCTAACCAAAGGAGACGACTATGGCACAAGATTTTTTTCGCGCTCTCAGAGATGTCGCGCTGGTCATCAACTCCAGCCTTGAACCCGGGCATGTTCTGCACAAAATAACGGAGCAGACCGCCACAACTATGGGCTGCAAAGCCAGCACCATACGCCTGCTCGACAGCACGGGCCGTTTCCTGTTGCCGAGCGCAGCATATGGCCTTTCCGAAAAGTATATGCGCAAGGGCCCCGTGGAAATCAAACGCAGCGGCATGGACGGCGAAGTTTTGGCCGGCAAAATCATCCATCTCAAGGACGCCGCAGCTGACGGGCGCTTCCAGTACCCGGAATCTGCCAAAAGCGAGGGCCTGGTCTCCGTTCTTTCCGCACCGCTCATGGCTGACGGGAAAGCAATAGGTTTGATCCGCGTGTACTCGAACGTGGAGCGGGAGTTTTCCGCCGACGAGCAGACTTTCATGGAAGCGGTGGCCGCCATCTCAGCTGTGGCCATTGAGAACGCGCGCCTGCACGAAGCGTTGCGCAACAACTATGATCTGATGGCAAAGCACGCCTATTCCGTATACGAGGACTAGTAAGGAGTTTGATATGAAAAAAATCAATGTTGGCATCAACGGCTTCGGCCGCATCGGCCGTCAGGTTTTCCGCGCTCTGCGCAAGGGCTACGGCGACCATGTGCAGGTAACGGCCATCAACGACCTCTTTGACGCCGAAACCAATTTTCACTTGGCGGAATACGACTCCGTATACGGACGAGGCTATCTGGACGCCAAGGTCAACGGAACAGAAGTGAGCGTGGGCGATTGGAACATCCATTGCTTCGCTGAACGTGACCCGGCCAAGCTTGCCTGGCGCGACCACGGCGTGGATATCGTCGTGGAGAGCACGGGCATTTTCCGCAGCGCCAAACAGGCTGCCGTGCATCTGGAAAACGGGGCCAAAAAAGTCATCATCACGGCCCCGGCCAAGGAAGAAGACATCACCATCGTTATGGGCGTCAACCACGCAAAGTACGACCCGGCCCAACACCACATTGTTTCCAACGCGTCCTGCACCACCAATTGCCTGGCCCCTGTGGCACTGGTGCTGCAGAAGGAATTCGGTATCCAGATTGGCAATATGGTCACCATCCATTCCTACACCAACGATCAACGCATCCTGGACATGGCTCACAAAGACCCGCGCCGCGCGCGCGCCGCCGCCTGCAACATCATTCCCACATCCACGGGCGCGGCTCAGGCCGTAGCCAAGGTCATTCCCGAACTCAAGGGCAAGTTCAGCGGTTATTCCCTGCGTGTGCCCACTCCCACGGTTTCGGTGGTGGACTTCTCCGGCATTCTGGAAAAGCAGACCGACACTGAAGGCCTGTTGGGCAAACTCAAAGAGGCATCCGAAAGCTATCTCAAAGGCATCCTGGAGTACAACGACAAACCGCTGGTTTCCATGGACTTCAAGGGCAACTCCGCTTCTTCCATTCTGGAAGCTCCATACACCACTGTGCAAGAAGGCCACATGGTCAAGGTCGTTTCCTGGTACGACAATGAATGGGGCTACTCCAACCGCGTCTGCGACCTCATCCGCCTGATGCAGGACAAGGGGCTGTGAGTTCCATTTTCGAAAACCGTCAAAAAGCCCGGCCCAGCGCCGGGCTTTTTTGAAAAGTACGCGCCGAAAAATTTCCATGCGCTCATAACGAGTTGCATCGAATACAAATAGAACCACCGATGTCATGAGCAAACAGGAACACATACGCAACTTCTGCATCATAGCCCACATTGATCACGGCAAATCCACCCTGGCCGACCGCATTCTTGAACAGACCGGTCTTGTCGGCGCGCGGGATGCGCGCGAACAGTATCTGGACAAAATGGATCTGGAGCGTGAGCGCGGCATCACCATCAAGGCGCAAACGGTGCGCATCGTATACAAGGCGAAGAACGGAAAGGACTACCAGCTCAATCTCATAGACACGCCCGGCCATGTGGACTTCAACTACGAGGTTTCCCGCTCCCTCGCGGCCTGCGAGGGCGCTCTGCTTGTCGTGGACGCCACACAGGGCGTGGAGGCGCAAACGCTGGCCAATGTTTATCTGGCCTTGGAGCACAATCACGAGATTATTCCTGTCTTGAACAAGATAGATTTACCGAGCGCCGACGTGGAGCGCACAAGGATGGAAATTGAGGAAACCATCGGTCTGGATTGCTCTGATGCCCTGCCCGTTTCCGCCAAAACAGGCTTCGGGGTCAGTGATGTGCTGGAGGCCATTGTCTCCCGTCTTCCGGCTCCGGACGGCGATCCCAAAGCGCCTCTAAAAGCGCTTGTCTTTGATTCCTGGTATGACAGCTATCAGGGCGTGGTCATCCTGTTCCGGGTGATGGACGGCGCTTTGCATTTGGGCGACCGCGCACGTCTGATGAGTACGGGCAAGGAATACGATGTGCTGCGTCTGGGCGTCTTCGCGCCGGAGGCTGTTGATGTGCCTCGCCTCGCCGCAGGCGAGGTCGGCTTTTTGTGCGGCTCCATCAAGGCCCTGAACGATGCGCGCGTGGGTGACACACTTACTCTGGCAGACAGACCTGCCGCCGAACCCGTGGCCGGTTTCAAGGAAGTCAAACCCGTGGTCTTTTGCGGGTTGTATCCTTCGGATTCGGAAGATTATGAAAATCTCAAGGCTGCCCTTGAAAAACTGCAACTCAACGACGCGGCCTTCACCTTTGATCCCGAGACATCTCAGGCTCTGGGATTCGGCTTCCGCTGCGGCTTTCTTGGACTTTTGCACATGGAAATCATCCAGGAACGACTGGAGCGCGAATTTGAGATGGCCCTCATCGCCACGGCGCCATCCGTTGTCTATCGGGTGGAAACGACAGACGGCAAAAGCCTGGATATTGACAATCCCTCCCGCCTGCCTGATGCCGCGAAAATCAAAGCTCTGTACGAACCGTTTGTGCGCCTGGACATACACGTCCCCAGCGAATACGTAGGCAGCGTGATGAAGCTGTGCGAGGAAAAACGCGGGCTGCGGAAAAACCTGCGTTACCTCGCCGCAAACAGGGCCGTCGCCACCTATGAGCTGCCCTTCGCCGAAATCGTTTATGATTTTTTTGACAGACTCAAATCCCTCACCCGCGGCTATGCCTCCATGGATTACGAGCCTGTTGACTACCGCGTTTCCAACCTCGTGCGTCTGGATATTCTGCTCAACGGCGATCCGGTGGACGCGCTGGCCGTCATCGTGCACAGGGCCAAAGCATATTCCTACGGCCGCGCCCTGGCCCTCAAACTCAAGCGCACCATTCCACGTCAACTCTTTGAAGTGGCCATTCAGGCGGCCGTTGGGCAAAAAGTCATCGCACGGGAAACGGTTTCCGCCTTCCGCAAAAATGTCACGGCAAAATGCTACGGTGGGGACATTACCCGCAAACGCAAGCTTTTGGAAAAACAGAAAGAAGGGAAAAAACGCATGAAGCGTATGGGCAACGTGGAGCTGCCGCAGGAGGCTTTTTTAGCCGCCTTGAAGGTGGAAGACTGACTCTGTCCTGCTGTTTTTGGCACGAAATATGCTTTAAACCTCGGCAAAACACGTTTACAGCGCCTGAGTGTCGTAATTTCGGCGCGGAGAAAATTTCGTGTCATGCAAGAAGCGTAAAAATTCCGGACAAAATAGTGTTGCCAGCCGCCTACGGCGGCGTATCCCATCTTTTGTCGGCGGCCTTGTCCTGGCCCTGTGCGCCACGGTTTTTTACACCCAGCCAACCTTTTTCCAGAGCGCAGACGGTCAGGAATACGGGAACAGCCATTCCGGCGACGCAATGGCTGCGCCCCACACCGAGTCAACCTGGCAGCGCTGGTCTGTGGAAAATCGTCCACCTGATCCGCCCCCGACGCTTGCCAGATTATCATCAGTCACGGCAGACATTGAAGCTTTAGCCAGAAGCGCGCTCAATATCGCCGCGATGACAAGCGTTGCTGCAGAAAATAACAGCGCTCCGCAAAACGCTCCGGTATTGCTGACCATGCTCTCTTGGGACTCTCAGGGCAAGGAGAGCGTGGAGATCACCTTGACGCTGAGTGGTCCGGCATCCTGCACCAGCCGTATACTCAAATCACGGGACGGCTCACGCCTGCGTCTGACCCTGGACAGAGTGACGGCTGTGGAAGAATTGGGGGACGGCGTTTCAGTACGCGACAGCCTTCTGCGAAATATTCACGCCATCCGCCAGGAAAACGCCACCGTGCTGGATCTGGATTTTGGGCAAAAAACTGATATTGTCACCAGCCAGGCCCCCGGCCTTATTGTTGTCCGCGCCCGTGCCGCCAAGACGACAATGTTGCGTCGCGCTGAAGACGCAGGGGCCGGCCTTGCCGGGACGGCCAGACCGGTGGTGGCCGACGCGGAAGACAGCCGCTTTGTGAGCATCGCGGATCAATTGAGCCTGACGGTAAACAGGATCTATATTGACGCCGGACACGGCGGGCGCGACCCTGGAGCTTGCTCCCACAACGTGCAGGAAAGCGATGTGTCTCTGGATGTCGCCTACACGCTGGGGCGATTGCTTCAGGCCTGTGGGCTTGACGTCGTATACAGCCGCACCCGTGACGAAACGCTGTCTCTGACTGAGCGCACACGCAGGGCAAATGAGACGCGAGCGGACATTTTTGTCTCTGTGCATGTCAACGCCAACGCTGATACGTCCGTCCACGGCTTTGAAACCTACTATCTGGATTTTGCCGCCAATGCTGAGGCGGCGCGGGTGGCCGCCCTGGAAAACGCGGTTGGAGATCAACGCCTGGGCGACATGCAACGCCTTATGGCGGAAGTCATGGTCAACGCCCGCGTGGAAGAATCTGTCAGACTGGCGCGCGCATTGCAGCAGCTCACTGTTTCCAGATTGGCCAGCTACGATTTCACGGTAAAAAATAACGGCGTCAAAGCGGCCCCCTTCCACGTGCTCATCGGAGCGCATATGCCCGCCGTGCTGGTTGAGTTGGGATATTGCACCAACAGCGCCGAAGCGGCCAGACTCGCCAGCCCCGCCTACCGTCTGGCCTTGGCCGAAGGATTGGCGGTAGGCATATTGAATTACAAAAACAGCCTGAGCAAAGGCAGCGCAATGCAGGCTGAGTTGACGCGCTAAAAATCTATAGATTTTCCACAGAATTTCTTGACGCCAACAGTTTGTGGTGTTATGTCACTCCCTGCCGCGTATGGAACATGCGGTTCGTGGGGAGCATATTTCAAATTTTGGCTTGAATTCAGAACAAGGAGATTACAGTTCATGCGCACCATTTTGCTGTCCGCTGTAGCGGTGTGCTTGTTTGCGGTCGGCCCTGTCGTCAAGGCGTTTGCTGCGGATGACAAGACGGGCGCTGAGGAAAAAGTTGCTCAGATCGCCAAAATAGGCGTTGTGGATATGCAGGCTGTCGCGACAAAATCCGCCCCGGCCGAGGCCGCGAAAAAACAGATGGACTCCAAATTCGGCAAGGAGCGGACTGCATTGGAAAAACAGGGCGAGGCCTTGAAGAAAAAAGCCGAAACTCTGAAAAATCCCAAAATCAGCGAAGAAAAGAAACTGGAATTCATTCGCGCCAAGCAAGACCTGGATCAAAAAACGCGCAATTTTGTCCGCAAGGTTGAACAAGAAGAAGTAAAGTTGCGTCAGGATATGGTGACTCTTGTTTTCCAGGCCGCTTATGAAGTCGCCCGCGCCAGGGGCTTCAACTTTGTGGTCGACATCACAGCCGGCGGCGTGCTCTATGCGGATCAATCCATGGATCTCACCGACGCGGTTCTGACGGAAGTCAACAAACTTTACAAGGCAAAGGGCAACAAGAAAGACGAAGCTAAGGAAACCAAGGGAGACAAAAAGTCCAAAGACGAGTGATGGTCTTACGACCCCGATGTTCCAAAGCCTCCCGGCTTCGCCGGAGAGGCTTTTTCTTTTACGGCAGCCCGCGCAAGCGGGCAAAAGCGGCAACAAACATCAAGCCCTTGTCCCGGATTTGTCTTGCTCGGCAACCTTTGCCCGACCGTCAATCGAGTCCCGTTCGGACGCCGCTGCGTTGTCGCCTTTTGGACATCGTCTTGAATTGCGTCGTTTTTTGGTGTAATATCAACGGCCATGAAAAAGCGTTTCTTTGTTTTTTGCCTGCTGTCCCTATTGGGCCTTGCCGCTGCGCGCGGCCTGTCCGTCAGCCAGGACAGCCCCGCGCCGCCGGAAGTTGAACCACAACAGCAGAAAAACAAACCGCAACAAATCGGGGACAATCCGCAAAGGTCGGATTCCGCGCAGGACGAGGCGCCGCAACAGGATGGGGGCGCTGTCGCTCCGAAAAGTGAACCACAACCGCTCAAAGAGGAAGCGCGACAGCCAGAACCCGGAGCGCCGCAGAACGCAAGCGGAGAAGGCAAAGGCCTGGACAAGGAAGTAGAACTGCGACAATCACCGCCACCGCAAGCTGAGCCGGAACAGAAAGAAACCCAAGCCGTTGAGGGGGCAGGGGAACAGCCAACCGCGCAATTCGCCGAGCAGCCTGCCGCACAGGACGAGGGTCGGCCAGCTGAGATTGTGGTGCGCGGCACAATGGAAAAAGGAGACACGGTCGGCAAGCTTCTGGAGGAAAATTCCGAGCGCGGCGCGCAACCCTTCGTGCAGGCGGCGCGGCGGATATTCTCCCTGCGCTCTTTCCGCGCCGGACAGCCCTATGTGATTGTCACGGACAGCGCCAGCGGTCAGGTCAAACGTTTTGAATACGAGATTGACGCACGCCGGCGTCTGGTGGTTGAGGGGGCGGAGATCCCTGTGGCCAGACTGGAGGCCATCGAATACATGACCACGCTGACCGCGTTGGAGGCGGTGATCGGCGACAATTTGTTTCAAGCCGTGGCCGACATAGGGGAAAGTCCGCAACTGGCCCTGCGTCTGGCGGATATTTTCGGGGCGGAAATCAATTTTATCCGCGACCTGCAAGAAGGCGATTCTTTTGCCGCCCTTGTCGAAAAGCGTTGGCGGGAAGACAGGCCTTCCGGATACGGGCGCATTTTGGCAGCGCGTTTCACCAACAAGGGCAAAACCTTCGAAGCCTTTTTGTTCCGCGACGGGGAGCGGGCGCAGTTTTACAACCGCAAGGGAGAGAATCTGCGCAAAACTCTTCTGCAGTCCCCCCTCGCTTTTACCCGCATCACCTCGCGTTTCAGCTTGAACAGGCTGCATCCCATCCTGGGCGTGGGCCGCCCCCATCCGGGCGTGGACTACGCCGCCCCTACCGGCACGCCTGTCAAGGCCGTAGGCGAAGGCGTCGTCACGACCAGAGGCTGGGCAGGGGGATACGGCAATCAGATTGTGGTCAGGCACAGCGCCGGACTGGAATCGCTGTATTCGCATCTTTCCGGCTACGCGCGCGGCATCGGCAAGGGGAGCAGGGTGCGCCAGGGGCAGGTCATAGGCTTTGTGGGCAGCACCGGCCTTGCCACCGGCCCGCATCTGGATTTTCGCCTGCGTCAGGGCGGGCGTTTCATCAACCCCGTCAAGGCCATCAATCCGCGCGGAGAGCCGATCTCTTCCAGGAACAAGAAGGCCTTTGAGCGGACGGCGGCTGCGGAGACGGCCTTGCTCAATGGCGAAAAAACGCTTGACGGATACACGGTTGACAGTCTGGTGCCGGAACATATAGTATTGACCCCGCTACTTCCGGACAGGGTGGAGAAAGGGAAAAAACCTCCGCGCCGGAAGGCCTCCGGCGCGAAGAAACGGCGCGGAGGGTCAAATTAGACGCGTAAGCCGAATACGGGGAGAAATGGCATGATAATCTACGATCCCATTTCCCAGGGAAATGCCGTCATCCAACATTCCGGCCGGGATCAGGTGGTGGTTATTTCCTATCCGCCTTCCATGGTTGTGGACGGCCTGGCCGCAGTGGGCCAGCTGACAGATTCCGCCAGCACACGCTCGTTCATGCAGAACCAGTGGCGGACCGTGGCCGACAATATGCACGGCTTGGGCTCCATTGTAAACGGATACTGGTGAGCCGTTTTCCTGACGGCGCTGTCAGCATTCCACAACACTGACAGCCAGTCCGCCTTTGCTGGTTTCCTTGAACTTGGAGTTCATTTCCAGGCCTGTTTCGGCCATAGCCTGAATGACGGCATCCAGACTGACCATGTGTTGTTTCTGGTTTTCGCAGGTCGCCAAAAGGCAGGCGTTGTACGCCTTGACGGCGCCTACGGCGTTGCGTTCAATGCAGGGAATCTGCACATAACCCTTTACCGGGTCGCAGGTCAGCCCCAAGTGGTGTTCCAGGGCTATCTCGGCCGCGTTTTCCACCACAGCCACAGCGTTGCCCCTGGCGTGGGCCAACATGGCCGCGGCCATGGCTGAGGCCACGCCCACTTCTCCTTGGCAGCCCATTTCCGCGCCGGCGATGGCGGCATTGTATTTAGCCAGGAAGCCCACCGCCGCTGAGGCCAGCACCCCCTCTCTGAGCGCCCTGTCTCCGATGTTGAGATTGTGGCGCATGGCGTAGAGCAGGGCCGGCATAACCCCGGCCGCGCCGCAGGTGGGCGCTGTGACGATGACGCCGCCGCCGGCGTTTTCTTCCGCCGTGGCGAAGGCATAGGCGTTGACGCGGGCCAAAAAACGATCCACTGTGTAGGGGATACGTTCGGCAGAAGCCAAAAGCCCCCTGGCCTTGCGGGCCACACCCAGGCTGCCGGGCAATGTTCCTTCGCCCTGAAGTCCTCGCCGGACGCTGTCGAACATGGTTTCCGTCACGATTTCCAATCGGTTGAAAATGGCCGGCCGGGCCATCCCGGTAATGGCTGTTTCGTTTTCCAGAATCAGCTCATGCAGGGTGAGGCCGGTGTCCTTGAGGCGTTCGCGCAACTGGCGCATGTTCGCATAGGGATGGGCCGGCTTGCCCCGCTCCGGCGGAGTCCAGCCTTTCCATTGCAGGAAGCCCCCGCCCACTGAATAGTATTCCATGGAATACAAAGGCTTCGCATCTGCGTCCAGCAGAGCGATGGTCAGGGTGTTGCTGAAGGGGAAATCATGGACAATGGGGCCCGAGCGAATATCGGCGAGGGAAAAGGATATGTGTACGCGGCCGACGGTAAGCCGGCATTCGCCCGTAGCGGCTCCGCTATCCTCAAGCAATCTGTCCGGCGCGGCGGAACTGTCCGCCGGATTGTGGCCCAGAAGTCCGGCCAGCACCGCGGCCCGCGTACCGTGCCCGCCCCCTGTCGCGCTCAGGGAGCCGTACAGGGTCACTTCCACACGGCGCGCCCGCTCCGCGACCGCAGCAGACAAGCCGGAACAACGCTCAATGAAGTCGAGCCCGGCGAGCATGGGGGCGATGGTGTGGGAACTGGACGGTCCCGGACCTGCCTTGAGCAGGTCAAAAACGGAGAAATTCATTGCGGGCCGGGGATGATCAGATTTTGTGCGAGGCATGCGCCACCTACTCTATATGCAGATATTCGGAGAGTATGACTTTGAGCCCAAAGCCGGGGAAATGCACCTGCATCTTGTCCGGGGGCAGGTGTTTAACGATCTTGCCGGGACCAAAAATGCGGTGCCGACAGGCCCGACCGACGGCTTCTCCGCCCGCGGCTTGTGGTCCTGCCGTTTCCATTTTCACTTCATGCCGCCGGAAGACCGGCGCAGGCCGGGTCTGGACAGGAGGCCGCGCGGTACTGGATTCCCCCGATTGGGAGCGGTGCATAAGTTCGCCTCCAAAGCCTTCCAGCCAGGTTTCCACATCGCCGGGCTCCAACTCGCGCACAAAGGGGCTCTGGTTCACGTACAGCGCGCCCCGCTCCGCGCGGCTGTATATGGAGGCCGGCGCATAGAGGTCCAGGTGCCTGCGCGCCCGCGTGCAGGCGACGTACATAAGACGGCGCTCTTCTTCAAAGTCTTCTGGTCTGGCCAGGGCATGCCGCGAGGGGAAGCGGTCTTCCACCAGGTCAAGAATCAAGACCGCGTTCCACTCCAATCCTTTGGCCGAATGCACGGTGGAAAGCGTGACGCAGTCTTCGGCCTTTGACTTTTTGTCGTCTTCTTCGGGGGATTCCAGGGCCAGATCAGCCACAAACACATCCAGGGCCGTGTAGCCGGCGGCCATCTGGATGATTTCTTCCAGCCCCTGCCGACGTTTGGGCCAGTCGTCGGGATAGAGAGCTTCCATTTTCGGGAAATAGCGCTCCACTACCGCGGCCAGAATGTCGGCCGGATTGCCGGTCGCGTTTCTCAATTCGGTCACAAAACGCACGTCATCCAGCAGATCCGGGAAACGCGCGAAGGCCGCGGCCGCGGCTTCATCATCCCGCAGGCTCAGGACGGCGTGGAGTTTCATGGCCGTTTTGGGGCCGACGCCATTGTGCAGGGCCGCAACCCGCGCGAAGGCCGGCATGTCCAGCGGATTGAGCGCCAGACGGGCGTAGGCGATGACGTCCTTTACATGTGCTGATTCGGCATAACGCAGACCGCCGTATTTACGGAAGGGAATGCCGGCCTGCTGCAGGGCCATTTCCAGATGATAGGAGTGGAAACCGGCCCGGAAGAGCACGGCGATTTCGTGGGGCAGGCAGTTCTGCAACAGTTCGCGTATGCGGCGCGTCACCAGCGCGGCCTCGCTCATGTCGCTCAGGGGTATGACCAGCCGCACGGGGTCGCCCCCCTCTCGCCGAGTGAAGAGATTTTTGCGAAAGGATTCCGCCGCGCCTGCCAGCAGACGGTTGGCCACATCCAGAACCGGTCTGGTGGAGCGGTAGTTTTCTTCCAGCCGTATAACGCGCGTGCCGGAGAAGACAAGGGGGAAGTCCAGGATATTGCGAACAGTGGCCCCCCGAAAGGCGTAAATGGACTGGGCCTCGTCGCCCACGGCCATGACGTTGCACGGCGCGCCATCTTCTTCCGCCCCGCCCAGTAGACGCGTGATGCGGGCCTGAATAAGGTTGGTGTCCTGGTATTCATCCACCAGAATATGGGTAAAGCGCCGGCGCATGGCGGCCGCCGCGGCCGGATCGCGAAGCAGGGCTTCCAGTTCGAAGAGCAGGTCGTCGTAATCCAGCAGGCATTTTTCCCGCTTCCAGGCGGCGTAGGAACGTTCGAGCTGTTCCAGCGCCTCCAGGTGCGGCAACAGGTGAAAGGCTTCCCGCTCCAGAATGTCGGCCAGGGGCAACTCCTTGTTGCGGGCCTTGCTCAGCAGGCTTGCGACGGTTTGCGCTTTGGGGAAGGAACGGTCCCCCTTGCCGAGTTTGAGAGCCTCCTTGCAGTGTTTGAACGCGTCATTGATGTCCGGGCCGTCCATGAGGGTAAAAGAACGTCCGTCAAGCCAGTGCGGCGGACTGAAACGAAGCGCGCCGTAGGCGAAAGCGTGAAAGGTGCCGCCCTGCGCGCCTGTCAGCCCCTGTTGAAGCAATGAAGCCGCCCGGCGCAGCATCTCCTGGGCGGCCTTGCGGGTGAAGGTCAGCAGCAGGATGGATTGGGGGGCAATACCGTGCTCGGCCAGCCAGGCCAGCCGGTAGACAATGGTGCGCGTCTTGCCGCTGCCCGCGCCGGCGACGACCAGCACAGGCCCGTCGCCGCAGGTTACAGCCTCGTACTGGGCCTCGTTCAGGGCCGCCGCGTAGTCCAGCATGGAAGGCTATACGGCCGTTTTTTCTTGTTCCAGGGCTTCGGCCAGTTCGCGAAAGGCGTCCAGGCTGTTGCGCGCTTCCTCTTCGCTGAGGGCGTGCATGGCGAAACCGGCGTGGACGATGAGATAGTCGCCGATTTTGGGCCGTTCCGGCAAAAGCATGGCGGAGGCCCTGAGAAAGGTTTGGCTCAGGCCCACACGGACGCGAACCATATCCTCTCCCTCCAGTTCAACAACCTGTACAGGTATGGCGAGACACATGAGAGATGTCCTTTGATTGTTCCCCGGTGATACGACGCTTCGCGGAGAGGGTTTTGAGCTTGATTTAAGCCTTGTTCAAAGTTGATAGTATAAAATTCGCTCCGTTTTGGCAATTGGTTCCGCCGTCATTCGTCATTGCTGGTTTTTGGGCCGATTGGCCGTGCGGGCCGGGTTTTCTGGCGGCGCGTCCACATAAAACCAGAGGATGGCTCCTATTTCCAACGGACGCGGCGCGCCGTCCGGACCTTTGAGGGGGTCGCCCGGCGTCTGGGCCAGACAACACCACCAACCGGGCTGATTGACCACAAAGGCGAATTGCCCGGCGTTGTCGCTCACAGCGGCCAATTCCTTTTGCCAGCCTGTCCGGACAGATACTCTGTCCGTGTTGACGCGGGTCATGCGAACGGAGACGCCGGTCAGGGCTTCGCCGTTTTGCAGCACACGGCCCGAGAAAAGCGCGGGCGAGATCAGACCAAAAGGGCGGGTCAGGGGCAGAATTTCAAGACGCTGCCCCAGAGGGGTGTCCCAGCCGCGTTCCACGCCGTGTACGGGCAGCATCGTTTTGACGTAGTGCTGGAGAAAGCGTTCGCTCGGCGCGTCCCACCAGGGACGGCTGTCTATGCTGAACTGATACAGGCCTGGTTTCTCCAGGGCCACGTTGGCTCCCCAGGCCTTTTTGTCCTGATAGCGTATTTCTTCCACATCGCCCAGTAAATCCCGGCGTTCCCCCTGCAAAACGCCGTTCACAAGAGGCATGGCGTCGTCATAGCGCAGCACGGCAAAAAGCTCCGGCATATCCATATCATAGCAGCTTTGGCTGAAGGGCCGCATCATGGCGATCAGGATGTCCACCTCTTCATCAAGGCCGCCAGCCAGCGTCTCCGGTTGCTCCCGTGCGTCAACAGAAGGTTTGGGGTCAGGGGCGTTCCCGTCCGTTTTTTTGTCGTCCGTATCGGCCCCATCCCTGGATGCCGTTTTGCCCTTGGCGGGAGAAGGTTTTGTCGGATCAACCGGGGTTGCCTTGGATTTTTCCACATTTGTTCTGCTTGGCGCGAGCAACGTGGCGATGCCCTCCGCCCTGGCAAGACGGAGCGGACAGGCCAGAGCGTGGAGAGCGCACAGGACGAGCAGGGCGGACAGGGCCGATTTTCGGGATTGCGGCATATTTTCCTCACTGTAGCCGTGACACGGCGTTCCTGAAATGTGCAATTAGCAGAGAAGCGCGGTTATGTCAGCAGGAAAAAACAGGCTCAATCCTGCGGAGTTCTGGCCACGACCAGCACACGCGTTTCCCGCGCGCCGCCGTCACGCAAGGTTTGCGCCGCGGCTCGCAGGGTTGCGCCCGTGGTCATCACATCGTCCACCAGCCACAGCCTGAGACCTTCCGCCTGATGGGTCGTCTGAAAAAAATGGCGCGCGTTGCGCCGGCGTTCAAGGCCGGAAAGGTTGGTTTGAAGGATGTGGGGCCGCGTGCGTCGCAACAGCTCCGGGCGCAGGGGAATGCCGGTCAGACGGTGTAAGGCGGCCGCGATTTCATGCGCCTGATTGAAACCGCGCTGATGTAAACGCCGGGGATGCTGCGGCACCGCCGTCAGGGCGTCCGGCGGAGTCAGAACGGCCGTGAGCCTGTTCAAACAGGCGCCGAGCAGGTTTGCGAGGGGGATTTCGCCGCTGAATTTGAGACGCAGAACGACGTCGCGCATCGCGCCCTGGTACAGGCCGTAGGCCGAGATGCCGTCCCAGGGCGGCGGATTGTCAAGGCATTCTCCGCACAACAGGGTATGCTCGTCCGCCCCGGACATGGGCAGCGGCAGTGCGCAGGCGCGACAACGGGGGCCGTCAAAGGGAGCGAAAAGCGGCGCGCAGTCAGGACACAGCGGCGCGAACGAGCCGCCCTGCCCCGGATTGTCGCCGACGGTGAAGGGAGTCAGGCAGTGGACGCAACGCGTCTGGGCCAGTCCGAGCTTGCGCCAGAGATGACTGCGCCGGAGGCGGTCAAAACTTTTCAGGAGCATGGGCCGTCGCTCCCCAGCGCCGGCCGGCGTCCCGGATGGACCGGCAGACGGTTTTGCGCCGCAGCAGTTCTTGCGGCTCTTCCAGGCCGCGCAACAGAAAAGGCGTTTCCAGGCCGAATCCGAAGACGCGGGCGAAGCATCCGAGGGTGAGGCGCGCGCCGGCAAACAGACGCCGCCCGCGCTTCCTGCCCGCCGTCAGGGCGCACACAAGCGGCGCGGCAGCCCGGATTTCGTGGATTTCGCCGTGTTCGCGGGCGGCCCAGAAACGCTGGCTCCTGTCCACAAGAGCCTTGAAATGCGAAGGCAGAGCGTAAAAATATATGGGAGCCGCCACAAAGATCACACGCGCGCGCAGTAACAGGGCAAAGATTTCTTCCGCCTGATCCCTTCCCCGGGCCAAAACGCAGCGGTGCGGCGGCGGCAGACAGGCCCGGCAACCCGAACAAGGCCGCACGCGGTACTGGCGCAAGGGCAGTCTGAGGATGTTTGCCCCGGCCTGCGCCGCTCCCTCGGCAAACAGCCCCGCCACGGCGTCGCTGACGCCGTCCGCTCTGGGGGAGCACTGGACGATGAGCATCTCAGCGCGCGTACTCCCCGCAGAAGGGATTGTTTTTGATCTCGTCTCCGATGCTTGTTTCCGGGCCGTGGCCGGGATAGACCAGAGTGTCCGCCGGCAGCGTGAAGAGTTTTTCATGGATGGAGCGCAACAGGGCGGCGTGCTCGCCCAGGGGGAAATCCGTGCGGCCTATGGAACGGTAAAAGAGCACGTCCCCGGTAAAAACAATCCCCTGTTCGGGGAAATACAGAGAAACGCCGCCAGGCGTGTGCCCCGGCGTTTCCAGAACAACGCACTCCATTCCGGCGAAGGCGCATTTGCCTGGGGGCAAAGGCTGGGATGCAAAGGGCGGCACAGGGGGAAACCCCCATATCCCCCCCTTGCCGGACTCGGTTTCGGCCAGCACGTCATCCTCGACCGGCGCGTACACGGGCGCGGCCGTGGCCCTGGCCAGCTCCGCCACGCCGTAGAGGTGGTCAAAGTGCCTGTGGGTCAGACAGACAGCCGCAAGCCGCGCGTCATGCTCTTCAAGCCAGGCGAGCATTCCGGACGGGTCGCCGCCGACGTCAATAGCGACGGCTTCCCGATTTCCGGGAGAGGCGTCTTCACGGCACAGCAAATAACTGTTAACCTCCAGCGGGCCAAGGGGAAAAACGGCGACAGGCATGGGAATATCCTTGATATTGTTTTTCTGGTCGAAAGAGAATAACAGGGCGTCCAAGATATGGCAACCGGGATGACTCTCCCTTGGCGGCGGGCTGGTTATGTTCTGGCCCGTTCCTTGCATGGATAGGGCCAAATGCCCCGACGCGCGATGGCGTGAAGTGAGGGGGCAAAGGAGTTTTCCATGCAAGACGCCATGTTCAGCGGGCTTTTCGGCGCTTTGACCACCGAGCACCGCATGAATTTTATCGCCAACAATCTGGCGAACGTCAACACTACCGGCTACAAGCAGGACAGGCTCGCCTTCAAGGACACCATGGCCTTTTACGCCCATGACGAAATCCGCGAACCATTGGCGACCGTGCGCTCAAAACCGCTTTTCCCGGAGCCCAAAAACATGTCGCGCGCCCGTATAGCCGTGTCCAAAACCGACTATTCGCAAGGCTCCTTCCATTTTACCGGAGACGCCCTGGATGTGGCCATAGGCGGAGAAAACGCCTTCTTTCGCGTCCGGACGCCGCGCGGCGACTTTTTGACGCGCGACGGCCATTTTGTCCTGAACGGCGAAGGCGTGCTCATGACCCCGCAAGGCTATCCCGTGCAGGGCGTCGGCGGGGAAATAGTCATCCCGCCGGGCACGCGCAACGTCGGCATCGGCGAGAACGGGCAGGTCACGGCCGACAATGAGCCGGTGAACGTCATCAGTCTGGTCAGTGTGGGCAATCCGCAAAATCTGGAAAAAATGGGACACAACCTCTACAGACCTCGCGCCAATGTGCAGGTTGCGGAGGGCGACGCCTACATCGAAAGCCGGGCGCGTCTTGAACAGGGTTTTATTGAAACGGCCAATGTGGAAGTCGTGACCGAAATGGTCAACATGATTGAGGTGCATCGCCAGTTTGAGGCCTACCAGAAGGTCATGCAGACGGCGGATTCCCTGGACCGCGACGCCAACCAGAAAGTGGGGCGGCGTCAGGGCTAATATGATGATGCTTTTATCGGCAGGAGGATTGCCATGATACGTTCTCTGTGGTCGGCCGCTACCGGCATGGTGGCCCAACAACTCAATGTTGACGTTATTTCCAACAACCTGGCCAACGTCAACACCACGGGCTTCAAAAAGAGCAGGGCGGAATTCGAGGATCTGATGTATCAGACCATGAAGATAGCCGGCACCATCACCGAAGGCGACAACAGGCTGCCCGTGGGCATTCAGGTGGGCATGGGCACGCGCCCTACGGCCGTGCATAAATTCTTCACCCAGGGCAATTTCCAGAACACCGGCAATGCCCTGGATGTGGCCATTGAAGGCGACGGGTTCTTCCAGGTGGATGTTTACGGCGAGCTCATGTACACCCGTTCCGGCGCGTTCAAGCTCAATCAGGACGGCACAGTGGTCACGGCCAACGGCTACATACTCCAGCCGGAATTCGCCGTTCCCTCGGAAACCAAGAATATCTCCGTTTCGGCAAGCGGCCATATAGCCGCGCTGGACGCGCAGGGCCAGGAAATCGCCGGGGCCGAAATTCCCCTCTATACCTTTATCAATCCGGCCGGTCTGGATTCGCGCGGGCGCAACCTGTACACCCCGACAGAGGCCTCGGGGCCGGAAGTGGAAGGCGTGCCCGGCACGGACAATGTGGGAACGCTGGCCCAGGGTTTTCTGGAAATGTCCAACGTGGAAGTGGTGGACGAAATGGTCAACATGATTGTCGCCCAGCGCGCCTATGAGGTCAATTCCAAGTCCATCCAGACGTCGGATTCGATGCTGGGCATAGCTGTCCAGCTCAAACGCAGCTAGGGATAAGCCGTGGCGACGCGTCTGACCGCTTTTCTTGTCCTTGCCCTCGCTGTCCCGCTTCTGTGGGATATGGCATGGGCTGGCCCACAGGAAGGGATAAACCGTCCCGTCTGGCAGGACAGCGAGCGTCATAACCGCCGTTCGCCCGAGCGGATACCGGACAAGACGCAGCCGCGTATGCCCCTGCTCCCGAACGCCCAGAACGCGCGCACGGTCAGAACCGGCGTTCAGATAGCTTCCGGCGCCGCCCCGCTGGCCCCACAACAGACAAACATGCTCAACCCCGGCGACTGGCGGCTCAAGATAGCGGCGGCGGCGGTCACCAACAGCGACAACGTGTTGCTGGGCGACGTGGCGACCCCTTTGGGCGCGATCTCCGCCGACGACTGGAACAAAATCAAGATGCTGGAATTGTGGCCCGCCCCGACGGAAGAAGGCAAACCCATGCAGGTCAACCGCTCGCGGCTGTCTCAGGCCCTGCGCCAGAGTTTGGGCAATGAGGCGGCGGCCCGCTGCATCCTGCCGACATCCCTTGTCATCCAGCGCGGCGGCGTGGTCTTTCGTGAAGATGACCTGCGCAGCTATGTCGTCAAAAGTCTGACGCCGCAACTGGCGGCCATGCCCGGAGAAGCCGAACTCCACGACTTTCGCCTGCCGGAATACATCTTTTTGACCCACAGCGGCCAGCGCGTGCAACTGGAACCGGGCAAGCTCGCGCCGGGACGCGTGACCCTGCGCTTTGCCGTGCAGGAAGCCGACGGCACGACCCTGCGCCGCGTGGCCGGCATGGCCAATCTTTTGTTGTGGGTCACGGTGCCGGCGGCGGCTCGGCCCCTGAACAAGGGCGACAGCCTCAGCCCGCAGGGAGTCACCTTCATGCGGGTCAACGCGGCCCAGCTCAAGGACCTGCCCTGGGACGGCCAAGGCGGCCCCTGGCGTCTGGCGCGCACTGTGGCCACAGGCGAACCCATACTGCGCGGCGATCTGGTGAGCGAGCTCATGGTGCGCCGCGGCGATATCGTGAATCTGATCTACACGCGCGGCAACGTGTACATGAGCACGCGCGGGGAAGCCCTGACGGACGGGGAGCCCGGCGTGACCATTGCGGTGCGGAATTTGCAAAGCAAAAAACAGGTCTACGGCGTCGTCAAGGACGGCGGCACTGTGGAAATACATTAATCCCAAGGAGAATCGTCATGAGAACCTGGGCAGGGATCACAATTCTGGGGCTTGCGCTGCTGCTGGCCTCCGGCTGCGGCGGCGGCAGCGCCCACCGGCGTCCGGCTCTGCAGCCTCCCATCACCCCGAATCAGGAATACCGGCACGAAACCAGCTCCAAAAACAATCCCGGCTCGCTCTTCGCGGCCAGCGAGGAAGACCCTCTCTTTTCCGACAGTCGGGCGCGGCGCGTGGGCGATCTTGTGGTGGTGAAGCTGGTGGAAAACACCAAAGCCCAGAACAAGGCCGAAACCACGGCCAAGAAGGACTCCAACAGCGACTATTCCGTGGCCAACCTTTTCACCCAGTCCAGGGTGGGCTTTCTGCCCTTTGTGCCCCTTGGCCCGCGGGGCAATGTGAGTCAGCAGAATCCGCTGGTCAAGAGCGAATCCGGGGACGACCTTTCCGCCACAGGCAAGACCAAGCGGGAGAACTACGTCACCACGTCCATGGCGGCCCGCGTCATCCGCGTGTTGCCGGGCGGCCTGCTGCAGATTGAGGGCGCGAGGGAGATACGCGTCAACGAGGAAACGGAATACATGGTGGTGCGCGGCACCATACGCACGCGCGACGTGGACGCGGACAACACCATCCTCTCCAACCAGATCGCCGACGCGAGCATTGAATACTACGGACGCGGCGTGCTGGCCGACAAGCAGAAGCCGGGCTGGTTCACGCGCCTCATGGACAATATCTGGCCGTTCTAGACCGTCTGACGGCGCGTCTGGCGCGCCCTCTTTTCCAACGTCCCATCCCGGCCCTTCCGGCCGGGATGAAAATTTTCAAAAATATGCCGATATCGCTTGACAAAAGTATCATTTTGCCGTCTTGTCTATAAAAACCAAGGAGAGAAAATCATGTCGAACATTACCGTCCCCCCCCCGCGGAAGGGCAACACACCATCATCGCCGCGCTTCCAGATTCCAGGTTTGTTCTTGATTTTCCCGCCGACCAGGCGACGATAGTCCGGCCGGAGGGCTCGGACAGTCTGCTCTTCCAGTTTGAGGACGGCAGCTCCGTCGAGATCGAGAATTTTTATGCCGAATACAGCAAGGACAATCTCCCCGAATTCGAGATTGACGGGCAAACCGTCGCGGGCGTGGACTTTTTTGACGCCTTCGCGCCGGACATAGCCCCGGCCGCCGGGCCGTCCGGCGCGACCGGCGGCAACCGCTACCACGACTACGGCGATGCCGGCCTGACCGACGGCCTGAACCACCTGGACGGCCTGGACTACGCTTCCCCAACGACAGGCGTTTCGGACACATTCATCGCGGAAAACGCGGCCTTCGCCCCCGCAACGGCGGCCCAGAGCGACGCGGCGACAGCCGCCGCGCCCCCGACGGGCGGAACAGGCGGCGGGACAACCCCCGGCGGAGTATCGGTCACGCCTTCTCCAGACACGCCCCCCACGGTCACGCCGCCGCCGTCGCTGCCGGAAGGCTTCCGGCCTGCCTTTGAGGTGGACGAGTCCGCCCTGGCCGCGGGAACAAAAACGCCGGACGGCTTTACCGACCGCGCCTCCTACCCCCTGCCCGACGGCTGGACCGTGGACCAGGCCTCCCTTGACGCCCTCAACGGCAGCGTGGCGGGCAAAGGCGAATTTTCCGTGGAGAACGGTCAACTGGTCTTCACCCTCACCGGAAACGTCGCCCACGACGATGCCGGACAAACTGACGAAACAGCCTCTCTTTCCGACATGCTCGGCGGCCTCAACGTGACCCTGACCCATACGGAAAGCGGCCACAGCGAGAGCGTGGGCCTTGGCGTCACCGTGCATGACGACGCGCCCGTCGGCACGCTGACCGTCACGGACGGCGCGAACAACGTGGATATCACGGGCGCCGCCCTGGCGCCTGTCTCCGTCGGCGCCCTGAACGACTCCGGGGTCAATTACGGCGCGGACGACAAGGGAGGCTTCCAGGTCAGCTTTGACGGCGGCAAGACGTACGTCCCCCTTGACCAGAACGGCGAAGCCGTCAACCCCGCCACAGGCGACAGGGTGTCCGTGGATGCCGCGGGCGAGGTGTCCTTTACCCCCGGCGTGGGCACACGCGGCGACGTGGTCCTTGATTTTCGGGCGGTGGACGGCGACGGCGACCCCATCGCCGGCTCGGAGTCCATTGATTTCTCCGTGGGCGGCAATTACCTCTACGACGCGCGGGCCGTGCTCTACACCCAGGGCGCCCAGGCCGGGGAGAGCGTCGTCATGAAGCATGTGGGCGAGGGAAGCCTTGTCATGCAGGACGGAGAATGGATAGGCGGCACCCCCGACATGGGCAAATACCTGACGGCGACGACCAACCCGGACGGCACGCTTTCCTTTGTCCTGAATGTTCCCGTCGGCTCCCTGCCCGGCGATCTGGAGGGCTACTACAAGGTCACCGGCTCCGACGGCCAGACCCATGTGGTGCAGGTGGTGGTACCGAAAAACTCCAATTATTTCGACAGCGCCGAATCCCCCGCGGATGTGGCCAACGTCCCGGATTTTCACAGCAAGTACGGCAACGACGACTGGTACCGCGACAACCGCGTCCAGGGGGAAACCCACGCCGGATCGGGCTACAATGAAGCATACGGCGTGGATTCCAGCGACATGGGCGACGATGTGACCTTTACGGGCAGAAACGTGGACGCCGCCGCCGGCAGCGCTTCCAGAACGCAGGGCGTCCAGGTCACCACCGGCGAAGGGAGCGACACGGTGACCGTCAACGGAGACGTCTACCTCGGCGCGAACCGCAACGTCGTCCTCAACCTGGGCGGCGCCGGGAATGACGACAACGACAGGCTGACCATCAACGGAGGTGTCTTCTCCGGCAGCCAGAGCGACAACAACGACATCCTCATCAGCACCGGCACGGGCACGGACACGATAGACATCACCGGTTCCGTCGCGGCCGGGCGCGGCGGCGGGAAATATGTCGGCAACACCAGCGACATTGTCATTGACGCCGGAACCGGCGGGGAAAAGACCATCGACATCGGCGGCGACGTCAAGGCGTACCGATACTATGACCGGAACAGCACCGACCAGTACGGCAACGTGCGCATCCAGACCGGCGAGGCCGACGACACGCTGCACATCGGCGGCAACATCTCGGTTGACGCGGTTCAGGCGCAACCCAATCCCGGCGCCTGGCGCAGCGGCACCGTCAGCATCGAAACGGGCGCGGGTGAAGATACGGTCATTGTGGACGGTACGGTGAGCGGCGGGACCGTCATCAACACGGGCAAGGCGGACAGGGACGGAGACGCCGTGGACGGCGCGGATACGGTCACCATCAACGGCGGGGCCGGCGGTTATTCCCTCAGCGGCTCCACCATCATCACCGGCGCGGGTGAGGATAAGGTCAGCCTGGCCGGCGGCGCGACGAGCAGTTCCATCCTGGCCGGCGAAGGTTCGACAACGGCAGCCGCCTCCACAACGGATACGGCCGTTAAAACCGTGGATGTGGGCGGCACAGTCTACATCTCCACCGTGGTCACAGCGGCGGGCGACGACGTCCTGACCGTCGGCGGGAATGTGCAGAATTCCACCGTGCGCACAGGCGAAGGCTCGGATACGCTGGACATCACGGGCGACGTGCACGCGAACTGGATCAACTCCTCCACCTCCACCGTTCTGGATCTCGGCGGCAGCGGGCCGAACGACAACGACGAGCTGCACATCGGCGGCTCCGTGGAGGCCTCGGGCAACAGCAATCAGTCCCTTCTCATCAGCACCGGCCAGGGCAAGGATACGATAGACATCAAGGGCAACGTCACGGCCAATACGGGCGATTACTACTACGCGACCAACAGCGTCAGCATTGACGCCGGAGGCGGCGGGGGCAAGACCATCGCCATCGGCGGGGACGTCACGGCCAAGGATGGCTACAAGAGCGGGCAGCGGTCCTACGCTGCCGTGGACATCAGCAGCGGCGAGGGCAACGACGTCGTGACCATCGGCGGCGATTTCGCCCACGACGGCGTCGGCGGTCTGGGCTCCGGCCATGCCGTCCTTGCCACAGGCGCGGGCGAGGATACCGTGAACATAGACGGCGTTGCGCGCAATGTCGTCATCAATACGGGCAAAGCCGCGACGGACGCCACAACTGTCGCGGACGGCACGGACACGGTCACCATCAGCGGCGGAACCAACGGCTACTCCCTCAGCGGTTCCACCATCATCACCGGCGCGGGTGAGGATGTGGTCAGCTTGGCCGGCGGCGCGACGGGCAGTTCCATCCTGGCCGGCGAAGGTTCGACGGCGGCGGCCGCCTCCACAACGGATACGGCCGTGAAAACCGTGGACATAGGCGGAAACGCGTACACATCAACAGTGGTCACGGCGGCCGGCAACGACAGCATCACAGTGGACAAAAGCGTGTACGACTCCACCGTACATATGGGCGAGGGATCGGATAAGCTGGACATTGCGGGCGACGTCCACGCGAACTGGATCGGCAACTCCACCAGCACGGTACTGGATCTCGGCGACGGCGACGACACGTTGCTGGTGGGCGGCTCCCTGGAGGCTTCGGGCAACAGCAATCAGTCCCTTCTCATCACCGGCGGCCAGGGCACGGACACGATAGACATCAAGGGCGACGTCACGGCCTATACGGGCGATTACTACTACGCGAGGAACAGCGTCAACATTGACGCCGGAGGCGGCGGAGACAAGACCGTCACCATCGGCGGGGACATCAAGGCCACGGACGGCTATAAGAGCGGGCAGCGGTCCTACGCTGCCGTGGACATCAGCAGCGGCGAGGGCAACGACGTCGTGACCATCGGCGGCAGTCTCGTCCACGCCGGCGTCGGCGGTCTGGGCGCCGGCCATGTTTCCGTGGCTACCGGCGCGGGCGCGGATACCGTAAACATAGGCGGTTCCGCGAGCGGCGTCGTCATCAACACGGGCAAATCCGCGACGGACCCCGCTGATGCCAAGGACGGCGCGGACACGGTGAACATAGGCGGAACCTTCGGCGGCTCCATCATCACCGGCGAGGGCTCGGACGCCGTGAACATAGGCGGCAAGGTCGCGGGCAGCACCATCAACACCGCCGGGGCGATCGGCGCGGACCAGCCGGACGACGACGTCGTGAACATAGGCGGCGGCCTGAGCTATTCCCACATCATCACCGGCGAAGGCAGCGACACGGTCAACATCAACGGGGATGTGACCGTTTACAGCCAGTCGGGGAGCACCATTGATCTCGGCGGCAGCGGCCTGAACGACAACGACAAGCTGAACATCAGCGGCTCCGTCACCGCCGGAGGGATAGGCAGCGACAACGACATCACCATTTCCACGGGCGCGGGCGAGGACTCCATCCACATCGGCGGCGGCGTCACGGCCAATACGGGCGGCTCGTCGAATGTTGCCGATGTTGTCATTGACGCCGGGGACGGCGGAGAGAAGACCATCGTCATTGACGGCGACGTCAAAGCGTACGGGTACCGCGACCTGCACGGCGAGTCGGCAGGCAGGGTCACCATCACAACCGGCGAAGGGGAGCACAACGACACCGTACTCATCGGCGGCGACCTTTCCGTTTCCGCTACCTCAGTAGTATTGGGCGAGCGTTTGGCCTCCGTTTCCGTCAGCACGGGCGCGGGCGACGACCGTATCGCCGTCGGCGGCTCTCTTGGCCGCGCGACCATTGACGGCGGCGACGGCATAGACGCCCTGAACCTGGGCTACGACGCCGGAGCGATCAACCTGAGTTCTCTGCTGGCCGGAAACACGATCAAGGGCATCGAAATTCTCGACCTGCGCGACGCGACCAGCGCCAATGTGGGCGAGGCCAGGGCCAATGTTCTCACCTTCAACCTCGACGCCCTGCCCAACGGCGACGACAGCCTGGGCGGCGATCTGCGCGGCTACTTCGCGGGCGCCGCCGCCGCCTTCCAGGCCATGCTGGATGACCACGCCGGGCTGAATACCGGGCTGATCATCCGCGCGGACGCCAACGACACGGTCAACGTCGACCCGACAAAGGGCTGGGGCAGCCCGGAAAGCGTCCACCTGGACGGCGCGGATTACCATCTCTACACCAAGGGCGACCAATACCTGCTGGTGGAGGTGCATGATACCGCTCCGCTAGCGACCGCCGGAGATGACATTCTGCTGGCTTCCGCCAGCGCCGGCAGCATTGACGCCCTTGACGGCAACGATATTGTCTACGGCGACAGCGGCAACAATACGATCTTCGGCGGCGACGGCGACGACAGGCTTTTCGGCCGCGGCGGCGACGACTTCCTGGACGGCGGCGACGGCAATGACGTTCTCTATGGCGGCGACGGCAACGATTACCTGGACGGTGGGGCGGGCAGCAACGAAATCCACGGCGGCGCAGGCAATGACCTCATCGTCTATCACCCAACCGACACGATTTCCGGCGGCGACGGCATTGACGCCCTGCTTGTGGACGGGACCGGTTCCCTGGACTCCCTGCTCAGCAACATGAACAACCTGCTGGACGACCACAAGGATATGGAAATCGCCGTGGGCGGCGTGGATGTATCCAAAGTCAACGATCTGACCCAGATCGGCATCACAGTGGACGGCGACGGCGTCAAGGTCGACATGGGCGCGGACGGGTGGGAGTACAAGGGCAGCACGGACAAGGACGGTCACGAGCACGCCGAGTTTGTGGGCAAAGGGGAAAACGGGGGCATGGTCGTCGTGGTGGAGGCCGATTCCCTGAGCCAGGACACGCAGAACGCCATCAATGCCCTCAACGCATCCACGGACGGCGGCGGATAGAAATTCCCGAATCAGGACGGGGCGCGGTTAGGGGTAATACGCGTCCCGCCCTCGCGCCCGGCACGTATCTCCCGAACCTGCCGGGCGCAACTTTCTCTTCTGTTCGCGGAGGCCGGCCATTCCTTGATTTGCAGGGGAACCGCGGCGGATATTTCTTCCAGGGCGGCCAGCACCTGAGTGCGTTGCTGGGGCGCAAAGATCACTTTGAGCAGGGCTGTCCCGCGTTCCAGAACGGTGAAATAGGCCAAATTTTCATGGGCTTCAAGCAGGAAGCGAAACATGGCCGTACGACCGCGTTCCACAGTGACGAGCAGGCAATCGCTTTCCATGTCCGCAGTTCAGCCCCTGCGCAAGGTCAAGACCGCTATTTCCGAAGGCACGCCGAGGCGCACCGGCAAGCCGCTCCACAATCCGGCTCCGGAACTGACATAGAGCTTCATGTTGCCGCGCTGATACCAGCCGTAAAGATAGCCCTGATTGTAAGCGGCCACAAGGGCTGTCATGCCCAAAATCTGACCGCCGTGAGTGTGGCCGGAAAGTTGCAGATCCGCCCCGGCTTCGGCATTGGCGGCCGCGTTTATCGGCCTGTGGTCCAGCAGAACGGTGAAGGCGTCCTCTGGAGCGCCGGCCAGCGCGGCCCGCGTGTCCGGCGGGGGCAAACCGAAACGCGGGGCCACAATGTCCGTCACGCCGGCCAGGACAAGATTCTCCCCGTTGACGGGCAGTGTCCGATGTGTATTCAGGAGCGTGTGAATGCCGAGGTTGGGGAACACCCGCATCCAGGCATTAAAATCCGCATAATATTCGTGATTGCCGGCGCAGGCAAAAATTCCGCGCGCCGCGCGCAAATCCCGCAACGGCGCCACGCCCTCGGCCCGCCTGTCGGGAAAACCGTCCACCATATCCCCGGTGAAGACGACAATGTCCGGCTTGAGGGCATTCACTCCGTCCACAATCGCCCGCACACGCGGGGCGTGCAACAGCGAACTCACATGCAAATCGCTGATCTGCGCGATGGTGAGGCCGTCCAGCGCCGCGGGCAATGCGGGCAGGGCCGTCTCCAGACGCCGGATTTCAGGCACGGCCAGAGCGTTGCGCACGCCGCAAACAGCCGGGATGACGGCCAGACAGGTCATGACGGCCTGCCGCCTGCCCGGCGAAAAAGCGCCGCGCCGCCTTGTCCCCATGCGAAGCCGGTTGAGGACAAGGACAATATCCCAGGTCAGAGTGAGCAGAAACAGGAAAAGCAGCGCGACAAAGACGCCGGTGGCGAGCAGCAGCAACGGGAAGGGCAGTTCCGGGGAGGCCATGCCGCCCAAAAAATATCGGTAAAAAAAATGCTGAAAGGAAAAGATGAAGAGCAGGACGGCAACAACCGCTTTCACCCCCCGGGGAAGCGACAACGGCAGCAACGCCCTGACAAGCAACCAGAGAAAGACAAGCAGGCCGAGCAGCAGAACAAACATGCGATCAGCCTGTTCGCGACAAAATCAATGGGTTGACTTATTTTGGCCAGCCGACGGACTGCACCACATACACCTTGTATTCGTCCGGCAGCTTGAGCTGGGTTGGGGCGAATTCAGCCCTGCCCGTTGTCTTGACCACATTGCCCAGGCCCACGGAAGCGCAGTACAACCCGACATTTTGATACATGGAACCGGCGTGCATGCCCCCATCGTCCCCGGCTTTGGCGGCGAATATTAACGTCAGCGGAGCGCCGCCGAACCGCCCGCGCGCGTCTCCGACCACAACGAGCGTCAGACTGTTGTCGGCCGCTTCATAGCGCCAGACGCCGCTTTCCAGCACCGCGAAGAGCGCGGCTTCCTGCCTGTTGCGGGAAGTAGGCACGGTGCGTTTTCCGTCCGTCCGGTTGATACCCCAGGCCGCCCAGAGCAGATTGCTCAAATTCTGTTCGCTGATGGCCCTGCTGTCAAAGCTCCGGGTGCTTTTGCGTGCCGCGAGGGCATTCATCAAGGGCATGCCGCCGCTCACGGTCGGCTTGGGCAGGGTCATGCGTTTTTCAGCGGCCCCGCCGGAAGCCGCGCCGGCGAACGGAGCCGTCAGGGCCAGAGCCAAAACCAGGCACAGTGTAAGCAGCAGATGTTTCACTGGTTCTCCTTTTTGTCATTGCGCGCCGGATCAGAAGAATTGCCCCATGCTGAACTCCAGACGACCCTGTTCCCGTTCCTTGTCATAGTCCTGAGACAGGGGGATGCCGTAGGCTATGCGCAGATCGCCCATCGGCGAGCGCCAGCGCAACTCCAGCCCCGTGGAATAAACCCAGTATTTGTCCAGATTGTCGCCCATAGTCTTCTGATCAATATTGAATCCACCGTCAAGGAAGGGCACCAGGGCAAGGCCGATGTCTTTCTGGAATGTCCATATATACTCGATATTGAATATGCCCATGCGGTCTCCGCCCACATGTTCTCCGCCGTATTTGTAGTCGCGGGGAGAGATGTCGCTGTAGCTGTAGCCGCGTATGGTGTCCATGCCGCCGAGCCAGAAACGCTCGAACACCGGCACTCTGTCCGACGTGTTCTGGAAAACTCCGCCAAGTCGCCCGCGCACATGAAAGGTGTTTTGCGGGTTGAAGGAGATAAAGCCCTGCCAGTCGGCCACCGCCTTGACGAAATTGTCTGTGCCGCCCAACCCGCCGCCGCCGTATTCAGCCCACAGGCGGGAGATGGTGCCCTTGGTGGGTCTGTCCTTGGCATCGGTGGTGTCGCGCAGAATCCGGCCGGATATGGCGCTTGTCCAGTTGGTTCCCTTGTAGTCGGATATATACGGCGAGGCGTAGTCGTCCACATCGTACAACTCGTAGCGTTCCAGGCGATAACTCACGCCGGCGGTGGTGTATTCGCCGACAGGATAGTTGAAGTTGATGGTGTCGCCCACGGTATCCTTGGTGAAGTCGTCCCAGTAGTCGTGGATATAGTAAATGTCGTTGCCTATGGAAAGGTCGGTGTCGTAAACGCGCGGGTTTGTGAATGACAGCACGCCCGATGTGCGCCGCCAGGAAAAAAAGCCCTGGAGCTGGAGCCAATAGCCCCGGCCGAAAAGGTTGCGTTCCATAATGGAGGCGGAAACGCCCACGTCATAATAGGTGGAATAGCCTATGCCGCCCATGAGGGCGCCTGTGTTCGCTTCTTTGACCTTTATCTTGAGGTCTACTTCGTCCTCCCGGCCCGTGGGGATGAGTTCCGTGTCCACAGCCGCGAAATAGCGCAGTCTGTTCAGGCGTTCTGTGGAACGCTGCAATTTGGACGCCTGGTACATGTCGCCGTCGCCGAGCCGCATTTCGCGCAAGATGACGTTGTCGCGCGTTTTGACGTTGCCCTCCACAGAGAGACGACGAATGAACACCTTGTTTTTCTTGGTAATGACATAACCCACGTCAAGCAGTGGACTGCCGTCGTCGGCCTTGAGTATCTTGGTGTCGACTTCGGCGAAGGCGTAGCCTTTGTCCGCATAGAAGTCCGTGAGGCGTTTGGAATCTTCCTGCATGACGGTCAGGGAAAAATAGGAATTGTCTTTCTGCCATTCGTCCATCTGCACCACATCCAGCATTTTGTCCTCGTCCGCTATGACGTCGCCGGCGAAGTTGACGCTGCGCACTTTGTAGCGTTCGCCTTCGGACACGTGGAAGGTGATGTAGATGCCGTCTTCCCTGTAGTCAACTTGCGGCGCGGAGACCTGAATATCCACAAAGCCCTCGTTGAGGCCGTAAGCGGCAATGGCGTTGGTGTCCCGCTCCAGATATTCCTCCTTGAGCGTGCCCGTGCCGGTGATGAAAGAAATGATGTTGCGCGGCCGCAGGGCCATATAGTCTTTCATGTCGCTTTGTTTGAGCTGTTTGAGGCCATCAACCTTGACTTCCTTGATGTAGAGTTTTTTCCCTTCCGTGATGGATATGGTGAGCACCGCGCCCTGGCCGCCTGGACGTTGTTCGAGTCTGTAATCCGCCTTGGCCAAATAGTAGCCTTCTTTGCGGTAAAGTTCAGTGATTTTCTGCAGGTCGTCGGAGAGCATCTGCTCGTTGAGCGAGTTGCCCGTCTTGGTGCCCATGGCGCCCAGGACGTCGTCTTTGTCAATGTCTCCCGCGCCTTCCACGACAATGTTTTCAATGCGTGGCTTTTCCGTCACGGTGAAGACCAGAACGCCGCCTTCCATGGATGCCTGGACATCGCTGAAATAGCCCATTTCCCAAATGCGCTTGACTTCCTCATTGATGGCGTTCGCGTCCGGCTTGTCCCCTTTGCGCACGGTAAGGCGCATGAGCACCATATCCGGATCCATCACTTTCATGCCGCGTATCTGAATGTCGGCAATGCCCCCGGCCGGAGCGGCGCCGCGCATGGGCACCAATACTGTCCGATCCTCCGGGGCCGCTTTCCCGCTGTTCAGCATGGCGGCGGCCTTGCCGGCCAGGTCCGCCGCGCATTCGGTCAGGGCTGTGAGGCTGGGCCGTTCATAAGAGAGCGGCGCGGCCTCGCCTTGTTTGACGGGGACAAGGCGCGTCTGCATGCTGAACCCCTCGCCTATCTGATTGAAGGAACCGTAGATGACGAGGTCGGCTCCCGCCTTTTTCCCCATTTCGCGGGCGGCAGCCAGGTTGACGGAGCCGCTGGAGGAGCGGAGGAGAGAAGACGCGCGGTTCATGGGCACGGGGACGAGACCGCTTTGCTTGATCTGCTCGGCGATTATGCTCGGGATACTCTGTGAGGCGTTGGGCATTTCCGGGCCGGCGTTGGCCTGGAAAGGCACAATGAGCACCGTTGGGTTTTGGGCGGCCCGCGCGGCATACGGCGCAACCACAATCGCCGCGAGGGTCAGGCAACAAAGAATGTTGCGAAAAATTTTTGTCGGACAGTGATGGAATTTTTTCATACGATTCTCCGCCTGTGCTGTCGCCTCAATGGTGCGTTGCCTGTTGTCGCCTCATCAGCGTCTGGTTCGTCATGTCCTGTTGCAGCAGTCTGCCGGCTTTCAGCTCCATAACGCGGTCCATGCCGGCCGCCAGTTCTCTGTTGTGAGTCACCACAACCAGGGTCATGGCGCGTTCCCGGTTGAGTTCCCGCAGCAGGTTGTTGACCGAGGTTCCCGTGTTTTCGTCCAGATTGCCGGTAGGCTCGTCGGCCAGCAAAACACGCGGATGCAGGAAAACAGCCCGCGCTATGGCTACCCGTTGTCGCTCACCGCCGGACAACGTCGTCGTTTTGCTGTGTATCCTCGCGCCCAGGCCCATGCGCTCCAGCAGGCGCGTCGCCTCGGGCAGGGCGTCCGTTGGGCGCGCGCCGTTTATCACCGCCGGCATGGCCACATTTTCCACCGCCGAAAATTCCGGCAGGAGGTGGTGGAACTGGAAGACAAAGCCCAGCGTCTTGTTGCGAAAAGCCGCTTTCGCCTCCAGACTCATTACCGCCATATCATCGCCTTCAAAGAAGATTTTTCCGCTTGTGGGGGTGTCCAGCGCTCCCATAAGATGCAGAAGGGAAGATTTGCCGGAGCCGGAAGCGCCCACAATGGCCAGGGACTCCCCTTCCTGTATGGAAAAACTGATATTGCTGAAAATTTCAAGTTCCTCTCCCGGAGCTGAAAATTTTTTCCCCACTCCTGAAAATGTATACAGATCCGCGGTCATTCGTAGCGCAGGGCTTCGGCCGGATTGAGCCGCGCCGCCTGTCGGGCCGGATACAGGGTTGCCAAAAAGCAGAGCGCCAGGGCGCTCACCCCCACCAGGGCCACGTCCGGGGCCGTGATGATGATGGGCAGATGATCTGTTGTGTACACATTGTCTGGCAGCTTGATGAACTGATAGCGTTTGAGCAGAAAACCCAGGGCAAAGCCCAGGGCGTAGCCCAGCAAGGTGCCCATGATCCCGATGATGGATCCCTGCAGCATGAAAATGCGCCGGATTTTTCCGGATGTTGCCCCCATGGACATCATAATGGCGATATCGCGCGTTTTTTCCATGACCAGCATGACAAGACTGGTGACGATGGAAAAAGAGCCAATGAGCACTACCATTGCCAACAGAATAAACATGCCGAATTTTTCCAGTTTGAGGGCCGCAAAAAGATTGGCGTTCATGTCCATCCAGGTGCGCACGTAAAAGGGCGCGCCCAGCGTCCGGGCCAAGCTGTCGGCGATTTTGTCGGCCTGAAAAACATCCGAGACCGTGATTTCGACGCCGGAGAGAAAATCCGGGGGCAGGCCAAGGATATCGCGGGCGGCGGACAAGGTGACGAAAGCCAGAGAGGAATCATATTCGAACATGCCGGTCTTGAAAATACCCACGACTTCAAAGGGACGCACCCGCGGAGAATAACCGGTCGTACTCTTTTGCCCGGAAGGGGAAAGCAGATTGACGCGGCTGCCCGGCGCGAGGGCGAGCCGGCGGGCCAATTCGGCCCCCACGATAATGCCGGGCGCGCCTTCACGTTCAAGGTCCCGTACGGATCCGTACTGCATGCGGCTGAGCAGGGTCAGCACACGCTCCGCCTTGTCAGGCTCCACGCCGCGCAGTACGATGCCTTTGACGCCGTTTCCGGCTGAAAGCATAACCTCTGTGTATATGAAGGGCAATTCTGCGGTAACGCCCGGCACGCCGGCAATGCGCCGGCTCAGCTCGCCGTTGTTTTCAAAAGCCGAAGGCAGGTGCGAGAGCACGACTCCGTGAGCGTTGGCGCCGAGTATTTTGTCGCGCATATCCGTGGTGAGGCCGTTGTAAACACCCAGCACAACAACCAGAGCCCCGACGCCCAAGGCAACGCCCAGAATGGACATGACGGAGATGACGTATATGAAAGTCTGCCTGCGCCGCGAAAAGAGATAACGCAGGGCGACAAAAAGTTCAAAATTCATTTGGGGAATATTGCCTGATACCCGTTCATTTTTCAAGAGATTTTCAAGATATTTTTTCGAGATGTTTTTGGGGAGCACTACACTTGCCCGCCGGCCACGCAGGGCGTATGCTGCCCGCATGTTCGCCGACGTCGCCCTGCTGAGCCCCCCGTACAGCGCCCTGACCTACGAGATCCCGCCGGAGTTTCCCGAAGCTTTCCGGCGGCCCGGCCTGCGCGTCGTCGTGCCCCTGGGCGAGAGCATGCACAGAGCGGCCGTGGTTCTGGACGTGAAAGAAGCCTCTGGCCTGCCCGTCGGCGTCGCCTGCAAGCCTCTGTGCTGGGTATTGGAGGTCGAACCGCTGTTGCGGGAGGAACTGCTGAACATGTTCAAGGAGACAGCCCTGCGCCAGGGCCAGTCTATAGGGAGCATTCTGGGGCATGCCCTGCCGAAGGGCCTGCGTTCAGCGAAAATACGGCTGAGGCGGCTTGGCAGCGGACGAAATGAAAGCCTCACGCTCGCCCACATCAGGCGCCTGCCGCAGACGGAACGCGCCGAACTGGCGCGGGAGATGGTAAAGGGCGATGCGCGCCTTCTCATCACGGGCGAAGATGCCGCGGACGGGGAATTGTGCCTGCTGAGGGTCGAGCCGCCCTGGCCCGTGCGCCCCAATGCCGAGCGTCAATCGGCGCTGCTGGAATTTCTGCATGAGCACGGGGCAGTGAGCAGACGTGCCCTGTTGCGGAAATTTGGGCCAGGGGCGTGCCAGCCGCTGAACGCGCTCATCCGGGCCGGCCATGTCGGCCTCACGCAGGAAAGCGATGAGGATGCCGGCGGAAGGACGGACGTTCCGCCGCCCCCCCTTGATCCGCCCTTTGAACTGAACGCCGAGCAGGCCTTGGCTTTGGCCGAGGCCGGCGCCGCTCTGGACAGGGATGAGCCGGCTTTCCGGCTGCTTTTCGGAGTAACGGGCAGTGGCAAGACGGCGGTGTATCTGGAATTGGCCAAACGGTGCCTTGCCGGGGGCAGGAGCATGTTTCTGCTCGCCCCGGAAGTGGCCCTGGCCTGCAAATTGCGGCGGGACGCCGTCCATGCCCTGCCGGACAGTCCGGTGTATTTGTACCACGGATACCAGTCCGCAGCCCGCAGAGAACTCCTGTTCAGGGAGTTGGGCGCGCGGCGGCTGCCCTGCCTTGTGATCGGCACACGCTCGGCCCTGTTTCTGCCCGTGCCGCGTCCCGGCTGCATTGTGCTGGATGAGGAACACGACGCCTCCTACAAGCAGGACGAAAATTTTTCTTATCAGGCCAAGGAATTGGCCTGGTTCAGAATGCGCAGCAATCACGGCCTGTTGCTCCTCGGCTCGGCGACGCCGGATTTGAAAACCTGGCATGCGGCCCAAAGCGGCGTCCTGCCGATGTCGCGTCTGAGCCGGCGTGTGGCGGAACGCCCGCAACCACCGGTGGAAATGGTGAAATTGGACAAAAATACGCTTTTCGCGGAGGCGGACGCTCTTCTTGCCCCGGAGAGCAAAGACGCCCTGCGCCAAACCCTGGGCAAGGGGGAGCAGGCTGTTGTGCTGCTCAACCGACGGGGGTACGCTCCCCTGATATTTTGTCCGGACTGCGGCAAGGCGCGGCGCTGCCCGCAGTGCGAAATCGGCCTGACCTACCACAAGAGCAGGGAGAGGCTTGTCTGTCACTATTGCGGGTATTCCGTTCCGTTTCCCTCGCCCTGTCCGGGCTGCGGAGGAACGCTCTTTCTCCCCCTCGGGGAGGGCACGGAACGACTCGCCGAGCAGCTGACTACCCTGGCGGGCGTTCCGGTGCTGCGTCTGGACAAAGACAGCGCCCGCCGCCCCGGCCGCATGGAGGAAATTCTGGCCGCCTTCGCCCGCCAGGAATCGCCCATTCTGGTGGGAACGCAAATGCTTTCCAAAGGACACCACTTCCCCCAAGTCACACTGGTTGTGGCGGCAGACGGAGACGTGGGACTCAATCTTCCGGATTACCGTGCGGCGGAACGCACATTCCAGCTGCTCATGCAGTCGGCCGGACGCGCCGGCAGGGGCGAAAAGGCGGGGCGCGTGCTGATCCAGACGCGGGATACGCGGCACTACTGCTGGCAGTACATATGCAAAGCGGACACGGAGGGCTTTTACGCCGAAGAGTTGGAACGCCGCCGTGTACGTGTTTACCCCCCCTTTGTGCATCTGGCCCTGTTGCGTATTTCTTTCGCGGTGGACAGCGATGAAGGGACGACAATTCTGGGGGAAATAGCCGGAGCCGTCCGTGAGCGCGGCAGGGCCACAGGGGTGCGCGTGCTTGGTCCGGCCCCGGCCCCATTGCCTCTTCTACGCGGCCGCAGGCGTTTCCACTGCCTGCTCAAGGGGCGGAACTGGCCGGATCTGAGGCATCTGTATTTTGTGGCCAAGGCGGTCAATAAAAAAGACTCGGTGCGGATCAGTCTTGACATTGATCCTGTGAATATGCTATAATTCTGAAGTTTTTCCAGCAAGCAGACAACATCAAAGACAGGAGCGCCGCGAAAAACGGAATATCCGTTGCCGCTGTCTTTGTCATGCGTATTCTTTGGGGGACGGCATGAAATTTTTGAGAGCCTGCGGGCTCGGTCTGTTGGCATTTGTTTTTTTCTGTACGCGGGTCCAGGCGGAAGGTTTCGCCATGCAGGAATGGAGCGCGCGTGGTTTGGGCATGGCCGGAAGCGTTGCGGGCATGGCCGACGATGTTTCGGCGCTGGCCTACAACGCGGCCGGCATAACCCAGTTGCCCGGCGTGAACCTGATGGGCGGCGGCGCTCTGGTGGCTCCTCTGGGCACGGTGAAGACGGAGAGGCGTGACGGAGCGCACTACACCACCACCAAGCCCAAAGTCTGGTTCGCCCCGCACGCCTATGCCAGCTACCAGCTCAACGACAACGTCTGGCTGGGCCTGGGTGCCTTTTCCCGTTTCGGCCTCGGCAATTCCTATGACGGCGAATGGAACGGGCGCTACAACGTGTATGACATCGGCGTGCAGACACTGTCCTTTGTGCCGACCCTGGCCTATAAAATTAACAATATGTTTTCCGTGTCGGCCGGTCTGGAAGTGATGTACGCCAGTCTCTATATGGGCACCAAGATCCCCATGATGTCGCTGACCCAACAAGGCATGCCCGGCCCATTGCAAGACAACGACATGCAGTTGCAGGGCGACGGATGGGGCTACGGCGCCCATCTCGGCCTGCACATGCGCCTCAATGACCAGTGGTCCGTGGGCCTGGCCTACAAGAGTCAGGTGACTCTCAACGTGAGCGGAGACGTGGAATTTTCGCGCCAAGGACAAAATTTGTTGACCAACCCCGGCCGGTTTTCTTCCGTCATCCCCAAAAGGCACTTGCCGGAAGCCCGCAACACCGACGCCCATACCACAATCCAACTGCCGGATTCCGCTGCGCTGGGAATAGCCTGGAAGCCTCTGGACAACCTGAGCCTGGAGGCCGACGTCATGTGGACGCGTTGGTCAACGTACAACGCGCTGAACATATATATGGACAGCGGCTACTCCTCCATCAACAATAAGGAATGGCGCGACGGATGGAGCTTCAGCCTCGGCGCCGAGTACAAACCCTTGGACTGGTGGGCGCTGCGGGCCGGTTTCCGGTACGAAACGCCGGTCGTGAACGAGGAATACGCCGATTACATGATCCCCACCAACGGTCGGCAAATGCTGACCCTGGGCACGGGCGTCAAGTGGAACGACTTCACGCTGGATTTCGCCTACGTGCATATCTGGGTCAATCCCGTGGACTACGGCTCGACAAGGAGTTCCGGGATACGGGGAGACGCAGGCATAACGGGCGGCCGCACGGAAAACGTGGTGGGCAACATCTATATGCTCTCCCTGGGGTATGCCTTCTGAACGCCCCGGCAACGCTTTGACATTCCGCCCTATTGCTGATAGGAAACGAAATCGCGTATGACCGATGCGGATGGAAATGCTTGCGCCGACGCCATGTCCGAACGGCGCCGACCGGAACAATCTTGGCGAATACGTCAGATGCACGGAATTTTGGTGCTGAACAAATCATCGGGGCCCACTTCCGCGCGTTGCCTCACCGCTCTGAAGCGGATGGGACAAAAGAAAATCGGACACGCGGGCACTCTGGATCCGCTGGCTTCGGGCGTGTTGCTGGTTCTGCTGGGGCAGGCCACCAAACTTTCCTCCCACCTGATGGCCGGGGGGCGCAAGGTCTACAGCGGGGTTTTGCGTCTGGGGCAGACGACGGACACCTGGGATTGCCAGGGCCGGATTCTTGAGGAAACTCCGTGGTCCGGCGTCAGCGTTGAAGATGTGCGTCGGGAAATCGCCTTGTGGCGCGAAGCACGTGAGCAACCGGTGCCGCCGTATTCGGCCGCCAAGCACAATGGGCAGCCTCTGTACAGGCTGGCGCGAAAAGGTTGTGATTTGCCGCAAAAGGTCAAAAGAACAGAAATTTCACAGGCGGACACGCTTGATGTGAGCTTGCCGTTTGTGCGCTTTCGGGTCGCTTGCAGTTCCGGCACCTATATACGCTCCCTGGCCCACAGCTTGGGGATGCGTTTGGGGTGTGGAGCCGTGCTCACGGAACTGACCCGGGAGTACAGTCACCCGTTTGGTCTGGATGTGTCCTGCGCCCTGCGGGACATAGAGGCCGAACCGTTGCTTCTGACAAGGCATGTGCGTCCCCTTGCGGACGCTTTGCCGGAATGGAGCCGGATAGACCTCACGTCCGATGAGGCGGAGCGCGTACGCAATGGGCTTCCCGTATTCCGCGTCCGGACGGAGCCGGCCGGAGAGCGGAAAGCTCTTTTGCAGCACCGGGGCGAGCCTCTGGCCCTGGCCGGGCGTGAGGAAGAATCATCGTGCTGGACGGTCGTGCGGGGACTTTGGAGTTAACCTCTTTCCTGAGACAGGAGAATTGCTGTGGTAATGAATGCGGAACAAAAAAAGGCTGTTATTGACGCCCACGCCAAACACGAGGGCGATACGGGATCCCCCGAAGTGCAGGTGGCCCTGCTGACGGCGCGTATTGAAGGCCTGACCGGGCATTTCAAGGTGCATAAAAAAGATTTTCACTCCCGCACCGGCCTGCTCAAACTGGTCGGCCAACGTCGAAACATGCTCAACTATCTGAAAAAGAAGGATATTCAGCGGTATCGCGCGCTTATTGAAAAACTCGGTTTGCGCAAGTAACGTCCCTGATTATGCCGGACTCCATTTTGTCACTATAAGGAATCAAAGCAATGTCACAGGATATTTTCAACCCGACGCGCGTTGTCGCGGAAATCGGCGGCAAAGAAATCATATTTGAAAACGGCCGCCTGGCCAATCAGGCCGATGGGGCGGTGTGGATGCAGAGCGGCGGCACGGTCGTGCTGGTCACCGTGTGTTCACAGCCGCTGGAGTCCGACAAGGGCTTTTTCCCCCTTACCGTGGAATATTCGGAAAAAATGTACGCTGCCGGGCGCATACCCGGCAGTTTTTTTCGCAGGGAGATAGGACGCCCTTCCGAACGGGAAACATTGGTTTCCCGTCTTATAGACAGGCCGATACGTCCGCTTTTCCCCAAGGGTCTCGGGGAGGACGTGCAAATTCTGGCCAGCGTGATTTCCGCCGATCAGGAAAACGAATCGGATGTTCTGGCCCTGACCGGAGCCTCGGCCGCGCTCATGGTCTCCTCCCTGCCCTTTGAGGGACCCATTGCCGGCGGGCGCATCGGGCGACTTGACGGCCGTTTTGTGCTCAATCCCTCATTCGAGCAGCAGGAAAAAAGCGATCTGAACATCATTTTCGCGGCTTCGCGCGACGCCTTGACCATGGTGGAAGGCGACGCGCGTTTTCTGACGGAAGATGTGATTATTGAGGCGCTGGAATGGGGCAAAAGGGAAATCCAGCCTCTTATTGACGCGCAATTCAGACTTTGCGAACTGTGCGGCAAACAAAAGATGGAATTCACCGCGCCGGAGGAAGATTCTTTTCTTGTGGCGCGTGTTCACGAGCTTGCCAGGAAAGCCGGCCTGGACGCCGCCATGCGCATCCCGGACAAACTGCCCCGCAAGCAGGCCCGCAAGGCCGTCAAGGACCACGTCATCGAAGCGTTGAAAGAAAATGACGTCTTTATGGAAAACCCCGAAGACCTCAAACGTGTGCCCGACATTATAGGCGATCTTGAAAAAAAGCTGGTGCGCGAGCGCATTGTCAAGGAAGGCACGCGCATAGACGGACGCGACGTGCGCAGTGTGCGCCCCATCCAGATACAGACGGGCGTTCTGCCCAGGGCCCACGGTTCATCCCTGTTCCGCCGCGGAGAAACAAAATCTTTGGTTATCGCAACTCTGGGATCCACTACAGACGAACAGAGGATGGATTCCCTGACAGGCGATGTGACCAAGCGTTTTATGCTGCACTACAATTTCCCCCCCTACTGCGTCGGCGAGGTAAAGCCGGTGCGCGTTTCCCGGCGGGAAATCGGCCACGGCGCCCTGGCGGAAAAATCCTTGCGCCCCATTTTGCCGCCGGACGAGGATTTCCCCTTTACGTTGCGTGTGGTGGCCGAAACCATGGAATCCAACGGCTCATCCTCCATGGCCGCCGTCTGCGGCGGTTCCCTGGCGCTTATGGATGCCGGAGTGCCCATCAGCTCCCCTGTAGCCGGCGTGGCTATGGGGCTTATCAAGGAAAGCGACAAGTTTATTGTTTTGACCGACATTCTGGGTGATGAAGACGCCCTCGGCGATATGGATTTCAAAATAGCCGGCACAGCCGACGGAGTGACCGGCGTGCAGATGGACATCAAAATCACCGGATTGACGACGGATATCATGAAAGCCGCCATGCAACAGGCGCGCGAGGCGCGTCTGCATATTCTGGGCGAAATGGCCAAAGCCCTGGCGGCGCCGCGCGGAGAGCTTTCGCCCTATGCGCCGCAACACGCGGAAGTTTTTGTCAATCCCGACATCATCCGTCTGATTATTGGCCCCGGCGGCAAAAATATCAAGGCCATCACGGCGGCCACGGGCGCTTCCGTGGATATCGAAGACTCCGGCAAAGTGTCCATTTTCGCGCCGACGGCGGAAGCTTTGGCCAAGGCGCGCGAGATGATTTCCTACTATGATCAACGTCCGGAACTGGGCAAAAATTACAGGGCCAAAGTCCGCAAGATACTCGAAATCGGGGTGATCGTGGAAGTTTTGCCCAATGTGGAAGCCCTTGTTCATGTTTCCCAGCTTGATATAGGACGTGTTGAACAGCCCGGTGATGTGGCCCGCCTTGGCGAGGATATGCTGGTGAAGGTCATAGAAATGAACGGGGACCGCATCCGGGCCAGCCGCAAGGCCGTGTTGCTGGAAGAACAGGGCCATGCCTGGAATCCTGATGAAACGGCTCGCCCGCCGCGTCATGACAGGCATGACAGACACGACGGCAAGGGCGGGTCCGGCGCGGACAGAAACGGACGGCGCAATCGGCGTTAGCCGCGGCGCACACGGACAATTTCAGCTTGGGCCATGCCAGGAAGCCTTATGCCGAAAGACGCAGCAAAGAAGCCCCCAACGGAGAAGCTTTCGACGAGGAAGATATCTCCCGAAGAAGCAAAGGCCGCTCTCACAGGGAAAAACCGAGTCCATTTCGAGGGACTGGGCGATGCCTGGGGCGCCCTGACCGGGCAAAACCCGGCCGCCGTCATGTCGCAGATCATCGGCACTGTCCTGGAGGCGGGCGGCACGCGTCCCGTTTGGCAGTGGGAGCGCGACGGCAAGGAATATGTGCTCATGGCCTGGCCGCAGGATCAGCCTTCACGGGCGGCTGTGCTCATGGTCGGCGAGAAGGGGGGAAAGCTTGCCCCGGTGACGGTTGCTCCCTTGTTGGAGGGGTTGCCCAACGACCTGATGGTGGAGGAAGCGCGTCCCTGGGAACGCGGTCATCTCGCCGATGTTGCGGTCAGCATGATTGAAGGGGAAAACCCCCTCTGGTTCTTTACCCCCCTTTACAACAGGGATGTGGAAGCGCTCACGCCGGGCGTCACGCACACCTTCACCTTGGCCGGCCTTGCCTGGGGGTTGCGCAGAGCCTGGCTGGACGAGCTCTCCATTACCAGCGGGCCGCGTTTTGAAGCGTGGGCCGCGGACTGGTTGACGAAAAATCCGGATAAAGGCAGGTTGGACGTGCCGCCGCTCAAGATTCCCCTGGCGGGAAAACGCATGATTTTCCCCGGACGGAATTTCTGTGAATATCAGGTACGCGGCCTTGTGGAGGGCGTGGCGGAATGCGCGCTGGAAAAAATGCCCATCAAAATTTTGTACATGAGCTTTCCCTTTGAGGACAGAGAACCGTTGTGCCTTCCGGTCTACGCATCCGCTTTCGTCCTAGGCGACTACGCGCCGGAAGAGGGCCATGAAGTAGATATGTATGTCTGGCTCCAAGGGCGCATTGTAGACAGCGACGGGGAGCCGGCCTGATCCTCCTCAGCCGAAATACGCTTTTTGCACCTGGGAATCGCTTTTCAGCTCTTCAGCGGTTCCTTGGGCGATAACGCGTCCCTGGGAGAGGACATAGCCATAGGAAGCGATGGCAAGCGTCTGGCGCACGTTCTGCTCCACGAGAAAAACCGCTGTTCCGGTTTCGCAGATGGAGCGGATGATGCGGAAGTTCTCTTTGACCAGAGCGGGAGAAAGTCCCAGGGACGGTTCATCTATGATCATCAGCCTGGGGGCCGGCATAAGCCCGCGGCCTATGGAAACCATAGCCTGTTCCCCGCCGGACATTGTGCCGGCCAATTGCCCCCGGCGTTCCGCCAGACGGGGGAAAATGTCATACACTTTGTCCAGACGGGCCTTGATTTCCCCCCGGGATTTTTCCTGATAGGCCCCCATGAGCAGATTTTCTTCCACGCTCATTTTCGAGAAGATTCTGCGTCCTTCCGGTATGCAGGATATGCCTTTTGCCACAACGCGGTGCGGAGCGAGGCGGGTGATGTCCTCGCCGTCAAAAAAAATACTCCCCCTGCGCGGCGGCGTCAGACCGACCAGAGCGCGGATAAGCGTGCTTTTTCCGGCACCGTTGGCGCCCAGCAGACAGGTGATGCGCTTTGGACCTATCTCCATGTTCACATCATTGAGAACACAGGCATTGCCGTAGGCGACGTGCAGGTGTTCAATTTGCATCGGTCTGAACATATTTCGCTCCCTCCCGCGCCGTTACAGGTCGGTTCCCAGATAGGCTTCCTGGACAAAGGGATCGGCGGTCACGCTTTCGTAATCGCCTTCACAGAGTTTGCGCCCGAAGTTCAGAACGATACAGCGGTTGGTGGTACGCCGAATGACTTCCATTTCGTGTTCTATAAGGACAAGCGTGAATTTTTCATCCGCCCTGCTGAATGCCAGAACCTCGTCCATGAGGCGGCGTGTTTCGTCATGGGTCATGCCGGCGGAAGGCTCGTCCAGGAAAAGCAGCTTGGGTTTGCTGACAAGGGCGCGGCAAACCTCCACCCTTCTGCGGTCAATCATGTTGAGCAGGCCGACCGGTTGGTGGATGCGTTTGGCCAAAGCTGGGTTGAGCGCGTGGAGCATGCTCCGGGCTTTTTCCAGATTGTCTTCGTATTCCGCCATGAAAGAACGCCGTTTGAAAAGGTTGTGAATGATCCCGAAGTCAAGGTTTTTGTGATTTCCGATCATGATGTTGTCAAAAACCGTCAGATCCAGGCACAGGCGGGAGCGCTGAAAGGTTCTGGCGATCCCCATGCGGTATATTTCCTGGGGAGATTTCGCGGTGATGTCCTCATCCTGAAAAAGCACCTTGCCGGAGCTAGGACGATATATCCCTGTCGCCACGTTGAAAAAGGTCGTTTTTCCCGAACCGTTGGGACCGACAAGACCCAGAACATCGCCTTCCTCCACGGCCATATCCAGGCTGTCCAGCGCCGTCAGTCCCCCAAAACGCATGGTAAGGCCCGTGCAGGAAAGCAGAACGCTCATGAAAGCCTCCCGTAATTGCGCGCCTTGCGGGGCAAGAGGCCCATGGGACGGTACAGAATCATGAAGAGTACCAGGGCCGCGTAGATAAGATACCTGTATTCCTGGATCACCTGAAATTTTTCCGGAATGACGACCACAAAGACAGTCGCGAGAATCACGCCCCAGTTGTTGCCCATGCCCCCCAGAAGCAGAATGGAGAGGAAAAGCAGGGAATCGGGGAAGGCGAAATTCGCCGGACTGATATAGGCCAACATCATGGCGTACAAGGCGCCCGCAAGACCGCTGAGCAGGTTGCCCACAGTAAAGGCCGTTATTTTCCACCGGGCGATGTCAACGCCGAAACAGGCTCCGGCTGTTTCGTCACAGCGGACGGCGTCCATGGACAGGCCCAGCCAGGAACGCTCCAGACGGCGCACAAAGCCAAAGGCCAGAACCAGAAGGAGCAAACAGGCCAGATCATATTTGACATAAAAGGAAAACTCAATTCCCCACAGTTGCATGTCCTGGCTGAAGTCCAGGCCGAACAGGGTGAGCGGCGCCACAGCGATGCCCTGCGGGCCCCCGAACCACTCGTTGACTTCAAGGAAGACCCGGAAAAGCAGGGCAAAGGCCATAGTCACCAACGCGGCATAGTGCCCGGATGTCCGCAATACCGGAAGGAGCAGCACGCAACCGACCAGGGCGGCCACGATGCCGCCCAGAAGCAGGGCCGGCAGCGAGGGCAGGCCCGCGGCGGAGGACATGGCTGCCGTATAGCTGCCGATGCCGAAAAAGGATGCGGCGCTGAAGTTGATGACGCCTGTGTATCCCAGTTGCACATTAAGCCCCAGAACCGCCGTGGCGTAGACCATGATGGTGCCCAGCAGGAAAAGGGTATAGTGGTCGTCATGGAAAATCAGGATCAGAGCCAGAAGCGTCAGCGTCATACATTTGTCCCAGGAACTTTCATTGGAACTGATGGTGGCCGATATGCTTTTGTGCAGATCCGACAGGGCCGCGACCAACACCAGAAGGGAACCGGAGATCATGTAGACGAGAATGGGTATTTGCTCTTCGGCTTTCAAAAACAAAATACTCCATGCCAGCAAGGCCGTGGCCATCAGGACGCAGCCCGCCGGGCCGGGTATGATAAGGTCTCGTGACGGATGGTGGCGCATGGATTCAGACTCTCTGGCTTGAAGGTTCGGCTATCAGACCTGTGGGCCGGACGGCCATGAGCGCGATGACGGAACCGAAGGCGAACACATCCTTGTAAGCGCTGGCGAAGGGCAGGGCTACGGCCCCCAGAGTCTGGAGAAAGGCAAAGATAAAACCACCGAGGATGGCTCCGTAAATATTTCCCAATCCGCCGATCACAGCGGCGCTGAACCCTATGGCGCCGAGCAGCAGGCCCATCCCGAAATTTATTTCGTTATAGTACAAACCGTTCATGACGCCGGCAAAAGCCGCCACGACGGAACCAAGCGCAAAGGTGGCCAGTACTATCATGGTGAAGTTGACGCCCATGAGTTGGGCGGCCTCCTCATCCTGAGCGACGGCCCGTATGGCCATGCCGAGGCGGGTGCGGGTAATGAGCAGATGCACCAGAACAATCATCACAGCCCCTGAAAGAAAGAGCAGCGCATTGTCAAAACGCAGGGTCAGGGAGCCGCTTTGCCAAGACCATTCGGGCAGGAGATGGGGAAACGGCTTTGGGTTGGAACCGTCCGGGAAAAACAGACGGATGGCTTCGCGCAACACGGTGCCGAGCATCATTGTGGCCAGCAGGGTGTTGAGGGGCGGCGCCTTGCGCAAAGGCATGATCAGAAAGCGGGCCACAAGTGTGCCGACTACCGTCACGGCGAGCGCGGCGGCCAAAAAAACCCAAAGGACGGTCCAGGTCAAGGACAGCCCCGGGTAAACGGCCCCCAGCCACCAGTACATGGAAAGCCCGCCGAAAGCTCCGATCATGACCGTGTCTCCGTGAGAGAAAACAATGACGTCCAGCACACCGAAGAACAGGGTGAATCCGACGGCCACCAGGGCGTACATCATGCCCAACATGAGACCGTTGATGCAGAATTGCAGAAAGAGCTCCATCTCGAAAACCTGCCTGGCGCTTGTGGGCGCCCGGACTTCCGGGCGCCCGTGAAGCTTGCTTTAGTGCTTGAGCCGGCGTTTGCCGCTGCCGTATTCACTGTCTTCCCACAGCACCCATACGCCGTCCTGAACGACATATTTGCTGATGGCCGGAACGATGTTCTGGCCGTGATCGTCAAAGGTGACTTTGCCCACAAGGGTATCAACATCCTTGGTGGCGTTGAGGGTGGCGGTGACTTTTTTTCTGTCCGGTCCCACGGCTTCGATGGCGTCCAGAATGCGCACCATGGCCGCATAGGCAAAGGCGCCGTATGCTTCCGGTCCTTGGGAAAAATTGCGGGATTTATAGGATTCCAGAAATTTTTTGCCGCCGGGGAGTTTTTCTGTGGGAGTGCCCTCAATGAAACTCAGACTGCCCTCGGCCAGGTTCTTGCCCAAACCCTCAATAAAGGCGTCGGACTTGATGCCGGAAGTGCCCTCGAATTGGGCCTTTATCCCCAGTTTATCCATCTGGGAACGGATGCGCACTCCGAGAGGCGTCAGTCCGCCAAAATAGATGACCTCCGGGTTGAGAGATTTTATTTTGGTAAGTTCCGCAGTGAAATCTTGTTGATCCGAGGTGACGCCGAACACGCCGAGGATCTCGCCGCCGTTCTCCGTCAGGTATTTCGAAAAGAAATCCTTGTGGGACTTCCCGTAGTCCGTAGTGTCATGCAAAATGGCGAATTTTTTGTACCCTTGGGAGCGCATGAATTTTGCGGCCTCCTCGTTCTGGTTGATCATGGTGCCGCAAATGCGCATGACTTCGGGGTAGTCGTTGCCGTATGTTATGTCCGGCTGCACTGCTCCCCAGACAATGACAGGCAAGCCGAAACGGTGATAGATGTCCACAACGCTCAGGGCCACGGCCGAACAGTAGTGGGTGACGGCCCCGATCACCTTGCGGTCGGCACCCATTTTCGTGCCGACCTGGACGCCGATATTGGGCTTGCATTCATCGTCCAGCGCGGTGAATTCATAGAGAAACTTTGCCGATGGGTCTTCATTGCGTTCCATAACGGCAAGCTCAGCGGAATTGCGCCCCCCAAGGCCATTGGCGCTTACGCCGCCCGTCAGGGGGCCGATGAAACCCACCTTGACGCTTTTTTTGGCGGCAAGGGCCGGGTCTGCCATCAGCAGCCCCAGCAGAGCCAAACAGACAAACAGGGCGCGTGTGAAAAAGAGTGTTTTCATGGCATGCTCCAGGTTACAGGATGTTAATCAAATCCGGCCTGTCGGCCGGAAGTGTGCTTCTGTCATTCATTGGTAAAAATCTGGAAGCCGCTGTAAGCTTCCGTGCTGTGCTCCGCCAAATCCAAACCTTCTGTCTCCGCCTGAGGCGAAACCCGCAAACCGAAAAAACGGTCAAGGACTTTGAAGACTATGAAACCGAAGCCAAAAGCCCAGGCGAAAACCGCCAGCACCCCGACAACCTGCGTCAGAAGCAGTTCCGAGCTCCCGCCGTAAAGCAGGCCCAGGTGTTCCCCATAGCCGGGCGCAGCCAAAAGGCCTACCATCACGGTGCCGAAAGCGCCGCATACGCCATGCACGGAGACGGCGCCGACCGGATCGTCCACGCGCAGCACCTGATCAATGAAAAGTATTGAGAGCACCGCCAACACGCCGGACAGAAACCCGATAATCATGGCTCCGAAGGGCGATACTTCGAGACATCCGGCTGTAATGCCCACAAGCCCCGCCAGCACGCCGTTGAAGCTCATGGAGGGATCCGGCTTTCCGGTTTTGAGCCAGATTGCCGCCATGGCGCCCAGAAAGCCGAAACAGGCGGCCAGATTGGTATTGACGGCAATATAGCCTATGTTGCCGTTGGCGCTTGTCGTGGAACCGCAATTGAAGCCGAACCAGGCAAACCACAGGATAAAAACTCCCAGGGAGGTCAAGGGGAGATTGTGCCCCATAATGGCCCTCGCCTTGCCGTCCGGTCCATACTTGCCAAGCCTCGGGCCGAGGACGATGGCCCCGGCGAAGGCGATCCAACCGCCCAGGGAATGCACGACCGATGAGCCGGCAAAATCAACAAAGCCCAATTCCCCCAACCAGCCTTGCGCATTGCCGTACAGGCCGGCCCAGGCCCAGTGGCCGCTCACCGGGTAAATCAGGGCGGAAATCAGCAGGCTCGCCAGCATGTACCCTGAAAAACGCATGCGTTCGGCCGTTCCGCCGGAGACGATCGTCGCGGCCGTGGCCGCGAAAACGGACTGAAAAAAACAGAAGGTCAGGGTCCATTGTCCCTGGGTGGTCGCGGCGTCCATGCCGCCCAGGCAAAAAAGACTTGTGCCCACGAATCCCCTTGCCGAATCCCCGAACATGAGCCCGAAACCAAGAACGTAGAAGACGCCGGCGCCTATGGCGAAGTCCGCAAAGTTTTTCATGACGATGTTGGCCGCGTTTTTGGTTCGCACAAGCCCGCACTCCAGCAAAGCGAAGCCGGGCTGCATGAACATGACCAGAATGGCCGCGATCAGCGTCCACATAATGTCGCCGTTCGCCTGGGAAAGGGACGCCGCCTCGGCCAGAGCCTGCCCCGGCGTCAGAACGGCAGCCAATCCTGCCGCAGTTTGCGCAAAAATACGTTGCGGACTCATAGCGTCCTCCGAAAATCGCCGCGCCTGGGCTGTTGCAGTATGCCGAACAGGCACTTCGCCACTGCGAGCAACTTCGCGTCTTGACGGAAACCCCCTGCCAGCTGCATGCCGAGCGGCAGCCCGTTCGCGCCCGTTCCCATGGGAATGCTGATGACGGGCAACCCGGCATGCGTCCAGGGCAGATTCATGATGGGGTTGCCGGTGGAGTTCAGTGTTCTGTCGGCCTCGCCTGTAGCGGACGGGGCCACGAAAGCATCAAGGCCGCGCTCGCGCAAAATCGCTTCCAGCGTTTTGCGCAGCCGGGTCTGGGACTTGCGGCCCGCCGAGATGGCCCCTGTGCCGCCTGCCTGCCCGCGGAGTATGCAGGACGCGGTCTGGGGTCTGTACAAAGGTTGATAGCGCCGGAACCACTGCTTGTGTTCCCGGGCCAGTTCGGCGGCTATAAGCTCCTCATGGATTTTGTTTATCTGCGCGATATTTTCCAGACAGGGAATATCCGTGACCTCAACGGAAACGGCCTTGCCGCCGGCAAGTTCTTCCAGACACTGTTCAAGTTTGCCGACGGTCTGTGTGAGCGCCTGATCCAGGTAGGGGCCGCGGGGAATGCCCAGGCGGATTGCGGCGGGCTCCGGGCAGGGGACAAAATCGGGAACAAGCGCCTGAAGACATGTTTCTGTTTCTTCCGGGCTTGAGCAGAACAGGCCGACATGATCCGCGCTGCGGGAAAAATAGAGCAGTCCCTCGGTGGGGAGGATGTCGTAGCTCGGCTTGAAGCCGGTAATGCCGCAGAAAGAGGCCGGACGAATAATCGAGCCGATGGTTTGTGTTCCCAGTGCCAACGGGAAAAAACCCGCCGCCACGCCAGCCGCGGAACCGCTGCTGGAACCGCCGGGCGTGTGCGCGTGATTGTTGGGATTGCAGGTTGCCGCCGGGGCGGCGAAAGCAAATTCCGTGGTGGCGGTTATGCCCAGAATAATCGCCCCCTGTTCCCGCAACTCTTTAACCACCCGGGCTTCCTCGCCGACGAAAAGATCTGCCGGCAAAAGGGAACCGGCGCGAATGCGTTCCCCGCGCGTGCGGAAAATTCCCTTGACTCCAACGGGCACGCAGAAAAGCGGGGGCCTGTCTTCCGGCCTGGGATAACGGAGAAAATGTTCTCTGACCTGGCTGAGGACGCGTGAGTGAACCGGTTTTTGATCCTCAAAGATGCGAAGTTCCGGTTCGTAATTGTCAATCCTCTCGAAAAGAGCGGCATAGAGAGATTCCACTTCACTTTCATTTCCGGTTCTGAAATGCCGTATGCGGGGGAAGAAAAAATTTTCCATGAAAGTTCCTTATCTGTCTTCCGGGAAATACCAGTCTTCAATGAGCGCTTCGTAAATGCGCCGTGCGGTGACTATCTGCTCCACCGGGCAGGTTTCATCGCGTACATGGGCGTTCTCCGGCTGGCCGGGCCCCAGGATGAGCAAGGGCAGATCGGGGAGAAGCCGTTTGACCGATGCGGCGTCCGTAAAAAATCGAGCGCAGGAAATATCCGTGGAGCGTCCTGAAATGCTCCCCGCCCTGGCCCTGGCTCTGGCGCACCACGTTGAGCTCGGGTCAGTCCACACGGGCAGGCCGTCGTAAGTCTTGCGCACTTGCGCGCCGTCCCCGGCCAGTTTCTGGAAATACTCAAACAGGGCGGCGTGATCTTGCCCCGGCACAGTGCGCATATCCACAGTCAACATGGCCTTGTCGGGGATGGAGTTGCAGTTTTTGCCGGCGTGGAGCGTGGTCAGGGCAAAAGTTCCGGAGCCGAGCCAGGGGTGTGATGCATCCGGCCTGAAACCGCGCAGTTTGTCGGCAACGGAAAGAAGCCTGAGGAGCGCATTGTCGCCTTTTTCCGGCATGGACGCATGAGCGGCGCGTCCATGCGTTTCGACCTCCAGCCAGAGGGCTCCCTTGTGGCCGACCTGCGCCACAAGATCAGTCGGTTCAGCGATAATTCCGGCCCCGGCGTTGCCGAACACCTCCGGGCGCTTCGTGGCGTGCAGCGAACCCAGACAACCGCGCTCCTCGCCTCCGTAGATATGCAGGATGAGATCGCGTTTGCCCAATTTGGGGGCCATGCCCGCGCAAGCGCAGACCAGGGCGGCCACGCCGCCTTTCATGTCGCAGGAACCACGCCCGTAAAGCAGGCCGTCGCGCACGGCGCCGCTGAGAGGATACTGCTCCCACGCGCCGTCGCCATAAGGCACCGTGTCTATGTGTCCCCCAAAGTACAGGGAGGGCCTGTCGTCGCTTTTGTTCAGCCTGGCGATGAGAGAACGTCTGTCCGGCCTGTCCGGGTCGTAGGCGTCAAAAGAACACTCAAAGCCCGCCTCTTCCAAAATTTCGGCCGGCAGCCTCAAGGCTTCTTCCTCATTTCCTTCATCCGTTGTTCCCAGACGGACCAAGCGGCTTGCAAGCGTTGCTTCCGGATATTCGTTTGCCATGGCGGATGTCGTAGTCATGTTGTGCATTGTTGTTTGGAAACCACATCTCCTACAGCAAGGAATATGCCAATAGTATATTTATTTGAATTTATTGATAAAAAATATTCGCGCGTCTATAATTTACTACATATAGGTAAAAAATTTTCTACAGACCACGATGTCGGAAGAATTCGGGATTTGTCGCCCGGACGAGCAGGAAAGCATGTTTGGTTGAAAAACAGCTTTATTCGCAGGACGCAAAACAAATAACGATAATGTAAATTTACCTCGCGCTCCAGGCCGCACAGAGAAAATGTCATGGCGGCAATTCTTTGCCTGGCAATGTCCCTGAACCATGTAATTTCACACATCAAATTTTTTTCGGCTTTCCTCAAAAAAATTTCTGTCGATAGCAAGTTAAGTTGACCGATGTAGATAGCACATCATTTGACCGATGTGCCTGCCAATCGGCGTTGTTATTTTACCTGCCCGTCCAAGGGCCGGTTTGTAGGCGCAAGGTGTTTTTTCGGCGGGGGGGAAGAGAGGCGGAGCGTA
>JAISTW010000064.1 GCA_031272405.1 Desulfovibrio sp. | reverse complement strand
AAGCACAAAGCAGCCTAACAATATCCTGAAAAATGCGGGGTAGTTATAGGGGTATTATATTTTTTGTAAAATAATTTGTTCAAATATAATATGCAGTTATAATTAAAGTACAGATTTTTCTGTACCCCCATTTCTGGCCGGACATATACCGCATACACAATCTCTAGATTATTTCAAGGGTTAATTGCTCTATATGGTCGGGGTCTTTCTCTCTCCCCTCACTCCAGCAGATGATAGCGCTGTTTGACCCGATCTACCCACCAGTCCTCGAAATTGTACATGATGCCGGCCAACGCCGGCTTTATTCCGGAGAAACGCCGTTGTATGATCGGCAGGGCGTAGGGCACAAAAAGAAAACAATAGGGCTGCTCTTCGGCAAGAATCTCTTGAAAACGGCGATACAGTTGGGCGCGCTGAGCCTGATCCGGCGTGGAACGCGCCTTTTCCAGCAGGTCATCCACCTCCCTGTTGACGTAGCGGGTAATGTTGAGACCGCCCTCCTTCGCCCCGGAAGAATGCCAGATGGGATACAGGTCTGGATCCTGCGGGATGGTCCATCCAAGAATAATGGCGTCAAAACGGCCTTTGTGCACAAATTCCTTGATGAATGCGGCCCATTCCACCGTGCGTATGCGCACGTCGATGCCGATGCCGGCCAGCTCGTGCTGTATGACTTCCGCTGTGAGTATGCGTTGTTCGTTGCCCTGATTCGTCAAAATGGTGAAGGAGAACGGCCTGCCGTCTTTTTCAAGAATGCCGTCGCCGTCGCTGTCTCTGAAGCCGGCTTGCCTCAATAACTCCTTCGCTGCGGAAATGTCTTGACGCGGGGGTTCAAGCCCGGGATGACATGCCCAGGAACCTGGTTTGAATGGGCCGAAAGCGGGTATCCCCTGGTCAAGCAGGACGCCTCTGACGATTTCTCCGCGGTTGATGGCCAGGGAAATGGCCTTGCGCACCCGCGCGTCGCTGAAAAATGGATGCGCCAGGTTGAATCCGAGAAAAACGTAAACCGAGGCCAGATAGCGGTATTTGGCGAAGTTTTTTTCCCATTCCGGGCTGTTGGTTTCCCACAAATACTGCAAGGGGTTCAAGTCCATCACGTCCAGGCGTCCAGCCCGTGTTTCCATGAACATGGAGGCTGTGTCCGGGATGATGCGGTAGACGATCTCGGCAATGTGCGGACGGCCCATAAAATAGTCGGGAGAAGCCGACAGGACGATGCGGCTGCCCGACTCCCATGTTTTGAGACGATAGGGGCCGGAACCTGTCGGCTTGCGGGAGAAAGGCGTGTCGCGGATATTCTGTCCCTCAAGAATGTGTTTGGGCAAAATGGGATTCATCCACGAAGCGATGGCTCGGGAAAAGAATTTTTCGTAGCGGACTTCGAAGGAATAGCGCCCGGTCACTTTAAAGTCCTTGACGCGCAAGAAATCATCCGCATACGGACTTGCCGTGGCCGGGTCAATGACGAGGCGGTAGGTAAAGGCCACGTCTTCGGCGGTCAATTCCCGGCCGTCTTCCCATAAAATGCCCTTGCGCAGCGTGAAGCGCAGAAGGCGACCCTGCTCTTCAACGCTGAAATGCTCCGCGGCCCAAGGTTCCACCAGCAAATCGCCGTTATAGCGCAACGGCGCCGTAAAGAGCAGGTCTGCGATTTCGTGCGACGGCGCGTCTGTAGTGAGGTAGGGAATCAAGTTGGACGCCTCCCCTATGCTGCCGAAAACTATGCGGTCTCCAAAATTCGGGTCCCGCGGCTCTATTTGCGCCGCCTCCGCCGTGTTGCGCAAATGGGGGACAAGCAGCGTCGCCGACAACAGGAAAAGAATTGTGAAAAAATTATTTTTCATAGAATTGTTTTGGTTGCCTTGGTCTGCGATTTTGTGCTAATAGCTGAATATTATGAGCCGTTCAGAACTGAGTTCCATCGCCGAAATATGCGGTCGTTTTTTGGCTGACACCGTGCCTGAATACGTCCGCGACGCAGCCAAGTATATACTGTCGGGCGATGGTGTGCAAAAAATAAATATCCAGGAAGGCGAAACGTGGGAAGTGCAGGGGACAATCCAGGGAGAAGACCTGCAGGTGTATACGCCTTCGCTGTATCTTTCCCTGACCGGCCAGTCGGTGACGAGTCACTGCAATTGCGAAGATTCCTTTTCGGGCGTCTGTCGCCATGTGGCGGCTCTGGCGATACGTTTTCAGGATGACTTGCGCCAGGAACAGGGGGGCGGCGAGGAGATTGCCGCGGCGACCATGGATTGGAAGCGGAGTTTCCGCAGTTTTTTTTCCGCGGATATGGAGCCTGATCCCGGACGGTATTACCTGATTTTTCGTTTCGAACCGGAAGACAGCCGCCTGCTTGTGTCGTTTTTTCGCGGCAGGCAGAACAAGGGCGGCCTTTCCAGCGTCCATGTGGAAATCACCCTGGAACAGATCATCGCCAACCCCGAATGGTGTGAACTGTCCCCCCAGCTTCCGCTTGTCGCCGAACAACTGGGACGTTATCTGGACTATTACGGCCATAGAGTGGAATTGCCCGATGGTTTGATTTCCTGGTTTTTCTGGGCTGTACGCAACGAGTACTATCTGCTCTGGAAAGACACGGATCAACCCTGCAGGATTGAAAGCACGCCCTTTGCCCTGAAGCTCAAACCGGTTCTGGACGACATGGGACTGCACTTTGACGTGCTCATCCAGCGCGAGGGCCGCCGGCCCTTGCCCATTGTCCATCAACCCGAGGGAAACGGAGACGACGGTACGTCGCGGCAGGAACGCGACCTTGTGACCTTTCATGGGCAAATGCCCTTGTGGGTGTGCTTTAACCACAAATTCTATCCGGTGCAGACGTCGCTTCAGCCGGGGCTTGTACACAGGCTCATCTATGAGCGTACCGTTGTGCCCCATGAAGACATGTCCGAATTTCTGGACAGGGTCTGGACGAAACTCCCCAATTCCGATCTTTATCGTCCCCAGGAATTTCTGAAACTCATGGAGCCGCTCTTTCAGCCGGCCACCTATAACCCCAAGCTTTTCCTGGATGAGGAAGGAAGTCTTTTAACTCTTGAAATTGACAATATATACGAAAATGTCCACGGCGAATTTACCATCAACGGTCCGAATCCGGATTTCCAGACCGGCAGTTACACTTATCAGGGCAAGACTTACCTGGTGCGTCGCAATCAGGACGAAGAAGCAAAACTGCTCGCGGAACTCATCAAAACAGGATTTCAGTCCCGTTCCAACAAACTCTGGTTTCTGGAACCGGAAGAGGCCATCGCCTTTCTGCTCGACTCGTATCCGTCCATGGTGGAAAACTACCGCATTTACGGCGAACGGGCGCTTGCCCGCTACAAGGTGCGCGCCGCGCAGGCTGTCATTTCGGCCAATGTGACAAGTCACGAAAAGGAAAAGTGGTTTTCTCTCGATGTCACTGTGGATTATGACGGACAGAGCCTGCCGCTGGAGAAAATATGGAAAGCCTGGGCGCGCGGCAAACGCTATGTGCAGCTCAAGGACGGTTCCTATACAAGTCTGCCGGAAGCGTGGCTGTCCAAACTCGCGCACAGGCTGCAAAGCCTGGGCCTGGATCCCTCAAAGCCGCCCCAACAAAAATTTCAGCAGTACGAAGCCACGGTGCTGGACACGTTGTTGGACGACATGCCCAGTGTGGCTACAGATTCCTTTTGGAACACTCTCAGAGAAAAAATCCATTCCTTTCGAGAAATAGCGTCCATTCCGCAACCGGATGGGCTCAGGACGGCGTTGCGCGGCTATCAGCAGCAGGGACTTTCCTATTTGAATTTTCTTCTGGAATACGGGTTCGGCGGTATTTTGGCGGACGAAATGGGCTTGGGCAAGACCGTGCAAACCTTGGCCTTTATCCAGTATATGGTGGAAACGAATCGGGCGGGCCCCAACCTCATTGTCGTGCCGACATCAGTTTTGCCGAACTGGGAAAGAGAAGCGGAAAAGTTTGTGCCAAACCTCAGGCGCGTCATCATATACGGGGCAAAGCGGGACATTCTTTTCAAGCAGGTGACGGACGCGCATCTTGTTGTGACGACTTACGCCCTGTTGCGCCGCAATTTGGAAGAGATGGAAAAGTACGAGTTTAACGCCGTGATTTTGGACGAAGCCCAGAACATCAAAAATCCCAACACGATCACAGCCCGTTCCGTGCGGCGTTTGCAAGCGCAAGTGCGCGTTTGTCTTTCCGGCACGCCCATTGAGAACAATCTTTTTGAACTCTGGTCGTTGTTCGAATTTTTGATGCCCGGTTTTCTAGGTTCTCAGCACGCCTTCCAGCGCGGCATCGTCAAACCCATCAAGGACGGCGACCAGGAATCTCTGGATTATCTGCGCGCCCGTGTGCGTCCCTTTATTTTGCGTCGCACCAAGGCCGAAGTGGCCCGGGATTTGCCGCCCAAGCTCGAAAACATCACATTCTGCGCTTTGGAAGACGCTCAGGCAGAGTTGTACGCGGCTCTGGCCCACAAGTTGCGCGATCAGGTTTTAGCCGATGTGGACGAAAAAGGCATCGCCAAAAGTCAGATGTCCATCCTGGACGCCTTGCTCAAATTGCGCCAGATATGCTGTCACCCGCGTCTGTTGAAACTGGAATTGCCGGGCTTTACGAACAATTTGCCCTCCGGCAAGTTCGACGCCTTCAGGGAAATGGTTCTGGAAATCGTCGAGGGCGGGCACAAGGTGCTGGTGTTTTCCCAGTTTGTGCGCATGTTGCACATCATGCGGCAATGGCTCGAGGCGGAGAAAGTGCCCTTTTGTTATCTGGACGGAGCCAGCAAGGAACGCCTCGAAATGGTGGACAGATTCAACAACAACAACCGGATCCCCATTTTCCTCATTTCACTCAAAGCAGGGGGTACAGGTCTCAACCTCACATCGGCCGACTACGTCATTCACTACGATCCGTGGTGGAATCCCGCTGTGGAAAGCCAGGCCACGGATCGTACCCACCGCATTGGGCAGACGCGTCAGGTCTTTTCGTACAAGCTCATTTGCGAAAACACCGTCGAGGAAAAAATCGTCAGACTGCAAGACAGCAAACGCGGTATGGCGGAAGCCATTATTCCGGGCAAAGATACCTGGAAGTCTCTTTCCCGCGATGATCTGGAAATGCTTTTTGACGTGTAGCCCATCCTCTCCGAACGCGCGGACATCCGTATGACGTGGCGACATCTGCTCAACTTTTTCAGGCGACCCGGCGATGCCGCTTCAACGCCGACGCCGACGGACGACAGGAAACTTTTTGAAAAACTTCATCATTCGTTCAAGCTTTTTCTGACGGAATGGAATAATTTTCAGGAAACCATGACCCAGGTGGAATATACCCTCTGTTGCGACCACCCTTTCGGAATGCAACGTGTGCGCAAGCTGTGTACCGGCGCGGCGACTCAGGTTTTTCAATGCATCCGGCAGTTGCGCAAGCTTGATCCCGTCCCTTGCGACGCTCTTTTCTCCCGTTTTGCGCAACTGCAGGAAATTGTGGCCGGCCAGGTGTACGAGCGGGAAATTGATATTGACGGCCCCGATGTTTTGCCCTGCGATCATCCCCGGGCAAGGGCGCTTTGCGATGCAATTTCAAGGTGGCTTTCCGGCGCGCGCGGCGGCGTCGGCATTGTGGTGACCCATGCCGGTTGTCGGCGTTTTTTGCGCGATGACCTGCAGACTGAAATAACGCGGCGTATACAGGCCTCCGGCGGGCCTGTCAGGGCGCGTCTGACAAAACTTTCTCAAAGCCTCGGGGATCTCGTGCGCGCTTCGCCTGTGCCGGACGATCTAGCCCGACAGATGTGCCTGCAGCTGACCGCTCTTCGCGACGCCGCTCCCGGGAGACGCCTTTTGCCGTGTCTACGCCTTTGGCCTTTGAGCGGCCGGTCTGATCTGCTCCCCGACTCTGGACCGTCATATGCGCCCGGCGATGCCCTCGCGGATGCGCAGGGCGCGCAGAACCTGGGGTTGCTCTTTAAGGGAGCTTCCATCCCGTCCGATGCGTCGCCGGAAACATTTTTGTCCGCCTTCCGCGATGTGTTGGCCAATGCCCAACAGCGCACGGCTCTTGTCTACAAACGCGAGCATGGACTGACTGAATTTTCCGTCGGCCTGTGCGTGGTCTTTCTTGCTCTGCCGGAAAACTGCGGCATCGCGGATGTGCAGGAAGGAACTGCCGACGGCGATTGTCGGGATGTCGGGATCGTCGGAGCGGCAGGGGCAGAGGATGGACACGATTATATGCCCGGCAGTCCCGTGTTTCGCATTTTGCAAAATGCCGCTCAATATATCCTGCCCTTGACGCTGGATGTGGACAGTGTGGATTTCGCCGCCCGCAACTGCGCCACATACCACGATATCGCCCGCTATTGTCATGAAAGAGCAATCAGTTCCATGTTTGCCGTAGGATCAGGCAAGGGCCACGCCGACAAACACGTCAAACAGCTCAGAGACGGGATTTTGAAGCAGTTCTGGGTCGTCAATCTCAACGACGGCTTCGTTGTTGAGCCCAAGGGGCCGGTGATTGACATCTCGCAAATAACCTCGCGTCCCATGCTTCCTCTCTGGCGCGGGATGAATGTTTATCCCTGGCAGGGGCCGCCGCCGATGGACGGCAAGGGCTTTATGGCTGTTCTTTTTGAGGCCACGGCGAATCCCCACCTGGATCCTGCCGCCCAGACGGCCTATTTCTCCGAAAAAAACTATTTTATGATAACGCGTAATTATTGCAGCCTGCACTCGCGCTTCGGCTTTCATTTTGTTTCTGTGGAGGCGCGCCTCAGCGAGCGCAAGCGGGAAAATTATCTGATCTTCCAGCTGCGCGGAGGAGCGGCCGATATAGAGCGACGTATTTTGCGCGTCCGCCTTGTGGCGGAGCTGCTTTGGGAATTCGGCTTCAGGCCGCAGGTCCGCAACGACGCGGTGGCCGCCCGCCTGGAGGGGCTCACCCCCGAAGACGGAGAACAATTGCTCGCCGTGGCCGGTTATATGACCATACACACGCGTCAGCTTGATATGATAATGCAGGACGCGGCGCAGGTGGGCGAGCGGCGGGAACGGATGCTGAGCCACTGTCGCGCCCTGTTTACAGGTCGCCCATTGCCTGTCGCCGATTGAGCGAACATGTTTCCAAAGGTTTTGATTATGACGGAAGCTCAAGCCTCACGCCGCAAATACGCCAGAATTTACAGACGGATATTGGTGACGCTGCTTTTGCTGGCCCTCACGCCCCTGATCGCCCTAGGCGTTTTTTGTCTGAACAGAATAAACGCGCTTTACGACGAAAAAATCAACGCCGGCATTGAGGCCCTGACCAACAGCAAGCGACGCGCCTTGGAAACTTTTGTGGCCGAGCGTCTGGCCCAGATAAAAACGTTGGCCTTCACCCATCCCTATGCGGAGTTGGCCCGACATGAGCGTCTGAGTGAATTTTTCACCATAATGCAGCAAAACAGTCATTCTTTCGCCGATCTCGGCATTATAGGAATGGACGGCCGCCATGTCGCCTATGTGGGGCCCTATGACCTGCACGACGCCGATTATTCCAACGAGTTGTGGTTCCGGGAAACTCTGCGCAAGGGCTTGTACATCAGCGACGTGTTCATGGGCTTTCGACAGGTGCCCCATTTTATCATAGCAGTGCTCCGACACACGGGCGAACGCAGCTTCATCATGCGCGCCACCATTGATATGGACGCCGTGGACGCCCTGTTGGAACGGCACTATTCCGGCCGCAACAGCGACGCCTTTTTGCTCAACAGTCAGGGCGTGCTGCAAAGCATGTCCCGTTTTCATGGAGAGGTGATGGGCAAGGTGAATTTCCCCGTTCCGGATGTTCCCAAGGACGGCGTCGCGACATTCACCGCGCAGGGGGAGCAGGGGCGCCCGATGCTGGCCGCCGTGGCCCCGCTCAAGACCATCCGCTGGTTTCTTGTGGTGGAGGACGACGTGACGGAAAGCTTGCGACCCTTACAACGCCTGAAAATGTTCATTGTCGTTTTGGTGGCCTTTGGCGGCGTCCTTGTCATCGCCGGCGCCCTGCTGTGTTCGCGTCTGCTTATCGAGTCTCTGGCCGAGGCTGACAAAAAACAGGCCCATATTGACGCCCGGCTGCTGCAATCCAGCAAGATGGCGGCCCTCGGCAAGATGGCCGCCGGCGTGGCGCATGAAATCAACAATCCCCTGATGCTCATCCAGGAAAACGCCGGGTGGATACGTGATTTGCTCGCGGACGAGGACCCGGCGAAAATGCAAAATTTTGATGAGATTGTCGACAGCACTGCCAAAATTGAGAGTCATGTGGCCAGAGCCAAGGGAATCACCCAGCGCATGCTGGGTTTTGGACGGCGCATGAATCCGGGCCGCACGGAGATATTCCTGAATCAATTGGCCGAGCAGGCCATAGCGATGTTGAAGACTGAGGCGACGGCGCGCAACATAGAAATCGTCCAGGAGCCGGCGCCGCATTTGCCCGTGATTTTGTCCGACCAGGCCCAACTGGAGCAAGTGTTCATCAACATTATAGACAATGCCATCGACGCCATAGGCAGGGACGGCAAAGTAACGGTATCTGCCGAGGCCTGCCCCGAGGGCGTGCGCATTTCCTTCAAGGATACGGGGCCCGGCATGGACGAGGAAACCCGCCGACATATTTTCGACCCGTTTTTCACCACCAAAAATGTGGGCGAAGGCACAGGGCTGGGGTTGGCTATTTGTTATTCCATTCTGGGCAAATTGGGCGGCCGCATAGAAGTGGTGAGCAGACCGGGGCAAGGCGCGACGTTCATTATAACCTTGCCCCTGGAAGCGCCTGTTGTCCAGGAAGAAGCGATAGGGGCGCAATCAGCGACATAAAGAGAGGCGTATGCGAGCACTTTTTGTGGATGACGAGACCGAATTTTTGGAATTGATGGAAAAACGTCTGGCAAGGCGCAATATCAGCGTCGCTTCAGCTCCGGATGGGAAAACGGGCCTGGCCATGCTTGAGGCGGCTCTCCACTCCGGAGAAATGTTTCAGGTTGTCGTCCTGGATGTGCGCATGCCCGGGATGGACGGCCTGGAAACTCTGCGCCGCATGAAGGAAATCGCTCCCAACGTTCCTGTGCTGCTGCTTACCGGCCATGCCTGCGTGGGGGCCGCCGTGCAGGGTATGGATATCGGCGCGCATGACTATATGCTCAAGCCGGTCGCCATCAGTGAGTTGATAGCCAAAATGGAAGAAGCGGCCGGTTAAGACGCGTGAAGATGCCTTTATCTTTGTTGCGTCGTCTTTTTGGCGCCGAAAGCCTGGCCGGGAACAAAGAAGACCAGGAGCGCGAGGCGTTGTTCCGGGCGCGTCTTCAGGAACGTTGCGAACGCTTCCGGCGCTTGCTTTCCGCCAATAAAAAGGCCCTGGAAGCCATGAGTGACATGGAGGGGCATTTGGCCGGAACAGCACCTTTCGGTATGGGCTACTTGCGTTCCGCCGTCTCGGCAGTCGCCGGGCCGGTGCAAATTATGGTCGGGGAACTGAACGCGCTCTCCGACGGCGGCTATGACGCCCTCAATGACGTTTTTGATCGCATTTTTGCTGCCGTGTCCGCAAAGACGGATGTTGACGGGGACGACGAGGAACTTGTCCAGGGACCTCTGCTCCTGACGCTTGACCAAATCGGGTTGACTGAGCTGCGGCAGGTGGGCGGCAAAATGGCCAATCTTGGAGAGGTGAAATCCCATGTCGGTCTGGCCGTGCCCGAGGGTTTCGCCGTGACTGCATCCGCCTACTACGCTTTCATGCGTCATAACGATCTCCACAGGGAATTCGCCGAACGCATCACGGCTGCAGATATGGATGACCTAGATGAGGTTTTTAAACTTTCCGCGGCCCTGCAGCAGAGCATACTGGCAGCGCCCCTGTTGCCGGAACTGGAAGACGGCATCATGCGGGCCGTGGATGCGATGAAAGCGAAGCTCGGCGACGGGCTTTTGCTTGCCCTGCGCAGCAGCGCTGTGGGTGAGGATTCTCTGGGCGTGACCTTCGCCGGGCAATATCGTTCCGAACTTCATGTGCCGCCTGACGAAGCCTGTGACGTATGGAAAGAAATCATTGCCGGCAAATATTCCGTGACGGCCATGACCTACCGTTTTCAGCGGGGCATTCCCGATGAAGCGGCGCCCATGTGCGTCGGAGTGCTTTCCATGGTGAACGCTCTTGCCGGCGGCGTCGCGTACAGCCGCGACCCCGTGGCCGCCGCCCTGGGGCGTGAGCAGGTGCTGCTCAACGCCGTCGAGGGCATCCCCAAAGCCGTTGTGGACGGTGACGTGATCCCAGACGTGTTCACCTTCAGCCGGAACAACCCGCCGCAGCTGCTTGAGAAATCCCTTGCCGACCTGGCCGGAAAACGGACGCGCCACAGCCTCGGCGACGAGGATGCCGTGGAAATCGCCCGGACTGCCCTGGCGCTGGAAAGTTACTACAATGAACCTCAGGACGTGGAGTGGGCCATTGACGGCAAAGGACAGCTTATTATCCTGCAAACCCGCCCTTTGCGCGAGGCCGCCCGCGACACCGGCGGGCAGGGAGAAAATGCCGCCGCAAGATTGCCCGCGGATATCGTTGTCCTTGCCAAAGGAGGTGTTTCGGTCAGCCCCGGACTGGGAATGGGATCGGTTTTCGTCAGCCGCAAGCAGGCGGACATGCTGTCCTTCCCCCCGGGAGGAATACTGGTGGTGGAGCACGCCCATCCGCGATGGGCGACGCTGCTTTCCCGCGCGGCCGGCATTGTGAGCGAGACAGGAGGCATGGCCGGACATTTGGCCTCTGTGGCGAGAGAATACCGATTGCCCGCCGTGTTCAGCCTCAAAAACGCCTGTTCCCTGCTCGAAGGGGCCGGTGAGGTGACTCTTGACGCGGACCGCGCTGCCGTTTTTGCCGGCAAACATCCGGAAATTGCCCTTTCCGCCGCAAGACGCGACGATTTGATGGCCGACAGTCCCGTCCGGCAACGTTTGCAGGAATTGGGAGAACTGGTGATCCCCCTGCATCTGCTCAACCCGGATTCCCTGGAATTCGCTCCCGAACAATGCCGAACGCTCCATGACATAACGCGGTTTTGCCACGAAAAGGCCGTGCGCATCATGTTTAACGGCGAGGACGCCGGGGGGTGGAATATCGGCAAGCAGCTTAAAGCCGGCGCCAAATTGCAGTATTGGGTTGTGGATATGGGAGGCGGCTTCACGAGGCAGATTTCGGGTCCGGTGGTGGACATCAGCGAGATCGCCAGCGCCCCCATGCTCTGTCTGTGGGCGGGGATGACGTCCGTGCCCTGGACCGGGCCGCCGGCTGTGGGCGCGGCCGGTTTTATGAGCGCCGTTTTTGAAAGCGCGATGAACCGTGAACTGGAAAATACGGTGCCCACTGTCATGGCGGACAGGAACTATTTTATTGTTTCGGCGGATTACATGATTCTTCAGGCGCGCTATGGATACCATCTGTGCACTGTGGAATGCCGGGCAGGCGACGACAGCCATGAAAATTTCGTGAGTTTCCAGTTCAAGGGGGGAGCGGCTGATCGGGACCGCCGTTGTTTGCGTGCGGCCATGATCGGCGGTTTGGTGGAAGAACAGGGCTTTCGCGCCGATGTCAGAAACGATGCTCTCTTCGCTTCCGCCGAAGGGCTGGACACCGCGGCGACGCTCAAAAAAGTCCGTCTTTTGGGCTATCTGCTTATTCACACGCGTCAGGTGGACATGATCATGCGTGAAAGCAATCGGGCCAAGGCGCTGGAACAGAAACTCCGTACAGAGATGGCGGCGCTGGATGGAAAAGCCTTGCCTTTTTGCGTAAAGAGCGTAGGCTGATCACATGGATTCATGGGCAGTTAGCTCAGTTGGTGGAGCATCGCCCTTACAAGGCGGGGGCCACAAGTTCAAGTCTTGTACTGCCCACCAGGAATTGAAACAAAGAAGTCCGTCAAGGTCTAAAAGCCCTTGACGGACTTGCTTTTTCTCGAAAAGTATGTTCATCTCCATCTAACAAAAAGCGGGGGTAACCAGAAAAATTTGGGGTAACTTTTGGGGTACAAAATCGTTTGTGGAATCCTGTTA
>JAISTW010000021.1 GCA_031272405.1 Desulfovibrio sp. | reverse complement strand
ATTTCCTCGTTGCGGGACAGTTTGTCCAGTCGGACGATGCAAAGGTTCGATTCGGTGAAAACATTGCCCGTAACGGCGGATTCAATGCGGTCGTTGGTCAGAATCTCAAAGCGGAGGTTGAACTTGCGGAAGAGTTCATCCTGCCACTGCTCCGCCAAGTTGCCGGGCGAAACTATCATGCAGCGCTTCAGGTCGCCGCGAACGAGCAGTTCCTTGAGGAAAAGCCCCGTCATAATCGTTTTCCCCGCGCCGGGGTCGTCCGCCAAGATGTAGCGGAGCGGCAGGCGCGAGAGCATTTCCTGATAGACCGCCGATATTTGATGCGGCAAAGGTTCAATCGACGATGTATGCACGGCGAGATACGGGTCAAAGATGTGTGCGAGGTTGATGCGGTAGGCCTCCGAGGCCAGCCGCAGGAGGTTGGCGTCCGCGTCAAAACTCCAAGGAAGGCTGCCGTCGCCGACATCCAGCCGCTCCTCGTCTTCACGGTATAGAATCTGCTCGGCGACATTGCCGGCAGCGTTTTTGAATGTGACCGTCATGGCGTTCGTGCCGTGCCATTTGACAGCGACCACGCTCACCGGCGAGCCGCCCGCAATACCGGCGACGCGACTGCCGACAGTTATTTCTTCAAGCCGAGCCATGCACATTTCTCCTAAAAATCCATTTTCTTATCTGGGCTTTCGTTGACGCCGTTTCTCCGGCGCCGGCGGCGGCAACGGGGCGGGTTCCTCTTCTTTCGTCAGAACAGGCGGATCGGGAATAACCGGGAGATTCTTTTCCCCGCCCAGGTAATAGAGAAAAAAATCCGACAACAAGGCATACATCCGCTGATGTATGGCGTTACGGTCGGCGGAACTCACTGTGCGGCACAATTCCGGGAGGTCATCTTCAAGAGGTTCGGGACAGGCGGCCACAAAGGAAGCCGAGTCGGCGTTTTTGATGCGGACATAGCGCGCCTTGCCGGTCAAAAGACGGCTCAGAACGTCAGTGTGCAGGGCCGGCGGCCGGAGTTTGTCGTTTTCCGCGCCGACCAGAAGCAGGGGAGGATGGAAATACCGAAAGGAATCCTGGCTGAACAACATGCCGCTGCCGGGCACAACGGCGGCCACAGCCTTGATTCTGGGATCCGCCAGACTTGAGGGCAGGGGCAGTTGGGCGCACAGCTCGCTGATGCGTTTTTTGGCCCAGGTTCCGCAATAGGTGTCGTCGCTGTCCGCCCGGCGGCAGTATTCAGGCCAGTTCCCGCAATCCGGCAATGCGCCGCCCAGCAGCAGAGCCGTTGTCGCTCCCGCCCCAAAACCGATGATGCCGATGCGATTGGCATCTATTCCCTGGGACGTTTGGGCGTTTTCGGACAGCAGGTCAAGCGTCGCCGAGATCTCCCGCGCGCGTTGCCGCAGTTGCTCCAGACTGAACAAAGTGTCCATATTGTACATGCAGTCGCCGGAATGAGTTACGGCGGCAACGACAAATCCGCGCATGGCCAAACGGGCGGCCGTGTCGTGATAGGAAAAACGTGTGCCGTCGGTATCGTGCGAAAGCAACAGCAAAGGAAAACGGCCTTCGGCGGCCTTGCCCTCAAGGGCCGCCTCAATTTCCCAGGGAGCAAACTTGAGCTGACGCGGGCGGCGCACGCTGGGATACCAGACATTGACATCCAGCCGCAACTTGTCCTCCACGCGCCATTGACCCATTGTGCGGAAACCCGCCTGATAGAGGTCCGCGGCAAAGATCGCGCCCGCAGGAAACATGCAGGCGAGGCAAAGCAGGCACAAAACCAGTCCGGGCTGACGCATGAAATATGTTGTGCCACAAGGCAGCTTGGGATACAAGGAAAAGATATGGAGTTGCTCGCCGTTCTGACAGACTTTGTCCTGCATATAGACGCCCATCTTTTTGAGTTGGCGCGACAATACGGCGTCTGGGTCTACGCCATCCTTTTCGTCGTTGTTTTTTGTGAAACAGGACTTGTGATCACGCCGTTTCTGCCTGGGGATTCCCTGCTCTTCGCCGCCGGAGTGGCCGCCGGCGTCGGGCTTATGGGGTACGGTGAAACCATGCTGACGCTTTTCGCGGCCGGCGTTTTGGGCGACGCGGTCAACTACATGATCGGCAGGCATGTCGGGCCGCCCATATTTTCCAGAGAAAACAGGCTGATAAAAAAAGATTACCTGCTGAAGGCAAATCTCTTTTACGCCAGACACGGCGGCAAGGCCATTGTGCTGGCGCGTTTTGTGCCCATTGTGCGCACCTTTGCCCCCTTTGTGGCCGGCATCGCCCTTATGTTCCCGCCGGCCTTCTTTCTTTTCAACGTCACGGGTTGCGCCCTCTGGGTCGGCGGGCTTGTTTCCGCCGGATATTTTCTGGGCAATATCCCTTGGGTACGGACGAATTTCAGCATCATCGTCTACGGCATTATAGTCGTTTCCGTACTGCCGATCTGCCTGGAGATGGCGCGTGCCAAATGGGGCGGAAAATCAGGGTGACAGCATATACCCATTTTCCATACGGGCCCACCTGTTGATGCACAGAGGCGCGTCTTCGTCAAAGTGTGAAACAAAAACAAGGTGTATGCCGCTTTCCGCCAGATTGTCCAGCAGATTCAGATAGCGCCGACGGCTTTCGGCATCCAGGCCGCTGCACGGCTCGTCCAGCAACAAAATTTCCGGTTCGCCGACAAGAGCCCGCGCCAAAAACAGGAGACGCAACTGCCCGCTGGAAAGCCGTCGTATGGATGCGTTGGCCAAATCAGAGGCATGCAACTGCGCCAGTATCGCCCTGACCCGCTTTTGTTCCTCCGTGCTGAAATCGCGGTAGATGCCGATGGTGTTGTCAAAACCGGAACAGACAAGCTCAAAACCGCTCAACTCGTATCCATACAAGGCTTGTGAAAGGTCGCTGACCAGTCGCGCGCCCCGACGCCACTGCTCCATCGTGCGCACGACGCCCCGGCGCGGTAGACAACGCGTTATTTCCCCGCCGGCAGCCGCGAACTCGTCCCCGGCCAACAGACGCAGCAGAGTGGATTTTCCGGAGCCGTTGGCGCCGGAAATCCGCCAGTGCTCTCCCCTGTGCACAGTCCAGTCTATGTTGTGCAGCACTTCGTTACGTTCAACAAAGACCGTGACATTTTTCAGATTCAACAGCATGTCGCCCGCTACGGCGTCCGCCTTCGGGCGGCCGGGTCGCGGAAGGCTTCCGTCTTTATCCTTTGCCGGAGCGTGACGCGGGACAGAGGCGCAAGACCGGATACACCGGGCGCTCACAAGACGCCCATCCTTTATGTAATGGCGCTCCGCGCACCAGTCTGGGATCAGGCCGGGACGGTGCGAGGTCATGACGACAGTGCAGAAGTCCATATATTCGGCAAGCAGATCAAAGAAACGCGCTCTCATGCCCGCGTCAAGACCGTTGGCGCATTCATCCAGCAAAAGCAGGCGTGGAGCGCGCAACAGCCCGCGCGCCAGCAGGAGCAGACGCAACTGCCCCTGGGAGAGCGTGGCGATGGAACGATCCAGCAGGGCATCGGCGGAAAGCCTTTTGGCCACGGCCTCCGCCCTGACAGACCAGACCGCGTCAGGCGCTGAATAGAGCAGAGGGCTGTCGTCCCCTGCTGTGAGCAACATGTCCCGGCCGCTGATATCCCAGGCTTGACGCTGGTAATTTTCCTGCAAAGCCGGAGAAACAAGCGCGCTCATGCTTCTTCCGGCCAGGGGCGATGTTTCGGCCCCATCCGCCGTGTGCCAGAAAACACTCCCCCGCGCCGGCCAGAGTTCGCCGCGCAACAGTCTGAGCAACGTGGATTTGCCGGAGCCGTTAGGGCCGATAAAGGCGCAGTGTTTCCCCTCGCGCAGGGTGAGGTCAATATCGCGCAGCACTGGTCTTTGGTCGGGGTCCCCGGGCAAAAAGAGGCTGACGCCCTCCAGCGTGACAAGGGAGGGCGCGGCGTCTGGGCTGTCGGCGTTCAAAAAACCAGCTCCCTCACGCGGCCTTTTTCAAAATACACATGGCGGGTAAAACCAAAAGAACGGGTGTAGGCCGCCAGACGGATAAAGTCTCCGGCCACGTCATCGGTCCGGTGCGCGTCCGACGCGAAAGAGACGGACAGGCCCAGTTCAGCGGCAAGAGACATGATTTGCGGAGCCGGGTAAATTTCCTTACAGGCTTTGCGCAGTCCGGCCGAAGAAATTTCCATGCTCATACCGGCCTGTTTCAACGCCAGCAGGGAACGGCGGAGCATGACCCGACTTGACGGCTTGTCCAGCCAGACACGGAATTGCCCGATGCTGAAAATTTTGATCAGATCCGGATGGGCCGCGATGGAAAAAAGACCGGACCGCAGCATAGCTTCCCAGGCCGTAAAATAGGCCACGTAATGGGCCTCGCATTCCTCCTGCGACAGTCCTTCCCAAGCCTCCCTGCCGTCGTCAAAGCCCCAGTGCCCGACAAAATGCACACTGCCCAGCAAATAGTCGAAATCATGCGCCTTGCAGGCCTCGCGGGTAAATTCCTCCTGTCCGTCCAACCAGTCCATCTCCATGCCGTAGAGCACGCTGCATGTTCCATTGCTCCCCTGGCGAGGCGCGGCCTTGAGGGCCAGAACCTCGCGTTCGTAGTCGGGCAAATGGCGAGTGAGATGCTCCCTGTATTCGTGTGTGTAATCAAAGCCCGGCGGTCGGGGCGAATGTTCGGAAAATCCGACCAGAGTCAGACCCCGCGCCAACGCCGCCTCATACATGGCCGCCGGGGTGTCTCTACCGTGAGAGTAACAGGTATGTACATGAAGGTCGGCGCCGATCATCCGCTTCCGCCGCTTTCGCCTGATTGAGCCCAATATTCCGGTTTTGCCGCGTTACGAGACAAGGCGTACGCTGTCTTCGCCGTCGCGTTCCTTCAGCAACACGTCCACGCGCGCCTCGCGCGTTGTGGGCACGACGCGCCCTGTGTAGTCGGCCTGTATGGGCAGTTCCCGATGGCCACGGTCAATGAGCACCAGCAATTCCACAACGCTGGGGCGACCGTAGTCAAGCAACGCCTCCAGAGCCGCGCGGACGGTGCGGCCGGTGAACAGTACGTCATCCACCAGCAGTATCAAACCGTCATCAACGCTTGAGGGCATTTTTGAAAGACCGATTTGTGGTTTCCCCTCAATGGTGGTCCAATCGTCACGGTAAAAATTGATGTCCAGTGTGCCGATGGGCGGGCGATAACCGATTTTGTCGGCAAGCAGAGCGGCGAGACGGAGAGCTATGTCCGCTCCGCGCCGCTGGATGCCGACCAGCACGAGTTTGCCGCAGTCGGGGTGCCGCGTCAAAACCTGCGAGGCCAACTCTTCAAGAATGGCTGAAATTTCTTTTTCGCCCAAAAGGGTTTTGGCCGTCATGCGCTTTTCTCCTTCTGTAGACGAGTATGAGCCCGTTCGGCCGGCCTGTCAAGTCGGGGATTTTTGTTTACAGATTCACCGGAACGACATGCGTCCCCGTATTCCGCCATATGACCCGCTTTGCGTCTCCGGTTGACTTGTGGTAAGAACAGGCGCATCTGTTTTGCATTGCATTGGGGGAAAAATGCCATGAATATTTCTTCACGCGTTCCATACGTTCCTGCGACCCTGACTGTCGTTTCATGTGTTCTGCTGGCGGCCTGCCTCGCCTCCGGACCGCAAAAAACACTCGACGACATGGCCGAGGCCCTGCAAAAAAACGACAGCGCCGCCTTTTTGGCCTGTCTGGATGTAACGCGGTTCGCAGCCAACGAAATCAAAAACATCACCCGCGAGAATCAGGCCCTGAATTCTCTCAATTCCCTTGGCCGCGCCATCGGCCTGGGCAAAGGCATGGTAGACGAATTGCTTGGCGGCGTGCTGAACATGGAAGCACATATCCGGGAACAATACACGCACGCCGTCAATACCGGAGAACTGGAAAAGCAGTGTGGGACATCCCTGGAGCCGGATTGTCCATGGACGACGCAAGCCTTGAAGAACGCGCAGATCAAAAAATTGGGAGAAGACGCGGCTGTGGCCTCGGTGACTCCCCGGGCCGGGGCAACAAGCTGGCTCGCACTGCGCAAAAAAGATGACCGCTGGCTTGTCGTGGGACGCGCCCCGCGGGAGGACATCGCCCGAAACTATGCTGTCGGCGAAGCCCCAGCCTCGGAAAACAAAAACAGAACGGCAGACAACGTGACAAAAATTTGACAGCGACCCTGCGACAAGCATGACAGTATGATTGAAAGCAGCCATAAACGGCTCATTTTTGCCGTCTGCGTCGCCCAGTTTTTCATGCCCTTCATGATGTCCGGGGTCAACGCCGTGTTGCCGCCCCTGGGTGAAGAACTGGGGGCCAGCGCCCGTGAGCTGAGCCTGGTGGGAACTTTCTATTCCCTGGGGCTGGTGGTTTTTCAACTGCCCGCAGGCAGCCTGGGCGACATTTGGGGGCGGCGGCGCGTCTTCATGTGCGGCGTCGCTATCTTCGCCGTCTCTTGCGGGGCGCTCGGTTCCGTTTCTTCCATGCCGCTTTTTCTGGGTCTGCGTTTTCTGCAGGGCGTGGGCGGCGCTCTTTTCAACGCAAGCGGGCTTGCCCTGCTTGCCTCGGCTTCGACGCCGGACAAACGCGCCATATACCTGGGCTTCAGCACAACAACCGTGTACGCGGGCGTTGCCTGCGGCCCGCCCGTGGCTGGTTTCATCGCCGAAGTTTTTGGCTGGCGCTGGCTCTTTTGGGGCAATGCAGCGGCCATGGCCGCTGCTCTTCTGCTCATGAAACTCAGCGTCAAACTGGAATGGCGCACAGCAAAAGGCCAACCCTTTGATTTCCGGGGCTGCACCTTGTACGCGCTGGCCATGACCGCCCTGACCTTCGGCGCCTCTACCCTGGCCTTCCATCCTGAATCCGCATCTTTCTTGATACTTCTTTTCGTCTTTCTGCTTTTCGCCTTTGTTTTGTGCGAACTGAAAACCTTCCATCCACTGCTCGACGTGCGCTTTCTTGTTCAGCATCGCGTCTTCGCCCTCTCGTCTCTGGCAGCCTTCATCAACTACAGCTCCATTTTCGGCATGATATTTTTCTTCAGCCTGTTTTTGCAGACAGGACATGGTCTCGACACGCGACAGGCCGGTTTGTTCCTGGCTGTGCAACCTCTGGCCCAATTGCTCACAACCCCTCTGGCCGCACGTCTCTGTCTGATTTGGGATGCCGGCAAACTCAGCGCCGTCGGCGTTGCGCTCTGCGGTTTGGGGTTGCTGGCTGCCGCTTTTTTGGATCTTTCCTCGCCGATATGGAATCTCGCCGTGGCCCAATGTCTGCTCGGCTGCGGCACCAGCTTCTTTTCCATGCCCAACACAACCATTATCCTGGAAAGCGCTGGCAAGGAACACCTGGGTCAGGCATCCGGTCTCACAGGGGCGGTGCGCAACGCCGGCCAACTTTTTAACATGGTCGTCGTCACCATTACCCTGAGTTTGCTTTTAGGTCACGAAAGCGTGTCCGGCCAAAATTTTGGCGTCTTTCTGAACTGCATGAAAATAGATCTGATTATTTTTGGGGTGCTCAACCTCTTGGCCGTCGGCTGCGCGCTGGTCAGGAACAAAACTTCCGACAGGCGAGCCTGAAAAAAGTCTAAAGTTTTTTCAATGAAAGCCGATGAAACCGACAGAACGCTGAAAACGCGGGAGCGTGCATGACAGATTCCTCGACAACGCGGCTGCGTATAATGCTGCAAGGGTACGAACAGCAGTTGCTGTCAGCCAGACGGCTGGCGCGTTTGCGCGTACGCATGCGTCTGGCGGAAGGCATGGCCCCGGAAGACCCTGATCCTTCGATAAAGAGGCGTCTTTTTGTAGAAAAAACAGCGCAGGAACTCTATGAAACGCTGCTCTTCACAGGGAGTTCCAAACCGGTTATGGAAGAAATTCGCGCGCAGTTCGGCAAACTGTACGGCAAAAACGTACGTTTTACCTATCCCCCTGGCGAACGGCTCAACATTGTGGCCGAAGGGCCTAGCGGCCCTGAAGTCCTTTCTGATGAAGAGCAGCGTCGTACACAGCATTTGTTGCGCAAGGTCATACGGCAATTGGTGGAACAAGGGATGTTGAATGCGCCGGCCCCGATCTTGCATATGAAAAAGACGGAGCTTCAACCAACGGAGATTGAGCATGGAAATTAAAGGCATTGGCAATCTGCTTGGCGATTCCTATAGCGTCAACTTTGAAAGAAAGGCCGAACAACGCGGCGGAGCGACATCCCCGGAGGGACAGGTCAACAATCTTACTTCAAGCGGAGACAGGGTCAGCGTTTCCCAGGACGCCCTGCTCATGACTGAAGCGCGCCGCACGGCGCAGAACGCCCCCGATGTGCGCGCGGACAAGGTAGAGGCCCTGCGCATTCAGGTAGCCAACGGCGCCTACAAACCCGACTCCAAATTGATAGCCCAAAATTTGCTCCGCGAGGAGCCGGGGCTTTTCCGTTTCTGATCTCCGACAACACTGGAGAGTACGGGCAATGCGCAGAACGGAACGGGAAATGACCAACCCGGATTTTATGTTCCGGGTGCTGGAAGACGCGGATGTGGTCTATATCGCCATGAACGCCTCCGGCTGCCCTTACCTGTTGCCGTTCAACTTTGTGCTCCACGAAAAGGCGCTGTTTATCCATTGCGCCCACGAAGGGCGCAAATGGGACCTCCTGCGCGCCGATCCGCACGTTGCTTTTGCCACAGCCGTGGACATCCGTGTTGAGAAAACCACAACCCGCTATCGCAGCGTCGCCGGAACAGGCATTGCGTCTCGCGTTGAAGACAGCGATCTCAAGGACACGGTCTTGCGGGCGCTGGCCAAAAAATTCAACGCGCCGTGCGCCTTTCCCCTGTTGAAGAAAGAATTCGACAGGACCGCTCTGATTCGCGTCAGCATAGAAACAATGACAGGAAAACACTCCCGTCCGGAGGAAAAACGCCCTCCCGCCGACAATGCCTGAAAGCTTCTCTGTGCTGATAAATTGTCTCCTGGCGGCGGGCAAGCCCGCCTTTAGGCACAGCTTGTGTTGACCGCAATGTCAAACGCCGCGCCGCAGTCCCCTTGACTTGCCGCGCGTCGCTGGTATTGTGGGAAACGGAACTCGCCATGTCCAAACGCAACGACAAGACGAAAAAAACGCCCCCGACAGGCCCGCCCTTGCCGGATTTTGTGGCTTTTGCCGCAGGAGCCGTGGTCATGGTGCTGGAGATGGCGGGAGCGCGCGTCATGGCCCCACATGTAGGCACTTCGGTTATTGTCTGGACAAGCCTTATCGGCGTCATGCTGGCTTTTCTGGCCCTGGGCGCGGCTTTGGGCGGACGCGTGGCCGACAAAACACTCTCCGCCGCGACCTTGGCCCGCATACTGTTCGGCGCAGCCGTCGGCGCGGCTCTTGTGCCTGTAACCCACCATCTGTTCGGCGCACGCCTGATGCAGATTTGCCCCAACGTCTATCTGGGAGCCGTCGCAGGAGCGATCCTGTATTTCGCCGCGCCGGCCACTCTGTTCGGTATGGTCACCCCCTATATCGTGCGCCTTCGTCTTAACGACATCGCCTCTTCGGGCAGAACGGTAGGCCGCCTGTACGCCCTCTCCACTGTCGGCAGCATCGCGGGCACCTTTTTGGGCGGTTTTGTGCTCATATCCTTTTTCAGTTGTACGCAGATTATGCTGGGCGTGGCCACGGCCGGCGCTACCCTGGCCATGCTGGTCGCGCGGGGCAAATTCCTCCCGGCCCTGTGCCTGGCCGTTCTTGCCCTGAGCGGCGCTTACGCCGAGACTCTCCACACTGCCCTGCTGACAGCGCAGGGGGCCTTGCCCACACTGGAAACACCATACAATCATATACACCTCTACGATGGTTTCGCGTCGGACAAACGCCCGGTGCGCGTCATCCAGACAGACCCGGGCAAAATACAGTCCGCCGTGTATCTGGATGACCCCACGGCCCTGTACTGCGAGTATACGCGCTATATAGCCTTGGCGGACATACTGTGCCCCGGTTTCCGCAATGTCCTGGTTCTGGGCGGCGGCGGGTATGCCGTTCCGCGCTGGCTGCTGGCCGAAACAAACGCCCCCCGGAAACCGGAGGTGGATGTGGTGGAAATTGACCCCGGTATGACCAGGGTCACACGCGACTACCTTTCCCTGCCCGACAGTCCGCGTCTGCGCGTCCGGCACGAGGACGCGCGCCGTTTTCTCAATCGGAACACGCAGATTTGGGATATCGTCTTTGTGGATGTGTTCAATTCCTGGTACAGTGTGCCCTTTCAGATGGGCACCGCGGAGGCTGCCCGCGCCCTGCGCCGGGCGACGGCGCCGAACGGCGCTCTCATGATGAACGTCATTTCGGCCTTCAACGGAGAGAAAGGCCGCCTTTTTGAAGCCATATACGCCGGGCTGCGCCTTGCTTTTAACGAAGTGCATGTCTTTGCCGTCAACCCGGCGGAGAACCCCGGTGAAGTGCAGAACCTGCTGCTTGTGGCCCTGCCGGAACAGCGCCCGGACCTGACCGGACTTTTTTCCGATGCGCGGAACCTGCCCGCAAATATTCGCTTTCTGCTGAACACTCGCGTCACACGGCCTGTGGCCGCCAGAGCCCCCCTCACGGACGATTTCGCCCCGGCGGAACGTTACGCCCTGTCGCTGCTTGATTGAATCGTCCGAAAACAAACGGGCAAGCATTTTGCATAACTTGGCCCTATGGACGTCTATGCTTATGACCCCTCACTGGTGTTGAGCTTTTTGCTCACCATCATGCGCGTGAGCATAGTCATGTTCATGCTGCCGGTTTTCTCCACCAACAATATTCCCATTCCGGTCAAGGCCGCGACAAGTCTTGTTTTTTCTCTGGCCGTATGGCCGCAGCTGGCTTTTCCCGGAACCGCCCTGCCCTTGCATCCCCTTGGTCTGGGCCTTATGGCGCTGGGCGAAGTGGTCATGGGGCTTGTACTTGGCCTGGCCGTCAATTTTTTGTTCATGGGCATACAGGCCGGGGGCGAACTCCTGGGCTTCCAGATGGGCTTCACCATGATCCAGTTCGCCGACCCCCTCAGCGGCAATCAGACCGGAATCACATCTTTCTTTCTCTGGATGGTCTCCCTGCTGGTCTTTCTGGCCATGGACGGGCATCTGTACATGATCAAGGCCTTCAGCGCATCTTTCAAACTTATTCCGCCGGGCGGCCTGTTCATCGGCGAAACGCTGCTCAATCAGGTGCTGCATCTGGCCGCCCAGATTTTTATACTGGCCGTCAAAATAGCGGCCCCGGTCATGGTGGCCCTGTTTCTGGTGGAAGTGGCCCTTGCCCTGGTGAGCCGCACTTCTCCCCAGATTCACATCATGGAATTCGGCTTTCCGGTCAAGGTAGGAGTCGGCTTCTTCTTTGTGGGGCTGCTGTTGGTCATCATGGCGGACAACATCCACGATTTCGTCAATGGCCTGGGCGGGCTGTTCACTAACCTGCTGCGCTCCATGAGTCCCCTGTACAACTAAGCTGAACAGGCGCGCCCGCTTTTGCCTGCTCTACTCTCCGACAAGTCTGCGGCAAATCTCCTGCCCTGCCGTCCGTCCGGCTCCCATAGCCAGAATCACCGTGGCCGCGCCGGTGACGATATCTCCTCCGGCAAACACATTGGGCAATGACGTTTCTCCGGTGGTTTCGTCAACCTTGATATAGCCGCGTTCCGTCCGTTCCAACTCCGGCGAGGCGTCGAGGAGCAAGGGATTGGCCCTTGTGCCCAAAGCCACAATGGCGAGATCCGTGGGAAAAACGCGCGTTTTGCCGTCTACAGGCACAGGACGGCGGCGGCCTGAGGCGTCCGCTTCTCCCAAGGCCATGATTTGCAGCGTCACGGAACAAAGGCGCATGTCGGCGTCGGCGTCGAAATGAAGCGGGGCGGAGAGCTCGGCGAAACTGACGCCTTCTTCTTCGGCGTGTTCAATCTCTTCCTTGCGGGCCGGCATTTCATATCTGGTGCGCCGATAAACGATATGCACACTTTCGGCGCCCATGCGCAGGGCGGTGCGCGCCGCGTCCATAGCCACGTTTCCGGCGCCGAAAACCGTGACGTTTTTGCCCGGAAAAGCGGGCGTGTCGTATTCAGGAAAGGCATAAGCCCGTCCCAGGTTGACGCGCGTCAGATACTCGTTGGCGGAAAACACCCCGACAAGATTTTCTCCGGGAATACCCAAAAAAACGGGCAGACCGGCACCGACGCCTATAAAAACGGCGTCATAGTCCTGACGAAGTTCCTGCAGCAGCACTGTGCGTCCTCCCACGCAATTCAGATGAAAACGCACCCCCAGCTTTCGCAGGGCGCCGATTTCCGCCGCCACAACATTTTTGGGCAAGCGGAAGGCCGGAATACCGTACACCAGCACTCCTCCCGGTTCGTGCAGCCCTTCGAAGACGTCCACCGCCAACCCCTTTGCCGCGCATATGCCGGCGCAGGTCAGCGAGGCCGGCCCGGCGCCCAGCATGGCCACCCTTTTGCCGCCGCGCCGCGGCAGAGCCTCCGGGCAGTCATCCGCTGCGGCGTGCAGAAAGCTGTCCGCCACAAAGCGTTCCAGACGCCCTATGGCGACCGGCTGTCCCTTGACGCCAAGCACGCATTTGCCCTCACACTGGTGTTCCTGTGGGCAAACCCTGCCGCAAACCGCAGGCAGGCTGTTGGTGGATTTTATTATGTGATACGCTGCGCTCAGATCGTCTTTGGCAAGAGAGGCGATGAAATCGGGTATGGGTACCTGTACGGGACAACCAGAGACACAGAAAGGTTTTTTGCAGTGCAGACAACGAGAAGCCTCCTCCAATGCCATCTCCTTGGTGTAGCCAAGGGCCACCTCCTCAAAATTGGAGCGACGCTCATGAGGCGGTTGACAGGGCATTTCCCTGCGATCAAGCGATTTTTTCCCTGCCGGGCGCGTAGTTGATGGTTTGGCGTTCATTGCTGGGCCTTCCCGTACAATTCAAAAGAAATTTGTTCCTGGGCGCGGTAAGCGGCAAGCCGGCGCTTGAGTTCATCAAAATCCACCAGATGACCGTCGAATTCCGGACCGTCCACGCAGGCGAATTTCGTCTGACCGCCGACGCTCACACGACAGGCTCCGCACATGCCTATGCCGTCGACCATAATGGGATTGAGGCTGACGGTGGTTCTGACCCCGAAGGGGCGCGTGGTCTGGGCCACCGCCTCCATCATCGGCACAGGGCCTACCGCCACGACTTCAAAAACCGAGCCGTCCTGTTCCAGTTTCTCGCGCAAAAGTTCGGTAACAAGACCCTTGCGGCCATAACTGCCGTCATCGGTGGAAATCAGAATCTCATCCGCAAAAGAGGTCAGTTCTTTTTCAAACAACAGCAAATTTTTGCTGCGCGCGCCGATTGCCCCAACAACCCTGTTTCCGACGCGAACATGGCCTTTGGCTATATGGTGCATGGCGGCGATGCCTGTTCCACCGCCGACGCAAATCACAGTTCCACCCTTTTCAATGTGTGTGGGGCGTCCAAGGGGCCCGCAAACATCGGAAATTTCGTCGCCCGCGGCCATGCCTTCCAACACGGCCGTGCTCTTGCCCAGGACGAGATAAACAATGATAATTGTGCCTCGCTCCGGGTCGGCATCGGCAATGGTCAGAGGAATGCGTTCACCCTTGTCGTGTGTGCGCAAAATGATAAAATGACCGGGCCTGGCCTTGGCGGCAATTTCCGGGGCGTGGAGCACCAATTTGCTTGTCTTTCCCGGAATCAGGCTTTCTTTGTCGAGAATTGGGGTGGCCATACGCCCTCGCCGTCTATTTTATTGTCGCCCTATTGCTTTTTTTCTCCGCCGTTTTTGTCCGCGGGCTTGACGTCTCCCCCGGCATCGCTTTTTTCCTCCGGCTTGGGCGTTGCCGCCTCTTTGAACACGGGCTTGAACTCAACCTTCTGTTTGTTCACTTCCGCAAGCACAGCCGTGGTGACATCCAGTGCCGGCGCAAAGGACGCGGCCACTTCCGCGTTCAAGATAACGTCGTACCCGTTCTGCTCACGGTATGTATTCATCACGCGTTGTATGGCGTCGTATAGAAGGGTGACGACATTCTGCTGCTCAACCTGCATCCGCTGTTGAGAATTCATGTACACGGTCTGCAGCTCTTTCTGGGCGTCGGCATCCTGAGGATCTTTTTCCAAACGGGCTTCAATGGCCTTGATTTTTTCCTGCAAGCCGGCGTGCATGTCTTCCAAAAACTTCACGCCGGTCCTGGCCGGTTCGGAGTCGCGCATGATGCGCTGCATATCCACAACAGCCAATTTTGACGAGGAACCGAAAAATCCCGTCAAGACGGGAAGGGAAAGAAACAGCGCGAGCAGAGCCACACCGAAATGACGCATTTGCATACCTTAGATACTCCTCCAAAAAAAAATAAAAAAACGACGCGGTTGTCCAAGTTGCCGTCGCGGGAAGTATCTCTAGCAAATTCCGTATAGTTTTACAACAGCTTTCTCCGGTCTTTCCCCGACCTGACGCATTTTTCTCAAAGCTGTTCCAATTCGGCGAAAACTTCTTTCATACGCCTCACCTTGGTGACGTAAAAACGCGTTTCCCTCAACGGCAGGCGTTTGGTCAGGGCTTCGTACAAGTCGTCGGCGCTCATGGCGTTGATGCTTGCTATCGCTTCCTCGTTCGTTTTGCCGAAAAAACGCAAGAAACGGTTCGGCCCCATGTTGTAAGCCGCCACGACACAGTATTCTCGCGCCGTCTCATCACGCACGTCGCCAAAATACCTGTTCAACAAAATATGGAGGTAGGCGGTGCCATAGCGGATATTCGTCTCGGGCACGCTCAGGTCGTCATATCCCACATCTCCCGGATGCCCATATAGAAATCTGTGTATTTCGTCACTGGCGGTGCTGGGAAGGAGTTGCATGAGGCCGGTGGCTGACTTGTTGCTGACCAGCGTAGGGGAAAAATCGCTCTCGCTGTATATGATGGCGTAAACAAGATCCATGCTCAACCGGTAACGTCGGGCGAAATTTTCCACCAAACTCTTGTAGCGCACGGCCTTGGCCTGGAGAAAGTCATCATCCTCCACGCTCTCATTCGCGCAATCGCCTGAATATGGAACCACCCCTGGGGCGGAAGGACGAAAAGGCTGATAGCCCAACAGAATTTCCGCCGCAAACCAACGGAGCGGACGTCCCGAAGCGTCGAGGATGTCGCCGTGACTCGGAGGTTGACTCGCCGTCAGCACGGGCGCGGAAACGCCGTCCAGGCTAAGTAGTGGAGCATAATCGTGCGACTTTTCATCCAGAGTTATCCTTCGCAGACCCGCATTCAAACAAACGCCGTCTTTCTCAAAGGAAATGATATGCCGTGTCCGCTCCATGCTGTCGACACCCGCTCCCTGGAGTATGACCAGGACAGGTTTACGGACGGCCCATACACGCGTCCCGTCCCCCATGGACAGGATTGGAGCCGGGATATCTTTTTGCCCCGGAACCGCCACATAGTCACTGGTTTTACGGCGAATCTGCGGTCCTTCAATCTGCGGCGCGAATCCGGCAAGCATGCCGACAAGACCGAACATGCCTGTAAACCCGAAAAAGATAATGACAAGTGCATTGCATCGCTTCATGAATATTCGCTCACACGTCTTTGCGGGCGGTCTTGGAGACTGTTTTGTTCCACCTGCCCACTACCCGTTTATGCAAGGAACCTGCCATAATCATAATGTATTGGAAAATCAGTCAGTCAGCAATACCTGTTTCTTCTTTGGCCAAAACGGGTCAAAAAAATGAATCATTGACCCGTCGCCCCCGTCTGTTTATAAAAGGAAAACAAAAAAATCCGTGCGCGTCCAGATGTCTTGCCCGACTTTACCCATAGACCGTTTACACCCTTGGCTCGCGCCGCTGGCCGGTTTCAGCGACCTGGCTTTTCGCCTGCTCTGCCGGGAATACGGAGCATCCGTTTGCGTCACGGAAATGGTCAGCGCCAAAGGGTTGGTTTACGCAAGCCCGGGCAGCAGGGATTTGCTCTCCACCAGCAGTGCGGACCTGCCTCTGGTGGCGCAGCTTTTCGGCGCGGAAGCGCCGTTTCTGGCTAAAGCCGTCTCCATGTTACGTAAAAAGGGATTTGTCTGGTTCGATTTGAATATGGGTTGCTCCGTACGCAAGGTGCTGCGTCAGGGGGCGGGAGCGGCCATGCTCAATGACCCGGACAATGCCCTGGCTGCGGCCCGGGCCATGATTCACGCCGCTGAGCCGGGTACGGTCGGTTTTAAGCTGCGACTCTTCCCTGGCGAAGAGCGCGGACCGTTTTCCCGACTCAGAGAATTCTCCCTGCGGCTTCAGGATGAGGGCGCGGGTTGGCTTACCCTGCACCCACGCACCGCCGCCCAGGCTTTCAGCGGCAACGCCAACCGGGATGCCTTGGAAGAACTGGCATCCTGCCTGAGCATCCCTCTGCTGGCAAGCGGTGACTTGATGAATGCGCGTGAAGGACTGCGTTGCCTTGAGAGCACGGGAGTTTCAGGGCTTATGTACGCGCGTGGCGCATTACGCGATCCAATAATCTTTGAGGATCATCTCAGACTGTGTCGAAATGCGCCGCCAAGGCAGCGCCGCGTCGCCGTCCTGCGCGACTTGGCGCTACGCCATATACGCCTGGCGCGCGAATTGAGCTCAGGGCTTTCGGCTCTATGGAAAATGCGTACGGTTATCCCGCGGTACGCGCGCGGTCTGCCAGGCGCGCGTGCTCTGCGCGACAGACTGTGCCGATGCACCGACTGGCCTGCCCTTGAGGAAGCCGTTGAAGAAGCACTGGACATTTCTTGTTCCATGGATGAAAATAGGTCTTCAAACAATGTAAAGCCTGACAGAAGTCCGGCCATTTGACCGCTTCCGCCCTCCAGGATTCAAGGTTCCCGCTATGAAAATCATCCGCGCCCAGACAGCAGGTTTTTGCATGGGGGTCTCACTGGCCCTGCAAAAACTTGATTCGACCTTAAGCAAGGAAGGCCGGATATGTACATTTGGCCCCATTATACATAATCCCCAGGTTCTGGCCGACTACGCCGCGAGAGGGGTTGTCTGCGTGAGAGACGCATCGGAACTCAGCGAAAACGATCACGTTGTCATACGCGCCCATGGAATACCCAGGGATGAGGAGGAGCAAGCGCGCTCAAGCGGAGCCACTGTGGTGGACGCCACCTGCCCGAAGGTAAAGAAAGCGCAATTGTCCATCGCCCGGGCGACGCACAATGGCGAGACGCTGCTTTTGTTTGGCGAAACGGCGCATCCGGAGGTACGGGGGCTTATTTCATACGCCCAGGGACAAGCCCACGTTTTCAGCAGTCGGGATGTGTTGGAACAGTTCGATCTTGTCGCCGATCAACCTTGCGTACTGGCCTCGCAGACAACGCAGGACAGGGAGACGTTTCTCCAGGTTGAAGAATCAATTCGCAAGCGTTTCGCAAACCTGAACGTCCTTTCAACCATTTGCGACGCTACGCGCGACCGCCAGGAGGAAGCGCGGAACATCGCCGCCAAGGTGGACATTATGGTTGTGGTCGGCGGCAGGCAAAGCGGCAATACGCGCAGACTGGCTGATGTGGCGGCCTTGAGCGGCATAGAAACCCTTCTTGTGGAGAGTGTGGAAGAGCTGGACGAGAAAAAATTTTTACAAAAATCGTGCGCAGGCCTAACGGCGGGCGCATCTACACCGAAAAGCCTTATTGATGCCGCGGAATTTTGGCTGGCATCGCTGTAGCGTAATCGAAGCTGAAGGGGGCTGTATGTCTCAAACCAATATCTTACTGGAAGCCGGCACCAATGAACTTGAGGTCGTCGAATTTTTCCTTGATGAAATCATCACGCCCGATAATGCCGCATCTACGACGCCCAACAATGGGGATGGTTTGGGAAACGCCGTATACCGAGGCCATTATGGCGTCAATGTGGCCAAGGTTCTGGAAATCATACGCATGCCCAAAGTGACGGAATTGCCGGAAGTACAGGATCCGAGCGTGCTTGGTGCGTTCAACTTGCGTTCGCGCATCATCCCCTTGGTGGATTTGGCCCTGTGGCTTGAAAAAAAAGGCACAGGCGCACACGATGAGGCAAAAACCATCGTGACGGAGTTCAGCAACATCACCACGGCCTTCATGGTTTCCGGAGTCAACCGCATTCATCGCATCAGCTGGGAAAGCGTGGAGCCGCCGAATCAATATGTCGCGGCGGTATCAAAAAACACTGTTATCGGCGTGGTGCAATTGGAAGGCCGCATTGTGTTCCTGCTTGACCTTGAAAAGATAGTTGTCAGCCTGAACCCCAAGCTCGGTTTCCGCCTGTACGACCTGGAACAAGACTGGGTAAATGCCGGTTACCGCGCCCTTGTTGCGGATGATTCCGCGCTGGTGCGGGAAATGCAGCGTGACCTTCTGGAAAAAGCGGGATTCACAGTTGAAATCGTTTCTAACGGCAAACTTGCCTGGGAGCGACTTCTGGACTTCAAACGACGCTCAGAGGAAGAAAATCGGCCTATCACGGATTTCGTGCATGTGGTGGTCTCCGACATAGAAATGCCGATCATGGACGGCCTGAATCTGACAAGCAGAATCAAGGGAGATCCCGCGCTCAAGGTTTTGCCCGTACTGCTCTTCTCTTCTCTTATCACAGACAAGTTGCGCCACAGGGGTCAGAGCGTCGGAGCGGACGACCAGATATCCAAGCCCGAGATCACTCAACTTGCCAAGCGTGCGATGGCGCTCATCAAGGCCCGCCAAGCGGAACAAAATTCCGCCCAGATGTCCGCGCCAAATCTTGGACAGGCGTAGCGAGGAAAAACAAGAGTCTGTAAAAACAGAGGATATAACTTTTAGAATGACATAGGACGAAGAATATAGCTTATCTATTTGAATTTACAGACTAAAAAATATTTTTGAGAATATTCTACCCGCATGGATACCCACCCCTTCAAGGCGCACAATGATCCGCTGAAAATCAAGATGATTTTTTGTTCTCTCGCGGCCCGGTTTTTCCACTGAGTCAGGGCTTATTCAAACATCTAGAGCATTTCACATTTGAGATAGTTCATATCCGCAATGTTTGAACCATCCTTGAGCATCGCTTGCGCAGACCGAGTCAAGCGCTTCGGCGATGCCTTTTTCCAAGGCTTCATATGTTCGCATCTCCATGCCGCGTAATAGGGCCTGTTATCACTTCTTGACAAATCACACCGTCACCTCTATGCTACCTGGATGAAAATCAATAGGTGGCAATTCCGAAAAATTGCTGATTGTTTTCCCCACCCCCGTGGTAAT
>JAISTW010000014.1 GCA_031272405.1 Desulfovibrio sp. | reverse complement strand
GGATGGTTTGAAGACTATAATGAAAACGCCCCACACAAGGCACTCCAGATGCTCTCACCTCGGGAGTTTATCCGTTCATTGCAAAACTTGGGGTGTCCGGTTTAGCAGGGGCAACTCCAGAGCATGCCTTGCATTTATATCTTTGTAGTTTCTTCATAAATCCATTTTTTACGATGGGTTCCGAGCCGCATCTGAGACAGGGCAATCGTTATCCTCCTTGCTGCTGAAAAGAGAATAGCAAAATTGTAAAAGTTTGTCATTGCAAAAGTAAAACTCTCCACAAGGCAGACGCATTGACGAAACCGGGCCAGCTGGCTATATTAGAAAAGTTTTGGGCTTGAGCCGCAGATTTCCAACATCCGCCACAGAGAGACATATGCCAAAACGTACGGACCTGCATTCCATCCTCGTCGTCGGAGCCGGCCCCATCGTCATCGGCCAAGGCTGTGAATTCGACTACTCCGGCTCCCAAGCCGTCAAGGCCCTCAAAGAGGAAGGCTACCGGGTCGTGCTGGTCAACTCCAATCCGGCCACCATCATGACGGATCCGGAAATGGCAGACGCCACCTATATAGAACCTATTGAAAAAAACACCCTGGCCGCCGTCATCCACAAGGAACGTCCGGATGCCCTGTTGCCTACCCTAGGCGGGCAGACCGCCCTCAACGTCGCTCTGGAACTACACCGCGGCGGCGTTCTGGACGCATACGGGGTGGAAATGATTGGAGCGCGCGCCGAAGTCATTGAAAAGGCCGAAAGCCGGGAGTTGTTCCGCGAAGCTATGGAACGCATCGGCCTCAAGGTGCCGGCCAGCGGCATAGCCCGCAGCATGGCCGATGTGCGCGAATACGCGAACATTCTGCCCTTTCCCATCATAGTGAGGCCGGCTTTCACCCTTGGTGGAGCGGGCGGCGGTGTGGCCTACAACCAAAAAGACTTGGAAAACGCCGCCGGACGCGGCCTGGACGTCAGTCCTATCCATGAAGTGCTGCTGGAACAAAGCGTGCTGGGCTGGAAAGAATTTGAAATGGAAGTCATGCGCGACACCAGGGACAATTGTGTCATCGTCTGCTCCATCGAAAATTTTGACCCAATGGGCGTGCATACGGGCGATTCCGTCACCGTTGCCCCGGCTCAAACCCTCTCGGATGTGGAATACCAGAAGATGCGCGACGCGGCCATCACCATCATGCGCGAAATAGGCGTGGAAACAGGCGGCAGCAATGTGCAGTTCGGTGTCAATCCGGCTGACGGGGACATGGTGGTCATAGAAATGAATCCCCGCGTTTCGCGCTCGTCGGCCTTGGCCTCCAAGGCCACGGGCTTTCCCATAGCCAAGCTTGCGGCCAAACTTGCCGTGGGCTACACTCTGGATGAACTGCGCAACGATATCACCCGGGAAACCGCCGCCAGCTTTGAACCGGCCATCGACTACTGCGTGGTCAAAATTCCCCGCTTCACCTTTGAAAAATTCCCCGGCGCCGAAGATGTGCTCACCACCTCCATGAAAAGCGTGGGCGAGGCCATGAGCATAGGCCGCACCTTTAAGGAAGCCCTGCAAAAGGGCCTGCGCTCCATGGAGATCGGCGCGGCCGGGCTGGGCAACGGCGACAGGGATGAGCCGCCCGCGCCCGAGCAGGCCTTGGAAGCTCTGGCCAAACCCCATTCCCGCCGTCTCTTCTCCCTGCGCGCGGCCTTGCGGGCCGGCGTGGACGAAGCGGAAATATACGCCGCCACCAGCATTGACCCCTGGTTTTTGAGCCAAATGCGGGATATTGTGGATATGGAGACCCGCATCCGCGATTTCGGCATCGCCAACGACATGACCGCCGGCAATCCCCATCTGTGCGAGCTGTTGCGCGAGGCCAAGGAATACGGTTTTTCGGACCGTCAACTGGCCAGCATGTGGAAACGCCCGGAGGCGGACATACGCCGCCTGCGCAGGGAGACCGGCATTGTCCCCGTCTTCTATCTGGTGGATACCTGCGCGGCGGAATTTGAGGCTTACACGCCCTATTACTATTCCACATACGAGCGGGGACAGGGATTCGATCCGGGCAAAGAGCGCAAAATCATCATCCTGGGCGGCGGCCCCAATCGCATAGGGCAGGGCATAGAATTCGACTACTGCTGCTGCCACGCCTCGTTCGCCCTGCGCGACGCCGGAGTCACGGCCATCATGGTCAACTCCAATCCCGAAACCGTTTCCACGGACTACGACACCTCGGATCGCCTCTACTTTGAGCCGCTGACCTTTGAAGACGTGATGAACATCGTGGAAAAGGAAAAACCGGAAGGTGTCATCGTGCAGTTCGGCGGCCAGACGCCTCTCAATCTGGCCGTGCCCCTCATGCGCGCCGGGGTGCCGATTCTGGGCACATCGCCGGACGCCATCGACCGCGCCGAAGACAGGGAACGCTTCCAGGCCCTGATCAGGAAGTTGAATCTGCTTCAGCCGCCCAACGGCACGGCCCGCGATTTGACCGAGGCGCTGAATGTGGCCGAAAACATCGGCTGGCCCGTGGTGGCGCGGCCCAGTTATGTGCTGGGCGGCCGCGCTATGGCTGTGGTGTACGACGCCGCGGAACTCACGGAATATTTTCGGGAGCAGGTTCCCGACAAACCGGAGCACCCCATCCTCATAGACAAGTTTTTGGAACACGCCATAGAAATTGACGTGGACGCCCTTTCCGACGGCGACGAAGTTTATCTTGCCGGAATTATGGAACATATTGAAGAAGCAGGCGTGCATTCCGGCGATTCGGCCTGCGTGCTGCCCTCCTTTTCCCTCTCTTACGATCAGGAGACGCTGATCGCCGCCCAGACCGAGGCCCTTGCCCGTGAGCTCAAGGTCAAGGGCCTGATGAACATACAGTTCGCCCTCAAGGGCAATGATCTCTATATCCTGGAGGTCAACCCGCGCGCCTCGCGTACGGCGCCTTTCGTTTCCAAGGCCACGGGCGTTCCCCTGCCCCGCTTGGCCACTCAGGTCATGCTGGGGAAAAGCCTTGACGAGCTTGACCCTTGGAGCATGCGCCGCGGCGGCTTCACCTGCGTCAAGGAGGCTGTGCTGCCTTTTCACCGCTTCGCCGGGGTGGACGTCGTCCTTGGACCGGAAATGCACTCTACTGGCGAAGTCATGGGCATGGGCCTCGACTTTGAGGAAGCGTTCCTCAAAAGCCAGCTTGCCGCCGGACAGATTTTGCCTCAAAGCGGCAGGATATTTCTTTCGGTCAACGACCGCGACAAACCCTTTGTCGTCGCGCTGGGAAAACAGTTCGCCGCTCTGGGCTTTGAGCTGCTGGCCACGCGCGGCACTGCCGACGTCTTGCGCGCGGCCGGCCTTGTTGTGGAAAACGTGCGCAAAGTCAGCGAGGGCAGACCCAATATCATGGACATGCTCATCAATCATGAGGTCGCCCTGGTGGTCAACACCGCCTCGGGCAAGAAAACGGCCCATGATTCCCGGGCCATACGCCGCACGGCCCTGCTCTATGGCGCTCCCTACTGCACCACCATAGCCGGGGCGCGGGCCACGGCGACAGCCATAGGTTCACGCCGGGACGGCATCCACGTGGAAAGCCTGCAGGAATATTACGCGCGGCAACGCTGAGGGAACCATGAAAGCGAACAGCAAAAAAGCCCTGCTTGTGCTGGAAGACGGATTCACGTTGTACGGCAGATCCTTTACCGGCGATTTTGAAAGCGGCGGGGAAGTCATTTTCAACACCGGGATGACAGGCTATCAGGAAGTGCTGACCGATCCCTCCTATTACGGACAGATGGTCTGTATGACCTGGCCCCTGGTGGGCAATTACGGCGTCAACGATGAAGACATGGAGTCGGGCAGAGTGCATTTGCGCGCCTTTCTGGTCAGGGAATGCTGCAAACGGCCGTCAAATTGGCGTTCCGTCATGAGCCTGCCGGATTTTCTGCAAAAAAACGCGACGCCGGGCATGGAAGGGTTGGACACCCGCGCCCTGACGCGGCATTTGAGGATTCATGGAGCCATGCGCGGCGTGATCTCCACCCGTGATCTGAACCCGCTCTCCTTGCGGGAAAAGGCGCGTGCCCTGCCCGCAATGGAAGGACAGAACCTTGTGCCCTTTGTGGCGGCCCGGAAACCTTACGTGTGGAGCGACAAGGGCCCTCTGGAAATATCCCTGGCCCCGGACGGAGCGCATGCCTGGAAGGGGGACGGCATCCGCCTTTTGGTCTATGATTACGGCATTAAATGGAATATTTTCCGCGAGTTGGTCAGCGCCGGCTTCGAGCCGCTGGCCGTGCCCCCCCTGTTCAGCCTGGAACAGGCCAGAACCAGCGGCGCGCAAGCCGTTTTTCTCTCCAACGGGCCGGGAGACCCGGCCACGCTCACGGAAGAAATCGCCCTCATCCGGGAGTTGATCCAACACTTTCCGGTCACGGGCATCTGCCTTGGGCACCAGCTTGTCGGCCACGCCTTGGGCGGTCGCACGGGCAAGTTACGCTTCGGCCACCACGGGGCCAACCACCCCGTCAGAGACATACGCACCGGCAAGGTGGAAATTTCCTCGCAGAATCACGGTTTTCACGTTATTCTGGAAGACGCCGCAGGCAGACGTCTGGAAGACGTGGAGGCGACGCATGTCAACCTGAACGACATGACCCTGGAAGGACTCAGACACAAAACCCTGCCCGTCATGAGCGTGCAGTACCATCCCGAGGCGGCGGCAGGTCCCCACGATTCGCGCTATCTTTTCGCCCGCTTTCGCGATATGATCGTCAAAGCGGCGGGGAACTGACAGTCCCGCGCGCTCGACTTGAGGTCAAAATGTGCTATTCGACGACACATCCATCTCCGCTGGGCCTGATCACCCTCGCCAGCGACGGCGACAACCTTGTCGGCTTATGGCTGGAGGGGCAAAAATACCACGGTTGTTCCCTTCCGGGAGCAATGCGTCCAAAAACGGACATTCCGGTTTTCGAAGCTGCAAAAAAATGGCTGGATCAGTATTTCGCCGGCAAAAAGCCCGATGTTTCCAAACTGCGCCTGGCGCCTGGCGGCAACGCGTTTCGCCGGAAGGTCTGGTCTGTTTTACGCGAAATACCTTACGGCGACACTGTCACATACGGCGGCATCGCCAAAAGGGTAGCGCCGGACGGGGGAAACATGTCGAGCCAGGCCGTGGGCGGGGCGGTTGGACACAACCCGATAGCCATCATTATTCCCTGTCACAGAGTCGTCGGTTCCAACGGCAGTCTGACCGGATACGCGGGCGGCATCCAGACAAAAATAAAACTGCTTGCGCTTGAAGGCGTCGACATGTCCAGACTGTTTGTCCCGAAAAAGGGAACCGCGCTTTGACAAGGCATGCGTCCGCCGCGTCTGTTTCAGGGATGAAACCGCTCTGACGGCTGTCAGGACATATGTCCGTCGCTTGGCCGTTTCAAAAAAAACCGCGTGTCCTGACCACACAGGAGGTTGGCCCGCCGCGTCGCGTATCGGGCCTGAGTCTGTCCTTCAGACGGATGCGCACCGGTACGAAGATATGCACATTGTCGAAAATATCCCGGTTCATGTTCCCGTCCGCTCCAAAGGGATGAACGTCAGGCGGCAAGGCTCCGGGCGTCATGATTTCCACCACTTCTCCCCGCAATGGTTCCTCCTCTCCCTCCAATCTCACATCGCAGGCTTGCCCTGCGTTCAAGCTGTTCTTGTTTTCCACGGGAAACCAGGCCACTATCCCTCCGTTTTCTGCCTCCGGGCGTATCAGCGCCACCGGTTGTCCCCGTTTGACCATTTGGCCGGGTTTGAACGGCGTTTGCGTCACAGTGCCGCTCACCGGCGCGTACAACGTTCCGTCGGCCTCAAGCGGCGGCGAGGCTGATTGTCCGCCTTCCGCAATTTTCAAGCCTTCTTCACGCAGGCGGCGCAATTCCTGGTCAACGGCTGCCCGTTGCCGACTGGCCTGTTCGAACTCCTCCCCAGCGGTCTCCATCGCTGTTCTGGTCTGCGCTTCCGCCTGCCTGGCATCCTCATAACGCGTTTTCCCGACCTTTTTTTCGCCGCCCTGACTGTCCAGCGTCCGCAGGGCAAGCTGAGCGCGCACGTGTTCCAAAACGCGTTCCTCACGCGAGCGACGTCGGGTTTCTTCTTCGTTGCGGGCCTGGGCCAAACGTTCTGTTATGGCCTTTTCGGCGGCCTGCGCTTTTGCCAGGCGCTCCGCGGTTTCTTCCATCAGCGTCGGCCGCAGGGCGGCCGCATCCTTGCCCGCCTCGCGCAAACGCCGCTCATAGGCCTTGGCATCCATTCGTCCCACCATCTGGTTGGCCTTTACCCTGTCTCCCACACGAACAGCGAGTTCTTCCAAACGGGCGGAAAATTCCGGCGCAACCGGGTACATCTGTTCATCCAGCGTTGCGGCCACACTGCTCACACGCCCTTGAAACCACCACCAGCAGGACAAGGCGGCCAAGGCAAATATCGCGGCAAGCGCTGCGGCAAGGCCTTTTCGCGGGAAGCGGGCAAGAAATCTTCTGGGCGCCGCGGCGACCATTTCCAGTCGTAGTTGCTCTGCCATACAGACCTCGTCGGCGGTTTTCGATATTCGCGCGTAGAATGTATTTATGCGGATATCATGCCAATGGCAAGGACGAATTTTGCTTTACAAGCAAGGCCAAGGCGATTATTCAGTTTATGGGAAAACCTGATTGCGCGCCGGAGATACAATGTTCAGACAGTATCTTGTCCTGTTCTGCCTTGCGGCTCTGCTTGGCGGTTGCGGACTCAGACCTGTGGCCGTCGTGGATGACGACGGGTTTGCGCGGATGGCCGCCCGCATGCCGAAGGAACTTGTGGCCCGCCACATACTCGCGGGCGATGGAAGCCATCTGCCCGCTCTTTCCTTCGCAGCCTGGGACGAATACGGAACCACGCTGTTCCGCCGCCTGTCGCCGTCGTTTCTGTTTGGAGATTCCGGCCATGTGTACCTTGGGGAAACCTTCGCGCAAACTTTGCAGCCTGAAAGCCGCGTCACGCGCAGGCCCAACGGATTCAGCATAAACCATCCGACGCAGACGCTCGACCTTGACATGATAGCCGTTGTTGACTGGAATGACGACGGACAGAAAGAATGGCTCGTTTCCTGTCTTGTGGAACCCAAACGGGGAGGGGTGGCGCGAACCTATTATGTTCTTGTTCCTCCGCCGCGCGACCAGAAAGAACGCCTTCAGGGCACGACCGCGGCGGTGTATGAATGCTTCGGGCTTGCCTGCAGCCTTTACGTCCGGGACAGCCGAACCATCACCAGGATGGCGGCGGATCCCTTGGCCCCGCCCACGGAAGTACAGGATTTGACGCCTGGGCTGCAACCGGTGACGACGCCGCCGAGCAAAAAACAGCCGCACAGCGGGTCCGGACTTCAGGAACGCAGCCTGTAGGGCGGTTCGGGGTTGAACAGGTTACGGAACGCTCCGCGCGGACATGGCCTCCATATACGCCTTGATGGTCGCGAACTGGTCCAGGTCCGGCGCTTCAGGATTGAATTTGAGCAGTTCAAAATACTCCGCGTCCAGCAGTCCTTTGAATTCCGTCTCCAAGGCTTCGGGAGCATACTGCAGGGAACCTCCCTCGCCCAGCGTGATTTTTCCAGCCTGGACGGCATCCTGGGCATGTTCGCCGGTGTTCAGAATTCCGTCGGCGAGTTTTCTTGTTTCAAGCACATAGGAGCGGACGTGGCCAGGCGCGATCATATCCATATTGATGCCGAGCAGCGTCCGAAAATCGTTGTCGTGTTCCAGTATCTTGAACGCCGTCAGTTTTTGCATGTTGCTTTTGATGCGCTGGTACCTGTTCAGATTTTTCATGTGCAGGAGCAGGAAACGGGTTCGGGTTTTGCCGTGACAAAACAGAGGCAGATCTTTCGTGTGGTGGAGTATCGTAAACCAGCGTTTTGCCAAAGAAATTTCAAATTTCGGTACCATCTTGGAGTTAACGACAGGCTTGCTCAAGTGAAACAACCATAAATCCTCTGGATTGAACGAAAATACGTTTGCCTCTGAATGTATGTTTTGTACATAGCATGGCGCGAAAAAGTTCACATCCGTATTGTTCTTCAAAAACAGCGTTATAGAGTCATCGTTGACAATTTTTTTCCCGTCAAAGAGATACAGATATTCGTCTGTATCTATGATGGTGAAGAATTCTGAGGAAGCCGCCAAGGCCTTGTACAGCGGCATAAACAGGTGCGCCATGTGGACGCAGTCCATGAACCCGTCAAATTTTATGAGCAGTATATTCTCTTTGTATTGTTTGTATACATCAAAAACATATTCATCCGTTGACATGTTGTCAAAAATAATAAGTCTTGCGTCATGGAGAATATTGCTGTGATGTCTGATCCACTTTTCAATAAAAAACCTTTCGTTTTTTGTCTTTGTGACGATTTTGAAGACAGCTTTGTCCTGCTCTATGAGGGAACAAATCTTTTTTCTGTCTCTGTTCCAGAAAAGTTCATGTTCAGGCATCATTCAACATCCGGCAGGAGTTCCTATCTATAGATGTTCCTCAACAGAAGCGGCTCGATGATGCGTCTGAATGCCTGTGTGTCGCAACGCTGCCGGCATTCTTGCGGCAAGCTGTTAGCATGATGGCGAAAAGAAGTCTACTGACTGTATGGCAGCCAGGGCACAGGCCGCGGCGTAGTCCAAATCGTCGTGCGTGTGGGCGGCTGACAGGGCAAAACGAAGACGGGCCTGCCCTTTGGCTACAGTGGGATAACGGATGGCCGGGACAAAAATCCCCAGGTTGAAAAGTTCCTCGCTTGCCCGCAAAGCAAGAGCTTCGCCGCCGACGACGACCGGGACAATGGGCGTTTCTCCGGCGCAGGGGAGGCCGCTTGCCCTGAGCCGGGAGGCAAAATGCCGGACATTGTCCTGCAAACGCCTCACCGTTTCCGGGTGGTCGCGTATATGTTCTATGCCGCCGGCGGCCGCCGCGACGGTGGCCGGTGACGGGGATGTGGTATAGATGAAGGCCCGGGCCGTGTTCCGCACATATTCGCACAAATTCCGGGAACCGCAAATAAAGCCCCCTTCGCTGGGGATGGCCTTGCTCAACGTCCCCATGACCACGTCCACCGCGTCTGGTCCAAGCCCGAAATGTTCCAGGGTTCCCCGGCCTGTCTCGCCCAGAACGCCTGTCGCATGCGCATCGTCCACCATGAGGAGCAATTTGTGCTCCCGGCTGATCCGCGCTAGTTCCGGCAAATGGGCTATGTCTCCGTCCATGCTGAAAACGCCGTCCGTGACGATGAGCCCCTTGCCGGGGCAGGTTTCACGGATTTTCTGGAGCAGGTCGTCCGGATCATTGTGGGCGTAAACAACGGTTTTGGCCTTGGACAGGCGGCAACCGTCAATGATGCTGGCGTGATTGAGTGCATCGCTGAAGATGACGGAATCCCTGTCGCAAAGGGCCGAAATAACGCCCACATTGGCCGTATAGCCGCTGGTGAAGACCAGCGCGGCCTCGGTTCCCTTGAAGGAAGCCAGCAGGGCCTCCAGTTCCATATGGGGCGTCATGTTTCCGGCGACCAGCCGGGACGAGCCGGTTCCGACCCCGAAGCGCTCAAGCGCCGCCGTGGCTTTTTGTTTGATGACCGGATCCTGGGCAAGGCCTAGATAGTTGTTGGACGAAAAGACCAGAACCCGTTTGCCGTTGACCTCGGCTTCCCGCCCCTGGGGCGAACAAAATGTGTACACGCTTCTGTGCAGGTGCGCTTTTTTCAGTTCCGACAGTCTGGCGGCAAAATCCATTTCCGCAATCTCTCCATTCCGCATGGAGCTGGCATTCTACAGGGTTCGTGTCCGAAAGCCAAGGGAAATCGGCAAAGGTGAAACTCTCGCTTTTCCGGCGGGCTTGACAAATTTCTCCGGAGTGCGATATCTGGAAATCAGGAGAGCCGGAAAAACTTCACGGCCCCAGGGGCAACCCTCCTGTAAAGTTGAGGTTACAGGTTTTTAAGCCCATGACAGCCCCATACTGTCGTGGGCTTGCTCATTAAAAAACAGGCAGGCTCTGATGGCGCGATTTCTCACTCTGCAGTCTGTGGATTCCATTCTGGAACACGTTGGAAAATTTCTTCCTTTGCCCGGGGAAAGCCTGCCTCCCGAAGAAGCGCTGAACCGGGTGCTGGCCGCGCCCTTCCACGCGCCGGAGAATCTTCCCCATTTTTCCCGCTCAAGCATGGACGGCTTTGCTGTAAGGGCCAAAGACGTGTTCGGGGCCTCCGAGGGCGCGCCGGCGCTTCTGGATTGCGTCGGTGAATGCCCCATGGGCCGCAAGACGGAACTTGTTTTGGCCCCCGGCCAGACGGCGCGCATCTGGACGGGCGGCATGCTGCCCGAAGGCGCGGATGCCGTGGTGATGCTGGAATATTCCCGCCGAACAGGCTCCGGCCGGATGGAGCAGGTGGAGTTGACAAGGCCTGTCGCCCCTCTCGACAATGTGATCGCCGCGGGAGAGGATGCGGAAAAAGGCGCCTTGCTGCTCGAAGCCGGGCGTTTGCTCCGCCCGCAGGAACTGGGCATGCTGGCCGCCTTTGGCGTTCGCGTCGTGGAAGTCCGCCGCAGGGCTAGGGTGGCGGTCATTTCCAGCGGCGACGAAATCGTGCCTGACGACATTGCGCCTGCGCCCGGGCAGGTGCGGGACATCAACGCCCGCACCCTTACGGCCCTGGTCAGGGCCGGAGGCGGCGAAGCGCGGTTCAGCGGCATTGCTGAAGACAGCGGGGCGGCCCTTCTCCGGATGCTGAAAGATGCCATGTCCTGGGCTGACGTGGTGCTTCTGTCCGGAGGTTCCTCCGCCGGACAGCGCGACTGCACCCTTGATGCCCTGTCCGCCCTGCCCGGTATGGACATCCTGGCGCACGGAGTCGCCATCAGCCCCGGCAAACCGTTGATCCTGGCCAGAAAGGGCGCTCAGTCCTTCTGGGGCCTGCCCGGTCACGCGGGCAGCGCGCTTGTGTGTGCGGAGGTCTTTATCAGGCCGCTGCTCAGACGCCTTGCTGGACAAGGGGAACCGGCCCCCTGGCGGGACGTCGTCCGGGCCGTCCTTGGCCGTCCCATTGCCTCCGCCCAAGGGAGACGCGATTATATCAGGGTGCGGATACAGCCGCCCGAAGAGTCCGGGGGCTTGCCCTCCGCCATGCCGATCGCAGGCAAATCCGGACTTATCACCACCCTGACCGAAGCAGACGCCCTGGTGGTTTGCCCGGAGGATATGGAAGGGCTCGCCGCCGGAGAAATCGTCACGGCGCGTTTTTTGCTTTGATTTTTTCCGGTTTGGAGAAAAGTTCGGGCAATCACGGGGAACAGGCATGGAGAAAGTCAAAAATCTTCCGGTGGGAGTGGTGCTGGCCGGGGGCACGAGCGGGCGGCTGGGACGGGACAAAACCGCCCTGCTCCTGGGGGGGATAAGCCTCTTGGATCGCGCCGCCGCGCTTATGCGCGATGTTGTGGGGCGCGTGTTTATCGTGGGGCGGCAAAGCCGCGACTTTCCCTGGATTCCTGATGAAACGCCTGGTCTCGGCCCGGCGGGCGGCATCGCCTCCGCCTTGCGCCATACCGGGGAATCCTGTCTCGTGGTGAGCTGCGATCTTCCCCTCCTGGATGCCGATTCCTTGCGGCGTCTGCTGGCGGCATGGGAAGAGCGCAAGGACGGGGAAACATTGGCAACGCTCTGCCGCAACCGGGAGAGCGGGGCTTGGGAACCGTTGGTCGGGGTCTATGAACCGGGTTTTCTTCCCCTTCTGGATGCCGGTCTGGCCCGGGGCGAGAAAAAGATAGATCGTCATCTGCCGCGGGCGCGGGTGCGCTTTCTGGATTACGGCGAGAAGGAAGCCCTGCCTTTTTTCAACCTGAATCGTCCGTCCGATCTGGCCTTGCTCCAAAAATTTTTTGAGCTTTCCGGGTCAGGCGCCCTCGTGTGACAAAACGGCGGCCTGGCGACGCGCCTGAAGTGCGGGAAACGGAATTTCAGTAAGAAAACCTATAGTTTTGGAGTGGCCGTCCGTAATATAATGGGGTTCGTGATCTGCAAGACCGCAATGCGGGAGTTCTTATGAAAATCTCCGGAAAAATCATTCTGCTGGTGTCTGTCGCCGTCCTGTGCCTGGTGACGGCCCTGTGCGGGACAGGTTATGTGCTTTTCTCCAGATTCACCACGCAGCAGGTGAAAAATGATCTGGATACGGCCAAACATTATGTGGACGAAGAAATAAAAACGAGGCTGCAACGTCTGCAGGCTGTGGAGCAGGTGATCGGAAGGAACAAGGAACTTTCCCTCCTTGTCGCGGACAGGGACTCAAGGCGCCTGCGTGAGGAATTGAAGAAGATGGCGGATGAATCCATTGCGGATGCCATTACCGTGACGGATATGGACGGGAAGGTGATTGCCCGCGCTCATACGGATGTCGTGGAAGACATGCTGAGCAAGTCCAGAATGGGGCTGATGACGCCCCTGCGGGAGGGACGGCGCGTCAGCGGCCTGGAACGGGGATCCGTTTCCCCGGTCATTCTGACCACCGGCGGGCCGGTCGTATCCGACGGCAAACAGGTCGGCGTCATCATTGTCTCTTCAAGGGGCCTGAGTTCCGGCGAGTTCGTGACCTTCGTCAAGAACATGCAGGGCGTGGAATGCACCGTGTTCGTCGGCAACACCCGCGTCAGCACGACGGTGACGGGACAGGACGGCAAGCCTCTCGTCAACACGAGCATCGACAACAAGACCGTCCTGGACGCTGTCATCGACAAGGGCGAAACCTATCGGGACAGAAACATCATTCACGGCCAGCCATACAACACCATTTACTGGCCGTGGCTGGACATCAACGGCAAACGCGCGGGCATGCTCTTTGTGGGCATTTCAGATGAAGCGATTTCCGCGACAAAGCGCGAGCTGGTCATGTGGTTCGCCGTGGTCGGCGTCCTGCTTGGCGTTCTTGTCGTCGCCAGCGGCGTGGTGGTTGCCCGGGCCATAGCGCGTCCGTTGCAACTGGCCTCCGCCTATGCGCAATGCGTGGCGGCGGGCGATTTTTCGTCAACCCTGTCCGTGACGAGCAAGGACGAGGTGGGGCAGCTTGCCGTCTCCCTCGGGCAGATGGTTGCCCATCTTCAGGCCAAAATACGGGAAGCCGACGCCAAGAGCGAAGAAAGCCGCAAGGCGACGGAACAGGCGCACACTGCCCTGCAGGCCGCCAATGAGGCCGGGGAAAAATCCAGAGCCGGGCAGCAGGCCATCCTTGCCGCAGCCGAGCATGTGGAAGCGGTGGTCAAACGGCTTGGCGCCGCCACCCAACAGTTGTATACTCAAGCTTCGCGGGCGGGAAAAAGCGCGGAAAACCAGCGGGAAAAATTGGCGGACACCCTGACGGCCATGGGAAAAATGAACGCGACGGTGCTTGATGTGTCCCGCAACGCCTCCGCCGCCAGCGAGGCTGCGAAAAACGCGCACGCCAAGGCTATGGAAGGCAAAACCATTGTGGAACAGTCCGTCAATTCCATGAATTCGGTGCAGAAGGGGACCGAAGAACTCAAGGCCGACATGGGAGCCCTGGGCAAACAGGCGGAAGCTATCGGCGCTATTATGACGGTTATCAGCGACATCGCCGACCAGACAAACCTTTTGGCCCTGAACGCCGCCATTGAGGCGGCGCGGGCCGGCGAGGCCGGGCGGGGGTTCGCTGTTGTAGCCGATGAGGTGCGCAAACTGGCGGAAAAAACAATGTCGGCCACCTCGGAGGTGGGCGCGGCCATCAACGGCATCCAGTCCGGCGCGCGTAAAAGCATGGGCGGCGTGGACCGCACCAGCGCAGACCTGGACGAGGCCACGGCGCAAGTGGACAAATCCGGTCTTGCTCTGGAGGAGATTGTCACGCAGGCCGTGGAGGCGGCGGAACAGGTTCAGAGCATCGCCGTCGCCGCCCGGGAACAGTCCGCCACCAGTGAGGAAATTTCCAAATCGCTGGAAAACGTCAATGCCGGCGCCGAGGAAACATCCGCGACGATGTGCGAGGCATCCTCCATTGTGGAGCAGATTGTCAGCGACACTCAGGAATTGAGAAAGCTGGTGGACAATCTGCGCAACGCCGGATAAACAGAAGATGTGGGAGTAGTTATGGCGATTTTACTGATCAACGGCAGCCCGCATCCCAAGGGCTGCACATGGACGGCGCTCTCGGCGGTGGCCGAACGATTGGAAAAAAACGGCCTGAAAACAACCTGGCTGAACATCGGCGTCAAGCCGGTACGCGGATGCATCGCCTGCGGCAAATGTGCCCAAAGCGGACACTGCGTTTTCGACGACGATCCGGTCAACAAGGCCATTGACCTTCTGCGCAAGGCCCAGGGTCTGGTGGTGGGCGCGCCGGTGCATTACGCCGGGCCGTGCGCCGCTGTCTGCGCCCTGCTGGATCGCGTGTTTTTCATGAAATCCGCGCCCTATGCCTGCAAACCGGCGGCGGCCGTGGTGAGCTGTCGCCGCGGCGGGGCCAGCGCCTCCTTCGACCGGCTGAACAAGTATTTTACCATTGCGCGCATGCCGGTCGTTTCTTCCCAGTACTGGAATTCCATACACGGCAACACGGGCGAGGAAGCCCGTCAGGACAGGGAAGGTCTGCAGATCATGCGCGCTCTGGGCGAAAACATGGCATGGCTGGTCAAGTGCATAGAGGCGGGCAAAGCGGCCGGCATAACGCCGCCCATACCGGAGCCTTGGGAAGCGACCAACTTTATACGCTGACCCCCTCAGGTGTATTGGGGCTCGTTTTCTCTGATTATCTGAAAGGCCTTCATCGCCTTGACCGTGCCGGCAATGCCCTGATACTTCTCCACTCCGGCCACCGTGCAAGGGAGCAGATCTTCCACGTCGGTGTCCAGAGCCAGGATGTCGCCCACCTGCATACGCAGAAGCTGGTTGCCGGTGATGGTGGTTGTGCCGAAATTCACCTTGAGTTCCACCGGCGTTTCCATGATGCGCTCTTTCAGTCTGGCCACCCAGGCATGGTCCACTTCAAGGCGTTCCGTCTGAAAACTCGCGTGCAGTTTGGAGCGGATGGGTTCTATGGTGGCGTAGGGCAGGCAGATAATCATGGAACCCAGGGCGGATTCGAGCTCCACCTCAAAGGTGATGACCAGCACCACGTCGCTGGGCGGCACAATGGCCGCGAACTGGGGATTGATTTCGCTGCGGATGAGTTCCAGTTTCACGTCGTGCACCGGACGCCAGGAATCTTCCATATTGTCCAGGGCAATCTTGACGATTTTGTCCACGACGCACTGCTCAATGCGTGTGAATTCCCGTCCTTCGATTTTCGGCTGGGTGCTGGCCCCGCCGAAAATATTTTCCACTAGAGCGAAAACCAGCCGTGAGTCCACCACGATAATGGCATTGCCGCGCAAGGGCTCCATCTTGAAAATATTGATGGACGTCGGCACAGGCAGGGAGCGGATAAATTCCCCGAATTTGGTCATGTCTATGGAAATGGGATTGAGTTCCACGCGCTTGCGCACGGAATTGGACAAGGCATTGGTGCACAGACGCGCGAAGCGGTCGTTGACGATTTCCAGAACCGGCATGCGGCCCCGGATGATTCTGTCCTGGTTGGCCAGATCAAAGGACACGATGCCGGATTCATCTTCCTGCACTTCCGGTTCCGTGTCGATGTCTCCCCCGGAAAGTCCCCGCAACAGGGCGTCTACTTCATCCTGCATCAAAACTTTGTTCATGATTTCCCCACCTGAAGTGTTTATTGGCGCCGACAGCGACGGCGTTCCTGACGTCATTTTGGAATAGCAAAAATGATGCCGACTTTGCAACTTTGCCTTGTGCCTGAGAAACTGGTAGACTCTGCCCATGAAACTGCGACTTGTCCGCGGGCGGACTGCGCTCGAAATTGAAGCCCGGCCGGGAGAAGTCCTTTCCCGCGCCATCTGGCTCTCCGGCCGCGTTGAGCCAACGCCTCTCTGTACCGGCCTCGGCCGTTGCGGCCGTTGCCGTGTGCGCTTCACCGACGAAGCTCCGCAGCCCTTGCCCGTTGAGAAAGACATGCTTTCCGCCGGGGCGCTTGCGGCCGGCTGGCGGCTGGCCTGCCGCCGTCAAGTTTCTGACGAAAATATGCCCGCGCTGGAACTGCCGCCGTCCGCGCCCGACTGCGTCCCGGACGGCCAGGGGCAACCAGGGGACAAAACGGCCAAAGGTACGCCCTTGCTTCTGGCCGTGGATCTGGGCACCACCTCCGTGCAATGGCGCGCTCTTGCCGCCTGTGGCCCCGACAGAGGCATGAAAACGGCTGAAGGGGGATTTCTCAACCCCCAGGCCGGCGCTGGAGCCGATGTCGTCTCCCGTCTGGCTCTGGCCGCCGGTGTCCAAGGGCGGACCCTGCTCTCGAACCTTGTCCGCGCGTCTCTGAGTGAGCTTGTGGCGCGGCTTGGCCGGACAGGCCCGGTGAAACGCCTTTGTCTGGCGGCCAATACCGCCATGACGGACATTTTTCTGAACCGCGACATAAGCGGTCTGGCCGCCGCGCCCTACCACACCGGCCACGCCGGACACGAAACAGCGCTCCTGCCCGGTCTGCCGCCAGTCTACATACCTCCCCTGCCGGCCCCCTTTGTGGGCGGAGACGCCTCGGCCGCGCTGTTGGCCATGCTCAAGGCCGCAACGCAGCGCCCCTTCATTCTGGCGGATTTGGGAACCAATGCCGAAATCATTTTGGTGACCGGACAGGGCAACGTTTTTATGACCAGCGTTCCCCTGGGTCCTGCCCTGGAGGGCATCGGCATGGAATGCGGATGTCTGGCCGGGCCGCAGGCGGCTACAGGCTTTTTGCTCACGCCGTCCGGACTGTCCGTCCGAAAGCCCGAAGGCGGCGCGCTGCGGGGCGTGAGCGCGACAGGCTACATTTCCCTGTTGGCGCAGTTGCGGCGTTGCGGCGTGCTGGATGAGAACGGCCATTTTGTCAAGGACAGCGCCATGCCCCTGGCCCAAAAGATTGCCGCGACTCTTGAGCGTGAGCGCGGTCGGCTTCGGCTGCCGTTGCCGGGCGGACTGTGGTTGTCCGCCCGCGATGTGGAAGAAGTGCTCAAAGTCAAGGCCGCCTTTTCTCTGGCCTTGGAAAAACTGCTTGAGGCCGGAGGCCTTCCGGGCCGGGAGCTTGCCCGCATATGTCTGGCCGGCGCCCTTGGCGAACACGTCGTCCATGAGGATTTGCTCAGTCTGGGCTTCGTTCCGCGCGGCCCGCGGGTGCTGACTGTGGGCAACGCGGCCCTGGACGGCGCGGCGCTGCTGGCTCTTGAGCCTCAAAAAGGCCCCGCGCTGGCCGGGATATGCCGCAAGGCCACGCAGGTGCAGCTTGCGCAGGATGCCGTCTTTCAGCGCCAATACCTGAAGAGCATGATTTTTCCGGAGTGCGGATGAACGCTCTTTTCCCGTCCTTGCCTTCTGCGGCTTTGGCAAACCTGAACCTGCTGCCCGAGGCTCTCAAACGGGCGCGCCCGCTGAATGCCGCCCAGCGGCGTTCCCTGCCCGAAGACGCGGCGGCCCTGTCCTGTCTGCTGACAACGGAACGCGCGGAACTGCGCCGCCCCTACTGGGCATTCCCCCCCTTCGTCAGCGCCTATCTGTATTATTTTCTGCCTTGGAATCTCGTCCGTCTGGCGCGCCTGTTCTCCGTCCTGCCTCTGCCGGAACCGGACGTCGGGGCCCTGTTGGCCGACATCGGCTCCGGGCCGCTGAGCCTGCCCATGGCCCTCTGGTTGGCAAGACCGGATATGGACAGCGCGCCCCCGCAGATCTTCGCCCTGGACATTTCTCCCCAACCCCTGGAACTGGGCAGGAATCTGTTCGCCATCTGGGCTGAACTGTGCGGCCGACGCGTCTGGCCGGTTCGCATCCAACGGGGCGCGGCGCGGGGGAGCGCCCGCGCGCTGTCTCCGCTGCTTTCAGACCGTCGAACGCATCTGTGGCTCATGAGCGCGGCAAACATGCTTAACGAGGGGGGCCTGGGCAGGGCAAAGGGAGCGCTCGCGCGCGGGGAGAGCGGAGGCTTTCGGGACGGGGGGAGCATTCGGGCAGACCTGCTGCGTTCGTTTCTCGCCCTGAGCCGTCAGGGCCAATCGTCGCTGCTGACGGTGGAGCCGGGCACACGGCTGGGCGGCAAAACAGTCATGGCCCTGCGCGAACAGGCTCTTGAAAAAGGTCTCGCGCCGCGGGCCCCTTGCACGCACAGCGGGCAATGCCCACTGCAGAAGGGTCCCCGTCGCGCATGGTGTCATTTTACCTTTGAGGCCGACGGCGCTCCGGAGTGGCTGGAACAGCTCTCACGTCAGGCCGGTCTGTCCAAAACCGCGCTCAGCCTTTCTTTTCTTCTGCTGCGTCCGAAGGATGAGGAACGCGCCGCGCCTGAAACCCGGCCCAAATTTTCGCCCCAGGACAGGGGAACCCCGGCCAGGATACTTTCCGAACCCTTCATGGTGCCAAATCTGGCCGGAAAAGCGCGCTACGCCTGTTGCCAGCGAGGCCTCGCCCTGCTGGAAAACGCCGGGGACATGCCTCAAGGCGCTGAACTGCGGATTGACGTCAGGCCGGACACGCCGCGCGACGCCAAGAGCGGCGCTCTGATAGCGCGACAGGGAAGAACGCGGCCGTCAGCGCTCCAAAAAAACTTGCCTTGACTGTTTCAAAAAGCTATTTTAAGGCTCGAATCGCTTCGGAAAACAAGACAACGAGGATAATTCATGCCCCACAAGGGTCCGCATATCTCTATAGCGCCGGATTATGTGGTCAACCGCATACTGCGCATAAATATCGAAGACTTCGCCGAGTGGCCGCAATCCGTGCGTCAGCTCGCCATTGCCATCGCCGAGGAACTGTTTCTCGTCGCTTACAACCCGTATATCGACGCGGACATCGTGCGTCAGAGCGTGCAGGAAAGCTTCGAAAAGCAGTCCGTGTCGCTGGCGCATTATTACGCCACAGCCATAGGCGAGGGCATTACCATGTTCTGGTCGGCCCATTCGGCCGAGATGGCCTTCCGCGACAACCTCATGGAAGCCCTGGAGCGCATCTTGCCCCGGGAATGCGTCCTCTCCGACCCGCTGTCGCTGGTCTCGGCCGCCACGGACGCCACCGACCTGCGCATGGAGCTTCCCCTGCTTGTGGTGGAGCCTGACTCCACAGAGCAGGTAGCCGAGATCGTCAAACTGGCCAATGACCTGAAATTCGCCCTCATTCCGCGCGGCGGCGGCTCCGGCATGACCGGCGGGGCGGTGCCCGCGCGCAAGCGCACAGTCATTGTCAGTTTGGCGCGTTTGACGCGTATCGGCCCCATAGACCTGGACGCCATGACCATCGTCTGTCAGGCCGGAGCGGTCACCCAGGCGGTGATAGACGCCGCGGCCGCGGCCGGCGCTCTCTTCAGCGTTGACCCCGCCTCCAGACAGGCATCGACCATAGGCGGCAACATCTCCGAAAACGCCGGCGGTCCCAGCGCTTTTGAATACGGCACAACGCTGGACAATCTGCTCTGGTGGCGCATGGTCACCCCGACTGGAGAAATCATCGCCGTTGAACGGGAAGAGCACCCCCACCACAAGATACTGCTGGAAGAAACGGCTGTTTTCAGCGTCAAGGATGTGAGCGGCGGCGTGCGTAGCATGGTGCGGCTCAAAGGCGATGAAATACGGCTTCCCGGGCTGGGCAAGGACGTCACCAACAAGGCCCTGGGCGGCCTGCCCGGCACGCAGAAAGAAGGCGTGGACGGCATCATCACCGAAGCCTGCTTTGTCCTGCACCCCAGACCGCGCTTCAGCAGGGTCATGGTTTTGGAATTTTTCGGCCGCTCCATGCACACCGCAGCTGTGGTGGTGCGCGAGATGGTCAAACTGCGTAACCGCATCCGGGAACAGGGCGATTACGCCCGTCTTTCGGCCTTGGAGGAAATCGGCTCCAAGTATCTGCAAACCATAGAATATGTCCGCAAATCTGGTAAATTCTCCACGCAGCCCATCTCAATCATCATTGCCCAGGTGGACGGCGACGATCCCTATCTGCTGGACAAATGCGTGGGCGACATAGTGGCTCTGGTGGAAGAGCAGGAAAACGTGGACATTATCGTGGCCCGGGACGAAAAGGAAGCCGAGCGTTTCTGGGAAGACCGCCACCTGCTCTCGGCCATCGCCAGACGCACATCCGGCTTCAAACGCAACGAGGACGTGGTTATACCCACGGAGCGCATTCCGGATTTCGCCCTCTTTCTGGAACAGCTCAATCTGGAATACACGGCGTCGGCCTTCCGCGCCGCCTTGCAGGAAGTGGGCCGTCTGCCGGGCTTCCCCATGCAGGACAAGGACTTCAACAGGGAATTTTCCTTTGCTTCCAAAGCGGCTTTGGGCGAAGTGCCGTCAGCGGAAGTATCCGACGAGGAACTTTTCGTCAGGGCAAAAAATTTCCTGCGCGAGTTTGAGGGCAGATACCCGCATCTGGCCAAAAAAATCATCCAGATCACGGAGCGCATGGAGGCCGGGCGCATTGTTGTGGCCAGCCATATGCATGCCGGGGACGGCAACTGCCATGTCAACATTCCCGTCAATTCCAACGACGCCCGCATGCTGGAGGATGCCGAGGAAGCGGCTGCCCGCGTGATGGCCGAATGTCAGGAAATGGGAGGTGAAGTTTCGGGAGAACACGGCATCGGCATCACCAAACTCGCCTTTTTCAACAAAGAGAAGATGGACGCCCTGCGCTCCTTCAAGGAGCGCGTCGACCCGCGCGACGTGATGAATCCGGCCAAGCTGGTATACCGGGATCTGCCGGTGAAGCCCTTCACCTTTTCCTTCAACCGGCTTATCCATGACATCCGGGAAAGCGGCCTGCCGGACAAGGAAAAATTCATCAGTCTGCTGAGCACCATCCAGATATGCACCCGTTGCGGCAAATGCAAACAGGTTTGCCCCATGTCCTTTCCGGAACGTTCTATGCATTACCACCCACGCAACAGGAACATGGCCCTGGGCATGCTGGTGGAAGCCGCGCACTACGCGCAGGTCAACATGGGCCGCATTGACGAAAAACTCCTCGACTCGCTGCGGGACATGGTGGAGCACTGCACCAGTTGCGGCCGTTGCGCGGCCAACTGTCCCATAGCCATTCCCTCGGGCGAGGTGGCCCTCTCCCTGCGGGCCCTGCTCGACCATGAAGGAGCCTCGGGCCATCCCATCAAGGAACGCGCTCTGGAGTGGGTTTGCCTTGACGTGTCCAAACGCGCCCCCAAAGCGGCAAAGTTCGCCTCGCTGGGGCAGAAGATGCAAAACCGCGTTTTGGGCTTTGTTCCGGAAATATGGAAACGGCGCATGCAAAACCCGCTCTTCGCCGGGCAGGGGCCCAAAACCGGCTACACCAACCTCTACGAATCCCTCAAACTCCATAAAGGCGCTCTCTTCGCTCCCGCCCAGCTCAGGCCGGACATGCCCTGCGTCCTCTATTTCCCCGGGTGCGGCGGCGCGCTGTTTTTTGACCGTATCGGCATCTCCTGCCTCATGCTTCTGCTCAGGGCCGGCTTCGCCGTCGCCCTGCCGCCGCGGCATCTGTGCTGCGGCTATCCGTTGCTCGCGGCCGGCATGGACACTGCCTTTGAAGACAATCTGGCCGGGAACAGGCAATACCTGGCTTCCATGTTGCGCGATCTCGACCGCAAGGGGCTCAACTGCGCCCATATTGTCTCCGCCTGCGGCACCTGCCAGGACAGTCTGACCCGTTTGGACCTCAAGACGCAATTCCCGGCCCTGCAGCAAAAGGATGTCGTCCAGCTCGTTTTGCCCCTGCTGGGCAGGGAGGATATGCGCTGCCCGCCCGTGGAGGGTTCAAAGGTGGTGTTGCACACGTCCTGCCACTGCGAATGGCCCGGCCTGCACAAGGTTAAGGGCCGCAAGATCATGGCGGCCGCCCTTGGCGAGCATACCGGCGCCAGGGTGGAACTGAGCCAGGGCTGTTGCGCCGAATCCGGCATGGGCGCCATGACTTCTCCGGAAATTTACAATATCCTGCGCCAGCGCAAACAGGGCCGACTGACGGAAAATTTGGCCGACGGCTACAACGGGCCAATGCTTGTGGGCTGCCCTTCCTGCAAGATCGGCATAGGGCGCTGCCTTATCAACATGAAGCGGATTGACGTGACTGTCCTGCACACGGCGGAATGGCTGGCGGGGCTCATTGACGGTGAGGACAGACGTCAGAATTTTCGTAAAAAAATCGCGGAAACAAAAGGCGAAACGCGGATCATCACCTTTGACCCATAGCGAAAGCTGACTTTCCCCAGGGAGGACTCCATGGCAGATATTCTTCTTCACCGCCCGGCCCCGGGACAGTGGTATGTCGTCAACTGCGACTCTCAGGCGCGTCTGGTGCTGGATTTTCCGGCCATACAGGCTGTTCTGGAACGGATGGGCAACACGCTCCTGTTTCAGTTCGACGACGGCGCCGTCGTAGAAATTCCAAATTTTTACGAACTGTACGACAAAGACGACATTCCGGACTTTGTCATGGAAGGGCAGACTATGCGCGGCAAGGATTTTTTCGACGCCTTCGCCCCGGACCTGAATCCGGCTACGGGCGCCTCCGCGCAACAGGGCGGCCATTATACCGAATGGGACAATATAGCCCTGAACGAGGGTTTCAACCACCTGGGCCCTCTGGACTGGGGTATGAAGGACGCTCCGGAACAACCGGATCACCGCGGCGGACAGGGATATGTGGCTGACGGCGGCGCGCTGGGAGGGGAATACGTTCCGACGACCGATGGAGCGCCTCCCGCTCCGACCCCGCCGGCTTCAAATCCGGAACCGCCCGCCTCGGACATGCCGCCGCCGGTCTTTTCGGGGCCCCCGCCCGCGGCCGCGCCGGACAACGCCGTCATCAACGAAGATCAGCCTGTGGCGACAGGCAATCTGCTGAGCAACGACGCGGGCGGACCGGACCGGAAAATCGTCCGCGTTTTCCACAACGGGCAGGAGCTGGAACACGATCAGGCCAGCGATACGTGGAGCGGCGACATTGACGGCTACGGCGCCATCACCGTCCATCCGGACGGTTCCTATACCTTCACGGCCAACGGCGACAAGATGCGCGACATTTTCAACGACGCGCTGAACAACACAGCCGACGACTATCACCTGAAAGGCTCGGAAACCGGCCTCACCTACACCATGAGCGACGGGCACGGCCAGATTGTGACCAACGTGCCCGTTGACATACGTATTGTTCCGGACAACTATCGTCAGGAAACCGGCAGCGCCGAGGGCGGCGTCGTCGAAGCGGGAGGCGTCGGCGACGACGTCCTGGTCGGAGACAAGGGCGGCGCGGAAGAGCGGATCGCATACAGCTATCCCCCGATGAACATAAACTTCGCCATTGATCTCTCCTCCAGCGTGGACTCCGACGAAATGGCCCAAATGGTGCAAGCCCTCAAGAACACACTGGAACAGTTCAGAGATTATCCCGGGACGGTGTTGACGCACTTTGTCCCCTTTGCCCAGGAGGCGGGATACAGCCGGAATTTCAATTTGGACAATCTGGCTGACTACGCCGACGCCCTGAATTACGTCAACAATCTCGATACGATGCAAAAAAAGCTGGGCGACAGCACTGGCTACGGTCAGGCTTTCAAGGCCTCGGAGAAATGGTTTGACGATATCAAGGGAAGCGTTGATCCCCATTCCAAAAACGTCAATATCCTCCTCACCGACGGCGAGCCCACAGGTTACCGGGATGCCGAGGGCAACTATGTGTCCGGCACCGGATGGGCGACGACGCAGCAAGCCGTTGATCAGGCTTATGACGCCTACCAGGCTCTGGTCAGCCGCGGCGTGGCCTCCTGCGCCGTGGGCATCGGCATGAAGGATTCCGCCAGACCGCTGCTTGCCCTTTTTGACAATACCGGCGGCGGCGAGCCCGCCCCCGCCTCCATCGCGGTGGACTATTCCGGCGACGAGACCGCCCAGCAGTTTCTCGGGGGTCCCTCCTCGCTCATCGCGGTCAAGGAGGGCGCCGTCATGGGCAAGGTGGACATGGCGGACGATTTCAGCCATCTGAACGACGTGCTCTTCAACGTGATCAAGGATAATCTGGTCAACGGCTATGACACTGTCATCCATGCCCGCGAAGGCGACGATGTGCTCATGGGCGACGCCCTCAACGCGGACTGGATGCTCATTGACTGCCCCGACAACCGTATCAACGGCGGCATGGATTGGGCGGCCGGCCTCAAGGCCGGAGATTCCCAGGATATCGTCCTGAAATATCTGGCCGAAAAATATCATGGCGGCGACCTGAAAGAAGTGACCAGCGACGAAATGCGTCACTTTGTGGAAGACAATTCCTTCGCCTTCGGGGCGGACAATCCCCTGGCCGACGGCGAAAACGCCAAAGACTCCCTGGACGGCGGCCTCGGCGACGACATTCTCTTCGGCCAGCAAGGCGACGACACCCTCAGCGGCGGCGCCGGCGATGATGTTCTTGTCGGCGGCGGCGGCAATGACACCCTCGCCGGCGGCAGCGGGGCCGACATTTTCGTTGTTCGCGACAACGAGGACACGGCCTCCATCCTGGACTTCAATCCCAACGAGGGCGACGTCATCGTGCGCGTGGACGGCGCCGACAACACCGTCGTGCGCGTTCAGGACGGCGCGACGCCCGTGTACCGCGATGTGACGGACCTCCTTCAGGGCAGCGCCGTTGCTGTAACCGACGACAAAAATCATATGATAGTCGGCACAGGCGGCAGGGACACGTTGACCGGCGGCGGCGGCGACGATATCATCGTCGGCGGTCGGGGCGATGACGTCATCCGCGGCGGCGGCGGCAACGATATTCTGCATGGCGGCGGCGGCAACGATGTGCTCGACGGCGGCGCGGGCAACAACGTGCTTGACGGCGGTGCGGGCAACGACGTGCTGATAGGCGGCGGTGGCGACAAAATCCACGGCGGTTCCGGGCTGGACGTACTCCTCACCAGCATGAGCTCCCGCGATGTGGACAAATATCTGAGTTCCGGCGACACAAGCAAGGACGAGGACGGCGTGGAAGTGGTGGTCAGCGGCCTCAAGTCCCCGGCTGAGGCCAGCCTGACCGATATGGGCATAGAGGTGACGGAGTCCGGCATCAATCTGAGCCGGGACTGGATTTTCGACGACAGCAGCCGCACGGCCACTTCCAAAAATCAGGAACATTGCGACGTGACCATATCCGTGGCCGAAGGCGTGAATGTTTCCGTGAATGCGGATGACGGCAGATCTCAGGAGGATGTGGACGTGCAAAACGCCACCGAGGAGATCATTGCCGCCACGCAGGATTGATGGGTGTGAACATCATGCCCGGCGCGAACTCCCGTTGCAAAAAAGGCGCGCCGTTGCAGGATGGAAGCGGCGCGACGGCTCTTGTGCTGTCGGTTGTTCCCGTGTATAAGCGGGACATGAGATGTTTCGCGCGCCTCTGCTTTCTGCTGTTCTGCTTTCTTGCCGCGACCGCGGCGGACGGGCGGACGCGCCCGCTGGACTTCACAACCATCCGCCTGGGCGGAAAGGAGCCGGTCGTTCTGATCGTGGGCGGCATACAGGGCGACGAGCCGGGCGGCTTTTCGGCCGCGACCCTTGTGGCCACGCGCTACGCGGTGAAAAACGGCGCGGTGTGGGTTGTGCCCAATCTCAACTTCCCCAGCATCATCATGCGCTCGCGCGGCCTCAACGGCGACATGAACCGCAAATTCGCCGCCCTGGACGCGCGTGACCCGGATTTTTCCGCCGTAAGCCGCATACAGGAGCTCATCCGCCATCCCCAGGTAAAGCTGGTGCTCAATCTCCACGACGGCAGCGGCTATTACCGCGAGGAAAAAATCGACGCCCTGCGCAATCCGCTGCGCTGGGGGCAGTCCGTCATCATTGATCAGGAGCGGATGGACGGCGGCGTCTTCATGGCGGAACTCGGTCGCGAAGCCCGGCAGGTGACCGAAGACGTCAACAGCCGCCTTGTGCAATCCCTGCACAAACTGCACGTGCATAACACCAACACTGCCGCCGGCGACAGAGAAATGGAAAAAAGCCTTTCCTGGTACGCCGTGCGCCACGGCAAAGCGGCCTTCGGACTGGAGGCCAGCAAGGAATTTCCCGTGGAACTGCGCGTCTACTACCACCTGTGCATGGTGGAATCCCTGCTGCGCCAGGCCGGCATAGACTTTTTCCGCGATTTCGACCTCACGCCGGAAAGCATACGCCAGGTTTTACAGGCGGACATCGAGGTTTCCTTTGCCGAAAAGCGCGTTTTTCTGCCCTTGGACAACGCGCGGCCGGCCATCGGCGCCCTGCCCCTGCCCCAGAACAGCGCGCCGGTCACTTCCAAGCCCATCATGGCGGTGCTGCCCTGCCGAAAAAACAACGAAGCCCTGTGCATACATTACGGCAACCGCACCCTCACCCGCATCAGGCCGGACTGGCGGGAAATGGACGACAGCCTGAGCGAGGTGCGCGTGACCGTGGACGGCCGGGAAAAATTGATACGCTTCGGCGAAGTGCTGCCTGTGGCGGAAAGTCTGTTGGTGCACCGCATACAGGGCTTCAGGGTCAATGTCATCGGCTTTCCGGGCAGGAGCGACGATGACAGCGGGGTCACCCTGCGCCGCCAGAACTTCCTGAAACACTATTCCGTGGACCGTCAGGGCACGCTCTACCGCGTTGAGGTGTACAACAAGCGGCGTCTGGCGGGCATGTTCCTGGCCCGTTTCGGCGCCCCGGCGCAAGCCGCCGGCAGGCGCGACAGACTACCCGCCGTGCCCGGGCCGGAATCCGCTCTGGGCTTCTGAGGGCGCGGCCGTCCCGAACATGTCGAATCCTCCTGCCATCTGCGTTGCCGGCGGCGGCAGTTGGGGCACGGCCTTGGCCCACCACTGCGCAGGCCTGGGACATGACGTCGCGCTCTGGCTGCGCGATGAGGCAGCCGCCCGGCACATCAACGACAAACACGAAAATCCGCGCTATTTGCGTGGTTTCCCTCTGCACGAGAAGCTCGCCGCCACCACGGACGTCAAAGCCCTGGGGCGCGAAATCGTCATCTGCGCCGTGCCCTGCCAGCAGTTGCGCGGCTGGCTTGGCGCGCACAAAAGTCGTTTCGTGCCCGGCGTCGCGCTGGTCAACGCGGCCAAGGGCATAGAAACCCAAACCCGGGCCCTGGGCCATGCCGTTGTGGCCGACGTTGACCGAACTATCCGCTACGTCGCGCTCTCCGGCCCTTCCTTCGCGGCAGAAGTCGCGCGCGGGCAGCCCACGGCCGTGGTGCTGGCCGGCTCGGACGAAGCCCTTGTGCGGCGGCTTCAGGAAATTTTCTCCGCCGCCGCCTTCCGCTGCTACGCAAGCGCGGACGTCATCGGCGTGGAGATGGGCGGGGCGCTCAAGAACGTCATGGCCATAGCCGCCGGGCTGTGCGATGGGCTGGAGCTCGGCCTCAACAGCCGCGCCGCGCTCATCACGCGGGGGCTGGCGGAAATGAGCCGCGTGGGCGTGGCCTGCGGGGCAAAGGAACACACCTTCATGGGACTTTCCGGTCTGGGGGATCTGGTGCTCACCTGCACCGGGCAACTCTCCCGCAACCGGCAGGCGGGCCTGCGTCTGGCCCGGGGCGAAAGCGCAGACGCCATCGCGGCGGATTTGGGCATGGTCGTCGAAGGCATCAAAACCACCCTCGCGGCCTTTGCCCTGGCCCGCGAACTGGGGCAGGAAACGCCCATCATCGACGCCGTTTACAATATCATCCAGAACAGGCTCGACCCGCGGAAGGAAGTGACGCGGCTCATGGGCCGAACACTCAAAAATGAACGCATGAGCGCGCCGGACGGCGCGTAGACGACAGCGCGGGGGCGCGGCTACATTCACGGAGAATGCAGCCGCGCCCGGGCATATCTTATTTCAATCCTTCCATCACCTTGCGCAGTTCAGCGGCGGTGCGGGAAAGGTCCTGCACGGCGGAAGAAGACTGCACCATGCCGTCGCTGGTTTCGGCCACGATGCGGTTGACTTCCT
>JAISTW010000052.1 GCA_031272405.1 Desulfovibrio sp. | reverse complement strand
CGGCCGGTTGGTTCGGCTCTGCTGGGTACCCCGGTGGGGGGTAGAGGCTACTACTGTTTGAGTGACCTATAGCCCCAGGGAAACGTGGTGTCAAGCACATATTGAAAAAAATTTTTTTCGGGGAAAAAGTATTTGAAACAACAGGTTGAAACGCAAAACGCGGACTTGCGAGAAAAAAAGAGAGACGAAAGCACAAAAAAAGTTGGGCGAGGCCCGGATACGCAAGGAAAAGTTTGCTGTTTCTCTTTTTTTGGGGTATGCCGACCCCATGCGCAACGTCATTTCCGCCGAGTTTTCCCGGCGCCCGGGGCGGCTCTGGGCAGGGGCGGCCGTCATCGTGCCCCTGGCCTACGCGATTTTCTACGCGCCCTACGGCATGGACACGACGGATTTCGGCTATTTTTACGGGCACGCCTGGCGTCTGCTGCAGGGGGAGGTTCCCTACCGGGACTTTTCCTATATCACGCCGCCCATGTCCCTGCTCTGGCACGCCTTCTGGCTCGCCCTCACGCCGGACAGGATCAGCGTGCTGGCCGGCAAGACGGCCTTTCTGGCGGAAATGCTGGGGGCGTCCTGGATGGGGACGCTCTATCTCGGCCGCGTGTTCGACCTGAAACGGCTGGATCTGCCCGCGCCGCTGCTGGCCACGCTGGGCTTTGTCTGGGGTGTGCACAGTTTCCCGCCCATGCCCTGGCACACCGTGGACGGTCTGCTGTTCGGTTCCGGCGCGCTGTTGTGCGGCATCAGCGGGTTTGCGCCCCTGGCCGGGATACTGGCCGGCATGTGCATGCTCACCAAGCAGTCCTTTCTGTTCGTGCCCGCGGGCGCGGCGCTCATGGTCTGCGTGTGCCGCGGCAAAAGGGAAGCCCTGTACTGTGTGCTGGGCACGGGGGCCGTTCTGGCGCTGCACTGGTTCGCGCTGCAGCGGCTGGACGCCTGGCAGGCCTTCCGTTCCCTGACCACGGGCCAGCTGGACGTGCGCGAGGCCCTGGAGAGCGGCATCTTCATCTACCTGACCCAAAACCCCACCCTGCCCGTCCTGGCCCTGCTCCCTCTCGTCGCGCGCCGCCTGTCGGGCCGCCGCGCGCTCCCCTTTCTCCTGCGGCCTGTGCCGCTCTACTTCTGCCTGCTGGCCGTTGTATACATATATGAAGTGCTTAAGCAGAAAGCCTGGATCGGGTACGGCTATTCCTGGCCGACGCTGCTCATGCTGGTCGGCGGCCTGTGCGTGCTCTTTCCGGGCGTTTTTCTGAACGACGCGCTGCGGGAACCCGATCGCCGGAACGGGATTCTGGACGGCAACGACGGCCCGACGGGGCGGCGCGCTGCCGTCGCCCTGGGGACTGCCCTGCTGCTTTCCTGGTCAACGGGGGTCAGCGGCGGGTACAAAATCCCGGCTTTCGGCGCCCTGCCGCTCCTGTTCTGCGCCCTGCTCGCCCACAGACGCCTGGGGGGGGGCGTCCGCGCCTGCGCCGCGCTGGCCCTGGCCGCCGGCCTGGTCATGTTCAGATTCGGCTACGAACACCCCTATGTTTTTCCCCAGCGGCCCATGCCCAGAGCAAGTCTGACCTACGACGCGGGCTCGGTCTACCCCAGGGCAAGCGGCGTGTTCGTGGACCGGGAAACGCTGGACAAACTGCGCGAGCTGCGCCTGCTGCGGCTGAAATACGGGCCGCGCTACAAAACGCTGCCCGCTTTTCCCCTGGCCTATTTTCTCAACGACGACAAACCGGCCTACCCGGCCGAGTGGCTCATGGACTGGCAGATCGGCGGCCGCGTGGACTGGGCCTGCAGGCAACTGCTGGAGCGTGACATCACCGTGTTCATGGAAAAGGACCAGATGGGCGTGGCCGCGCCGGACGCCTACCCGACGCGCCGCTATTCGGCGCCCCTGCGCGTGGCCCAGACGTGGCGGCGCGTGGAGGAAACGGAACATTTCGTGGTGCTGCGGCCTCCCGGCGGTTGACCGAATCATTGTTTGCGTCATAAACTCTTGACGATTTTCGCCGTTAAGATATCCGGACATAAACTTTTCTCTCCGAGGTTCGTATGGCTGACCAGCGCAAAGACGATGAAGACATCATTGATCTCACCGAACTTATCTCCAAAGGCGCCGATGCCGACGCCGCGCCCGATAAGAACGCGGCCCCGAAACGCGAGGAAGCCGCCACGGGAACGAAACTGGAAAGTCTGAACGAGGCTTCCGCCTCGACGCCGGACGACGACATCGACGATCTGCTGGCCCAGATGGACGCGGGCGACAAGGCCGAAACAAAGCCCGCGAAGGCGGCTCAGGCCGCGCCGGTCGCGCCGACAGTCCCGCCGGCTCCGCCGGACGACCCGACGGACGAACCAACGCCGGACGCGAGCGGACACCTGGTGGACCCCCACGAAAAACTGGACATGTCGGGCATGGAGGAAGTGGACAATCTGCTCTCTTCCCTGAACATTCCCCTGAAACCCGCTTCCGCTGAGGCGGACGAAAAAAAGGACGCGGCTCCGGAAGCCGCCAAACCCGCGCCGGCTGCCCCGACGCCCGCGGCCAAACCCGCGCCGGCCCCGGCGGCCCCGGCGCCGGAGAAAAAAGCGGACGCCTTTGACCTGGACGCCCTGCTCAATCCCTCGGCCGATGTGAATTCCTTTCTGGACGCCGTCAACAGCAAGCCCCTGGAGGACACGCTTCTGGAACACACCACGCCGAAAAAACCGGAAAGCGCGCCGGATCAGCCGGATCAGGGCAAACAGGCGGCCAAACCGAAAGAAGTTTCCCCGGAGCTGGACGACATTCTGACTTCCGCCGCCAAACCGGCCGCGGCGGGCAAGCCCTCGGGGCTGGACGACGACCTGGACGGCATACTGTCGTCGGTGTTTGAAACGCCTTCGCCGGCAAAACCGGCCGCCCCCGCCCAGAATCCGGCCCCGAATCCCGCGCCGGAAGCTCCAGCCGGGGAAAATCCGCAGGCCATGCACGCCTTCATGGAACTTTCCGCGCGCATGGACGCCACGGACGAACGTCTGGCGGCGATGGACGCGACGGCCCGGCTGGACGCCCTGGAAGAACGCCTGACGAATGTGGAGGCCCTGCCGGAACGTCTGGACAAGGTGGAGACGGATCTGGCTGGCCTGGCCGAGCTGCCCGCCCGCCTTGAGCGGACGGAGACGGATCTGGCCGCCGTCGGGGAGCTTTCCCCCCGGCTGGACGCCCTGGAAGAGCGCCTGACCAAGGCGGAGGCCCTGTCGGAACGTCTGGATGCCCTGGAAGAGCGCCTGACGAATGTGGAGGCGCTGCCGGAACGGCTGGACAAGACGGAAGCGGATGTGGCCGGCCTGACCGAGCTGCCCGCCCGGCTGCAGGATGTGGAGACACGCCTGCAGGCCGTCTCCGACGACTTTGAGGCGCGGGTGGAAAAGGCGGCCGCCGCCGCGGCGGCGAAACTGCTCCGCGAGGAAATCGCCAGACTGCTGACGGCATGAGCGGGGCCCCATTGCGCATGGGCCGCATTGGCTACCTCAATGTCCTGCCCATATACCATCCCCTGGAAGCCGGCATCCTGCCCCACGACTACGAGCTCGTCTCCGGCCCGCCGGCCCTGCTCAACGACATGATGGCCCGGGGGGATCTGCAGGTCTCCTCCTGCTCCTGTTTCGAGTACGCCCGCCGGCCGGAGCGCTATTACCTCGTGCGCGACCTGTCCATAGGCTCGCGCGGGCCGGTGATGAGCGTGCTGCTGCTCTCCCGCCTGCCCCTGGAGCGGCTTGACGGCCAGGAGATACTCATCAGCGGCGAAACGCACACCTCCGTGGCCCTGCTGCACCTTTTGCTGGAAAACCGCCACGGTCTGCGCACACGCTTCGTCACCGGGCAGGTCAGCCCGGCCCTGCGCTCCCCCAATCCGCCCCAGGCCTTTCTGGCCATAGGCGACGAGGCGCTGCGCCTGCGCGGGCATCCGCAATACCCCTACCACCTGGACATGGCCGAAGCCTGGCGGGAATGGACGGGGTTGCCCTTCATTTTCGGACTTTGGGTGGTGAGCCGCCAGGCCGCGGACGACAGGCTCTTTCACGACGACCCCGGCGATCTGCTGCGGCGCGGCAGGGACTGGGGCCTGGCCAACATGGAAGTCATTCTCGACCTCACCGGGCACGGCTGCCCCCTTTCCCGCGAGGAGTTGCGCGTCTATTACCGCGACGGACTTGTTTACAGCCTCGGGGAGGAAGAGCTGCGGGGGCTGCGCCTGTTCTACGACAAGCTTGCCGGGGCGGGCATGATCCCGGCCGTGCCGGAACTGCGCTTTTTTTAATCCGCCGTGGCCTCCAGGGAACGCGCCTCATCCTCCCGGCCCTGGGCGCGCAGGGCGCGGGCCAGCACGCGTCTGGCCTCGGGCCTGTCGTGGAGCAACAGGCTTTTGCGGGCATAGTCTTCCGCCAGTTCCGGGGATTCGTCGCCGTTGAGGTAGAGCCCGGCCATGTCCAGAAGGGCGGCCGCGTCTTCGGGATTGCGCAGCAGGGCTTCGGTCAGAAGCTCCCGCGCTTCGCCGCTCCTGCGCCTGCGCAGCATGAGCCGGGCCAGCAGACGCCGGGCCGGGCCGGGCCGGCCCCGTTCGTCTTCCAGAGCTGCGGCGCGCTCGTAGAGGGTCTTGGCCGCGCCTGTCCTGCCGCCGGATTCCAGCAGTTGCCCCAGGCGGATGTGGGCGAAGACATGCTCCGGCTCAACCGCCAGACAGCGGCGGAAATGGCGCGCGGCCGCGCGGCGGCGGCCGAGGAGCTGATTAACCGCGCCCAGATTGTAGCGTATCTGCCCTTCCAGCGGATTGCCCGTATTGCCGGAAACCGCGCGGCGCAGGGCCGCCTCGAAGCAGCGGATCGCCTCTTCCCGGCGGCCCAGGGCGGCCATGCACACGCCCAGGGAATTCCGGGCCATGACATTGTCCGCGTCCGCCAGCAGGGCCAGCTTGTATTCCTCGATGGCGGCGAAAATGTCGCCCTGGCTGTAGAGTCTGTCCGCGCTGATGTTCAGGGCCAGAGAATTGCATGTTCCGGCTCTGGGTTCGGGCAGAAGCAGGGCATAGTCCAGGGCCTTGAGAACGCAGTCCCGGATTTCGTCCTTGCTGAAGTTCAAAAACGGGTATCCGGCCAGACCCGCCGCCGGTCTGCGCTCCGCAAACTCCGCGCACAGGGCGCCGTAGGCCGGCAACAGGGCCTCGGCTTGCGCACCGGGGTGGAAAAAAATCATGCCCGCGTCGCCGTATTGACCGCAGAGAAAGTCTCCTTCCGGGACAAGGCCGCGCAGCGCGCGCGCCGCCTCGGCGAAAAGGCGCGGCCCTGCCTTTTCAAAGCGCAGCATGGCCAGGGTGAAACGGGAAGCAGCGCCCATGCCGCGTGAACAGGCCCTGAAAAAGTCCGCGTAGCTCAGCGGCGCGTTTCCCTTTCCGGCCTTTTTGCCCAAGGTCGCTATCGCCCCGGGGCCGTCCAGGCCGTCGCGCCCGATCAGCGGCGTGAGCGTGTCTCCCGGTTCGGGCGGATTCGCCGCGTCGGTCACATGCAGCAATTCGGCCACGGCATCCATCTGGGCGCACTGCAGGACTTCGATGCTGCCCTTGCAGCCCGCCGCGCCGCTTTCCTTGCCCCGGCCACGCACGACGAAACGCATGCCTTCGGCCGCGCCCGTGCGCCGGCCCAGATTGATGCGCACGCGCGCGCCCCCCAGAACGTCCCGCACCACGCCCCCTTCGTGCAGAATGCGGGCAAAGGACAGGCAGGCGGCCGTACTGCCGGCCACTTCCGCCGCCAGGGCGGCGCGGGCCAAAAGGCGGCGGGCCTGATCGTACATGGGGCGCTGCATCTCGCCACCGCGCATGTCCTGCGGGTAGACGGCGCAGCCGGCGCTCAGCAGGGGCCGCACCGGGCGGCGCGTCAGGGGGTCTGTCAGGCGCGCCGAGCGCATGCGCCCCAGGGCGGCGCGGACTGTGTTTTCACAGACGGCGCGTCCGGCGCCGGGCAGCAGAAGGGCAAAATCGCTGCGCCCGGCGCGGGCCGCGACGACCCCGGCCGGTAGATCGGCGGCGCAGGCCCTGGCCAGCGTCCGCAGCACGTCGTCGGCGAATCTGTAGTCGTCGGTCTCCCGCGCGATTTCCCCGGCGTTGACAAAACGGATGAAGGCAAGCCCGAAACACAGGCTGGGCAGGGAAGGCCCGGTGGCCGCCGTGTCTTCCAAAAAGCCGCGCACGCGCTCCGCGCGCTCCTCAATGCGGGCGAACAGGGCCTGCTCCGTGGCCAGCGAGGTCAGCGCGTCCGTTCGCGCGGCCTTGGCCAGGGCCAGATTGGTCAGGCACAGCTCTGTCAGCCCGGGCAGGACGGGCAGGAGCGGCCGTATCCGCCGGGCATGCACGCCGCGGGCCATAAACACGCCCAAAAAACGTCCGTCAAGAACCAGGGGCAAGAGCAGACGCCGCTCCCGAGGCAAAAATTTCGGCGTTTGCAGCGGCCGGACAGGGAAATACAGGGCGTGTCCGCTGAAGGAAAAAACAGCCTCCAGGCCGCTGCGCAGCAATTCCTCCATATCCGGAAGGTCGCGCGGCGTGAGACGGGAGGGAGAGCCGAAGGTCGTCATAAATGCTGAATGTTATTTTTTTGTTGTGTCCTTGTCAACAAATGCGCCGCGCGGCGATTTTTTGCGCATTTTTTTCTTGCAATTTCGTTGCACCCGCCCCATAATCCGCCCATGCATCGCCTGAAGCGCTACCCCCCCCCCCCCGCAATTCGGCAACTCATTAATTTTGCAGCATATTTTATTTCAGCGCCTGTAAAGCCCCCGTTCCCCGCCAGAGGGAAAAAACGGGGGCTTTTGACGTTGGGCAAGGGGTTTCAAAAACAGGAGCAACCATGACCAGAACACGATTTTCCCCGCTTCCGTGGATCGCGTCCTGCCTGTCGGCCTTTCTCCTCGCCGCCGTCTGCTCCGCCGTTCCGGCCGCCGAAAAGGGCGCGACGCAGGGAAAGGAAGCCGGCTATGTGCTGACGCTCACGCCCCATGCCTATGTGGAGCGGAACGGGCAGCGGCTGGAACTGGCGAAGGACTCCCCCGTCCATCCCGGGGACACGCTGAGCACGGATGCCGGCGGACGGCTGCGCGTCTGGCTCAGCGACGAAACCACGCTGAGCTTCGGCGGCGGCACGACATTCACCCTGGAAACATACAGGGATGAAGGGCGCAAGTCCGAGTTCAGGGGACATATGGCCAAGGGCCTGTTGCGCGCCCTCACCGGGAACATCGTCCGCGAAAATCCCGGAGGCTTCGCCGTGACCACGCCCGAAGCCTCCGTGGGCATACGCGGCACCATCATCACCATGCGCTCCGGCAACGGCGTGACATCGGTCTTTGTGGAAAACACCATGCGCAGCGTTTTCGTGAACAACGTCAACGTGCCCGGCAGACACAAGATGACCGTGCCCGGCAATACGGCGCCGCAGCCCATTTTGCCGTCGGATCGCCGCCAGATTGGACAGGAACTGGCCTTTGCCGGCACGCGCCCCACGGCGGCGGCGGCTCCGGAGCCGTCAAGGGAAACGGCGCGGACGGGGCAAGCGCCCCTGAGCGCGTCCGCCGCCTTCGACCGGCTGGAGACGAATCTGGCCAGCCTGCCGCTGAGCGAGATCGGCAATGTCGGCAATATTCCGCAACCACCACTCACGCCGACCTTCGGGCACATTGTCGGCACTCTGGGACTGCCGACGATCCCCTTCGACCATTACATAGGGAGTGGCAGCTTTTCCTTTGATGCCGATCTGACCAGCGGGAGCGTCAGCAACGCCGCCATGCAGGGCACATGGCAAGGCTCCGTCACCACCAATTGGACTGGATTTCAACTGAGCGGGGGGAGCGGGGCCATCAGCGGCAACAATTTTTCCGTGGCCTATCCCACGGGCACAGGACTGGAAGGCAGCGGGCCCACCACCACGACAGCCAGCGGAAGCATGAGCGGGAGCATACAGGCGCAGGGCAACGCCATCACCGCCAGCGGAACGTATAACGCCGTCACAGACCCCGGCGGATCCAATTTCCAGTTGACCGGCGCCTTTTCCGGAAGTAGTCAGTAGGAATGCAAAAAACGCTCGTGTTGGAAACAGCCGTTTCCGACAAAAACCGCAACATTGCCTTTCCCTGGAAGGAAAGCGCGCACGGGAGCCAGACGCATGACCAAACTCCACTCTGCCACGACTTCTCTTCCATTGACAGGCGGCCTGCCGTTCCGCCGCTTCATCCGCATCCTCTTCCCGCTCGCGGCGCTTCTGCTTCTCCCGGCCCTGGCCGCCGCCGCGACGGACGATCCTCTGCGGCGGGGCGCGACCGACCAGCTCAAGGTCGAGGCCGCGAGCCTGCTGCGCAAAGGCGACGCGGACACGGCCTACGAGATGTACAAACGCCTGTTGCGCTCGGCGGCCGACGACGACGAAGTCTGCCTGGGGCTGGCCCGCTCCGCCACGGCCGCCAAACGCTGGAACCAGTCTGTCCTGGCCTATGAAATGCTGCTGGAACGCCACCCCGGCGAGGCCGGCCTCTACGGCGAGCTGGCCAACGTCTACATGCTCATAGGCGACAAGGAGGCGGCCGAACGCAGTCTCGTCATGCAGCGCGCCCTGGCGGGAAAGGCCGGTCAGGACGCCGACCGGACGCTGGACGCGCTGGAGCGCCGTTACGACCAGTTCCAGATCCACGGCAAATTGCGGGCCGGTCTGCTCTATGACTCCAACGTCAATATGGGCCCCAATTCCGAGGACATGGATTTGGGCAACTGGCGGGTCAAGGTGGAGGACGCCGACCGCAAGGGCAGCTTCGGGGCCTATCTCGGCGCGGATCTGGACCTGGGCTGGCGGCCCCTGCGCGACTCCGGCTGGTGGCTGGTGGGCGACGCCAAGGGCTTCTGGCGGGGCTATGAAAACAGCGACCTGCACGACAGCCTCCATTCCCGCGAATCCCAGTGGGGCAGAGCCGCCCTGGGCGCGCGCCATGTGGGAAGCAAAACCCTGCTCGACCTGCGCTTCAAGGCGGAAATCTTCGACTTCGAATTTTTGCAGCACGTCGCCGGCATCGGCCCGGAAGCGAGCTTTCTCTATGCCCTCACGCCGTCAATCCAGCTCATTTCCTCGGCCGGGCTGGACAGCCGCACCTATTCCGAAAGCAAGGAGCGCAACGGCGGCTACGGCTGGATAGGCGAATATCTGCGCTTCTTCTTCGGGCAGGACAACCACGAATTCATTGTCGGCGGCCGCTTCCTGGGGGCCGCGACCAACCGGGACGACTACAGTTACGAGGGATGGGAAGGTTCGGCCCGCTTCCTTTTCAAGCTGCCCCACGGGGTGGAGCTGGCCCCCTTCGCTTCCTGGACGCAGGAATATTATCACGGCCCGGCCACGATTCTGGAAACGGAAAACCGCTTCGACAACCGCTGGCGTCTGGGCGCGAGCGCGACCTGGCGCCTCGACGAGGCCTGGGCCCTGGAGCTTGCCTACCAGTATACCAGCAACGATTCGGCCAGCCCCCTTTACGACTATACCCAGCATCTGGTCACCGCCGGCGTGTCCTGGAGTTTTTAGCGGGCGGGCCGTTTGCGTCGCGCATACGCGGCCCTTGCCGTTCTTGTCGCCGGAGGCGCCCTGCTCTTTCAGACGCGCGGCGCGGAAACGCCGCATTTGCTCCATTTTTCCCACTGGTCCCAATTTTCTTTTCACAAGCTCTTTGCCCCGGTCATCGTCAATGTGGAACTTGACAAAACGGCGGCGACGGCCTTTGTCCTGGCCTCCGTCCCGGACGGAAACGATGCCGCCTTGCGGCCGCACAGGCTCCAGCCGACGGACGAAGCGCCCACAGACCTGAAAAACACCGTCGTCTCCGCCGAAATCAAGGACGGCGTCCGGGATGTTTTTCTCTGCACGCGGGACAGCGGGGCCGTGCCCCTCATTGACAACATCAGCGTTTTTATCGGGCCGAAGTGTTTCTATTTCCCCGGCGAGGAGGCGGAAACATGGCCCCGCCGCGCAAGCGGCGCCATGGACTGCTTCCGGCCGCCGCTGCCCCCCCTCTCCGCCTCGATCTTCCAGTCCCGGCTCAACTGGCGCGGCGACCTGAACTGGATTCTTACGGCCCTGAGATCCTTTGTCCTCAATCCCTTCGCCTTTCCCGTCGCAAGTCTGTGCCTGCTGTCCGCCGTCGCGCTGTTGCGGCGGGAATTTGGCGTCCTTTCCGAACGGGCGAAAAACAGACTGGAAATCCTGCTGCTCTGCCTGCTGACGCTCTTCGCCCTTGCCCTGCGCCTTGTCTTCGCCGGACGGCACTCGGCCTGGGCGGACGAACTCTACTCGGCCGTCATCGCTTCCAACCCGGCCCTGCCCTTCGGCAATGCCTGGGACGACCCGGGAGATCCGCCCCTGTACTTCATGCTGCTGCGGCTCTGGTTCCAGCTTTTCGGCTGGGACGAGGCCACGGGCCGCGCCCTGGGCGTCGTCCTCGGCTGCTGCGGCGTCGCGGCCGGCCATTTTTTCGTCAGGGCGCTGTGCGGCAGAAAGGCGGGGCTGCTCTGCGCCTTTCTGCTGACAATCAGCACGGCCCATATCGGCTATTCCGCCGAAATCAGGGGTTATGCCCTGCAGATGCTCCTTGTGCCCCTGGCGGCGCGGAATTTTTTCCTCTTTCTCGAAAAAGGCCGCCGCAAAGACCTGCTCCTGTACGCCCTGTTCGGCGTTCTGGCCGTGAACACGCACTATTACTGCGTTCTGTTCGTCGCCTCCAATTTCGCGTATTATTTCGTCCACGCCCGGCGGGAACGCCGCGGGCCGCTCCGCGCCGGCCCCTTTGTCGCGGCCAGCCTGGGCATAGCCTGCTCCCTGCTGCCCTTTTTTCTCATGGTCGCCCCGCGCGCGCTGAATCCGAACTACGACGCCTGGATACCCGCGCCTTCCGCCCGGGAATTCGCCTTCTGCGCCGCTCTGGCCGCCGCCTGCGCCGCCCTCGCCCTGACGCGGGAAAAACTGCGGAACTGTTCTCCGGACAGGGGGGCGCTGACCGTCATCAACTACGCCCTGTTCACCACCTGCCTTGTTTTTGCTTTTGCCCTGTGCCTTTCCCTTTTCCGCCCCATCCTGACCTGGCGCTATCTCGCCCTGCTTCTGCCCCTGGTCTTCGCCGCCGCGCCCTTTGTCTTCTGCTGCGGACGGCTGAAAAACATGCTCTTTGCCGCGCCGGTGCTGCTCATGTGCCATTTCGCCGACGCCTTCACGGAATTCGGCTTCGGCGCCTGGGACGTTTACAGGGAAGCCGAGGAATACATCGTCGCCGACGCCGCGCGTCAGGCCGAACGCAACGGCCTGAGCGCCGTCCAGTTGCGCCCGGTCGTCTGGCCCGGCGTCGGGCGCGACTTCAACCCCTTTTACGGCCTGGACGGCAAAATCAGGAGCCTGTATCCGGAACTTCCCGGAAAACCGGGGGAGCCGGGCCGGTATGACATCGCCTATATAAATCCGACCCAGACCAGCATGCCGCGCATGTATGCGGAAATTCTCCGCGCGGGGCTTGACGCGCGCAATGTTTTAAAGATACGGACAAACGACGGAAAGTTCATATTCAAGGCGCAGGTTGCAAAACAGACGCCCGATGGGTTATAACGGTGCCACGCCGTTGTGAACATCAACCGGGACAATCCATGCCTGCCAGGGAAAGACGAGCCGGGCCGAATCTGAACGCGCAGCGCATGCTGCTGCTCTCGGGCGCGGCGACGCTGTTGTGCCTGGCGCTGTTCTGCCTGAAGCCGCCTGTCCTGAAAAACCTGGACGACCACTTTTACGATTTCTGCCTGCGCGCCGGCCAGGGGGGAAGCCCGCATCCCGGCATAGCCGTTATTGACATCGAGGAGGCGAGCATCGCCGCCCTCGGCCAGTGGCCCTGGCCGCGATACATTCTGGCGGCGCTTGTGCAACGGTTGACAGACGCCGGCGTGGCCGCCATCGGCCTGGACATCCTCTTCTCCGAGCCCGACCGCAGTTCCATGAGCGTGGTGCGCGCCGATCTGGAACGTTTTCTGGGCACGGACATCCGCGTGGAAGGCCTGCCCGGCGAACTCATGAACAACGACGAGATATTTGCCGCGGCCCTGGCCGAAAGCCCGACGGCGCTGAGCATGTACTTCCGTTTCGGAGAGACGACGGGCGAACGCCGTCCGTCCCCGGCGCCGCCGGCCCCCGGCCTGATCCTGGAGGAAAGGGACGGAAACGGCGGAGAGGCGGCTCTGGGGAACATACCCAGGGCCGACGCCGTGGTGACGCCGTTGAAAACGTTCATGACGGCCCCGCTGGGCTTCTACAACGCCTCATTGGACAGCGACGGCATGCTGCGCCGGACTTTCCTGCTCATCCGCCACGCGGACAGGGTCTACCCCAGCCTTGCCCTGCGCGCGCTCATGCTGGCCCAGGGCCGGAAAAACCTTGTCCTGCGCTGCGGCGCGGGCGGCCTGGAAGCCCTGAAGATGGGGGAAACCGTCGTTCCCGTCTCTTCCGACGGGGCCATGTACATTCCCTTCCGGGGGCCGAGAAAAACCTACCCCTATGTGCGGGCCGTGGATGTGCTCAACGGAAGCGCCGATCCGGAGGCGCTCAGGGGCGCCCTGGTCTTTGTGGGCGCTTCCGCCGCCGGCCTGCGGGACATACGCGCCACACCCCTTGACCGGTACATGCCGGGCGTGGAAATGCACGCCGCCCTGTGCGACGCCATCCTGAGCCGACGCTTTCTGACGCGGCCGCACTGGACATTTCCGGCGCAGTTGCTGGGCATCGCCCTGTGGGGCATGCTTTCCGGGGCCCTGTTCCTGCGCGCGAAAGCCGCCGCGAACGCCCTGTTGATCCCCGGCCTGGCGGCGGCCCCCCTTGCCTGCGCCTGGTGGCTTTTCACGGCCGGATATGTCTTTCCCCCGGTATGCATATCCGCGGCGGCGCTGGTTCAGGGGCTTGTGATCCCGGCCGCGCGCTTCCTCGACGAAGAGCGGCAGAAACGGCGTCTGCGCCGTTCCTTCTCCATGTATGTGGCCCCGGAAATAGTCCGGCGCATCGCCGAAGGCGGGCAGGACATCCTCAGCGGCACGGAACGGGAATTGACCGTGCTTTTCAGCGACATCCGGGGATTCACCGCCATGTCCGAACGGCTGGCGCCGCAGGAGCTGGTGCAGCTGCTCAACAGGTATTTCACGCCCATGACCGCATTGGTGCGCCAAAACGCGGGCACGCTGGACAAATTCATCGGCGACGCCCTCATGGCCTTCTGGAACGCGCCCTTCGACGTGCCCGACCATCCGCTGGCGGCCGTGCGCACGGCCCTGGACATGCAACAGACCCTCGCGGACATCAACCGCGATTTGGAGGAGCGCTTCGGCGAACGACTGACCATAGGAGTGGGCGTACACACCGGCCCCGCCTATGTGGGGAACATGGGCTCCAGCGATCTGCTGGACTACACGGCCGTGGGCGACACAGTCAACCTGGCATCGCGCCTGGAGAGCCTGTGCGCCGGATACGGCCTGGGCATCATCGTCAGCGGCGCCGTGGCGGCGCGCTGCGCCGGGGGGCTTGGCTTTCAGATGGTGGATGTGGTACAGGTCAAGGGCAAGGGCGTGGCCGTGGAGGCGTTCACGCCCATATCCCTTGAGGAATCGTCCCGACGCCGCGAAGAGCTGGACAGCTACGACGCCGCGCGGGCGCTCTACGCGCGCGGCGTCTTCATGGAAGCGGCGGAACGGTTCACGACCCTTGCCGCACAGGCCGCACAGGAGGGATCGGCCTGCAGCCGGCTTTATGAGATATACCGGGAACGTTGCCTGGAATTCGGCGCGTGCGCGCCGGAGGGATGGGACGGAGTCTGGACGTTGACAAACAAATGATTTTGGGACATTGAGCATCACGGAGGCGACAGATGTATTTCACACTGTGGGGAGTACGCGGCAGCATTTCCAACCCGAGGCGGGAGACAGCCCATTACGGGGCCAACACGACCTGCATCGAGGTGCGGACGAACGCGCGGGATCTGCTCATCCTGGATGCCGGAACCGGCATACGCTCCCTGGGAAGAACGCTGCCGAACCGGGGCGTGTTGCACCTGTTCTTGACCCACAGTCACGCCGACCATGTGCAGGGTCTGACCTTTTTCGCTCCCCTGTTCCAGGCGTCCTGGAAGGCGCACATCTATGTGCCGGTCTGGATGAAGGAAATTCTTCCCCGCATCCCTTTCGACTGCGACGCCTTCCCCGGCAGTTACGACGCTCTGGCCTCGCGGCCCGTGGTGCACCATGTGGACGACGGGGACGTCTTTGTCCTGGAAGACACGCAAACGCCAGTCAGGATACGCACCTTCGCCACGCCGCACCCCGGCGGGGGCATCGCCTACCGCATAGAGGCCGACAACAGCATTTTCGTGTTCAGCGGCGACTACGAACTGCCGGACAAACCGGAAAAGGACGCGCAGGCGCGGGCCATGCTGGAAGACGCCGACACGGCCGTGGTGGACGCCCATTTCACCCGGCAGGACTTTGTCAAGGGCTGGGGACATTCGGTCTGGGACGCCTGGACGCGGCTTGCCGACCTGTACAATGTCGGTTCGCTCTTTTTGAGCCACCACGCCCCGGACCGCACGGACAGGGAACTGGACGCCCTGCAGGACGAAATCCGCGCGGCCTGCCCCGGCAAGCGCCGCTACATGGCCCGGGAGGGCCTGACCCTGCCCGTAAGCGGCGCCTTTGACTTTGTCCCCCTGCGCAGCGACTGGCTCGACGCCTTTATCGACTCCCTGTCCCGCTACAAGGACGAAAGCACGCTCCTGGATTGTCTGCTGGGCAAAATGCGCTCCGTGACCGGAGCGGACGCGGGCACGTTTTATCTTGTGGAAGGCGACGAGCTGGTCTTCGCCTATTCCCACAACGACACCCTCTTTCCCGGAGACAGCGCGCACTCCTCGGCCTATGTGGCCACGCGCCTGCCGACGGACACGGATTCCATCGTGGGCTGGTGCGCCGTCACCAGACAGAGTCTGAACATCCCGGACGTCTACGCGCTGCCCGACAACGTGCCCTATCATTTCAACAAGGGATTCGACAAAAAATACTGCTACCGCACCCGCTCCGTGCTCACCATGCCCCTTCTGTCCAGGGACGGGGACCGGCTTCTGGGCGTCCTGCAGCTCATCAACGCCGCCGACCGCATCAACGGCGGCTATCGGGCCTTCAGCGAAGAGCAGGAAAAAATCGTCAGGATTCTGCTGCGGGAGGCGGCGGCCTTTCTGGAAAAGAGCGCCGCCACCAGAGAAGGCATTTATCAGCTTATACGGGTGGCTATGCTCCACGATCCCATGGAAACAGGCGCCCATGTGGACAGGGTGGGGGCGGTGACGGCGGAACTCTATCACGCCTGGGCCCTGAAAAAAAAGGAAGACCGGGACGTGATCCGCTACAACAAGGGCAGAATACGCATGGCATCCATGCTCCACGACATCGGCAAAGTGGGCATCAGCGATCTTGTGCTGAAAAAACCGGGCCGACTCAACGACGAGGAACGCGCCTGCATGAACAACCATACCCGCCTGGGCGCGAGCCTCTTCGACGGCGACGCCGGCGACGTGGGGGCCATGGCCTACCTCATAGCCATGCACCACCACCAGAAATGGGACGGTACCGGTTACCCCGTGGAAAACGGCGCGGTGCTCGCCGGAGAGGACATACCCCTGCCGGCGCGGCTGGTGGCCGTGGTGGACGTTTACGATGCCCTTGTTTCCAGGCGCTGCTACAAGCCCCCAGAAGGTGTGGAAGAAGCCCGGGAAATACTGCGCAGGGACGCCGGAAGCCATTTTGACCCGGACATAGTGGACTGCTTTATAGAAATCGCCGACATTGTCGAAATGATATACAACCGCTATCCTGATGAAGAGCGCCGATGAATACATCCACGGGAGCAGAAAGCGCGGTCAGGGACCTTCTTCGCGGACAACGCGCCTTTTTCGACAACGGCCGCACCCTGCCGCTTCCTTTCAGGATCCACTGTCTGCGCGAGCTCCAGCATGCGGTGCTGAAACGTCAGACCGACATTGAGGACGCCCTGCAGACCGACCTGAGAAGGAGCCATTTTGAATCGTTTCTGTCCGAAACCATTCTGGTGCTCGCCGGCATCAAACATGCCGTCAAAAACATACCCCACTGGGCCGCGCCCCAAAAAATACGTCCCAGCATCCTGAATTTTTGCTCCACGGACATGCTCATCCCGGAACCCTACGGGCTTTCCCTCATCATCAGTCCCTGGAACTATCCCTTTCTACTGACCCTGGGCCCGCTGACGGCGGCGGTCGGCGCGGGAAACTGCGCTGTGCTCAAACCGTCCGAGCTTGCCCCGGCCTCCTCGTCCCTGCTGGAGGAAATCGTCGGAGCGGTTTTCAACCCCGAGCATGTGGCCGTCATCCAGGGCGACGCCGATACGGCGCGGGATTTGCTGAGCCGCAAGTTCGACAAGATTTTTTTCACCGGCAGCGCCAGGGTGGGCAAGGAGGTGCTCAAGGCCGCGGCCGAACGCCTGATTCCAACGACCCTGGAGATGGGCGGCAAAAGCCCGTGCATCGTCGCCGAAACGGCGGATTTGCCGAAGGCCGCCCGGCGGATAGTCTGGGGCAAGCTGTTCAATGCCGGGCAAACCTGTCTGGCGCCGGACTACCTCTTGACGCATCCGTCCAGAAAGGATGAGCTGCTCAAACTCCTGGTCAAGACCATCAAGTCTTTTTACGGTCGGGACATAAAAAACAATCCCGATTACCCCCGCATCATAAACGAAAAAAATTTCCTCCGCCTGTCCTCGTACATTGAGCCGGACAAGGTTGTCTGCGGCGGGGAACAGGACATCCGCGATCTCTACATCGCGCCGACCATTCTGGATGGCGTCGCCTGGGACGATCCTGTCATGACGGAGGAAATCTTCGGCCCCGTTCTTCCGGTGCTGACCTATGCCTCCCTTGAGGAAGCGGCGCAGCGAATCAAGGCCCGCGAAAAACCGCTGGCCCTGTATCTGTTCACCAGCGACCAGCGCGACGTTGATTTCTTCTGGTCCAAATGCAGCTTTGGGGGCGGCTGCGTCAACGACACGCTGACCCATGTCATCAACGAACGGTTGCCCTTCGGCGGCGTGGGGGCCAGCGGCATGGGCCGTTACCGCGGCCAGTGGGGCTGGCGGGAATTTTCCCACCTCAAGACCCTTTCCAGGCGGAACAACTATCCCTACATCCCCTTGCGCTACCCGCCCTATTCCGCGAAAGAGCGGTTCAAGTCGTTCCTGGCGCACCTTTTCAGGTGCTGAACATTGGCCTTGGCCGACGCCCGCCGCTGGAAAATCGCTCTAGGAAAGGGCGGTCAAACCCAGATCGCGCAGGGCCCGCAACACGCTTTCAGCGGAGAGACGGCCAAGCGTGGGAACCGCGTCCGGCGGATTTTCAAAACCCAGGTTCAGGTAGGCCGTGCCCTCCCCAGGCGCGACCAGATGGACGACATTGGCCCCGACGCCGCCCCAGCGCGCCGGTCGGGTGGGGCCGTGCAGGTCCACAATGGGTATGCCGCTCAGCGCGCCCAGATGCAGAATGCCCGTGTTGACGGAAACCGCGCCCGCGCCGCGCCGCATCAGCCAGGCCAGTTCCGGCAGGGAGACTTTCCCGGCCAGTGAGCGGACGGCCCCGCCCCGCACAAGTTCGGCGGGAATATGCTCCCTCAGGAAACGCTCCGCGCGCGGCGCGTCGGACAGGCCGCCCGTGAAGCGGACGAGGTAGCCGGCCGCGCAGCAGGCCAGGGCCACCGCCGCCCAACGCTCGTCTGGCCATTCCTTCAGGCGGGCGCTCACTCCGGAGGCGAACATGTGCAGATAGACGGTGTTTTCAAGCCGGGGGAACCGCTCCAGAACAAGGCCCGGCGGCGGCGCGTCGGGTATGTACAGCGACGGCACGGCATCCGCGTCGCGCCCGAGGGCGCGGGCCAGGGCCAGAAAATTTTCCGTTTCATGCCTGTCCGCGCTGTGGGGCACGGTCAGATCGTAGGCGCGGGCGCGGCATTGCCCAGGCGTGTCAAAGCCGACGGTAAGGCGCGCCCCGGAAAACAGGGAGACAAGCGCCCCCACGCGCGCCCACTGCGTGGTGTCCACAAGCACATCCGCTTTCAGACCGCGCAGATGCCGGATGAAAGCGGCAATATCCCGAATCGGAAAGGCGGCGGCGGCGATGCGCGGATCCAGCAGCGGCAGGGCCGCGGCATTGCCCGCGCTGGCGCAAACGTGGATTTCGGCATCGGGATAGGCGCGCGCCAAGGCGTTGAGCAGGGCTGTGGCGAGGAGCGTGTCGCCGATGGCCCCCAGGCAGAGCACGGCGACGCATTCGGGACAAAAGGCCGCGACGGGCTTCGGACGCCGCCGCAGGCGGCGCAGCAACCCCAACCCCTGAACCAGGGGGACGCCCAGCAGTCTGTCCACTCTCCGCAGGGAAAGATTGCCCCGTTCCCCACGCAAGCCGTTATCGCCCATGTCGGCAACCTACCGGATTGCCGCCCTCATGGCAAGGCGCGTCTTGCTCCTTTTGCTCCAGGGTGATATGAAGTCGGCATATGGCGCGCGTTCTCTATGGAATCCACGGCACGGGGCATGGTCACGCCATGCGGGGCCTGACCATCGCCCGGCGTCTGGCCGGACACGATTTTCTCTTTGTCGCCTCGGATGACGCGACGGGCGTGCTGGCTCCGGAATTTCCCCTGCGCGTCCTGCCCAATCTGGGAACTGTCTTCAAAAACTACAAGGTGGACTTGGGGGCGACCCTGGCGCGCGCCCTGCCGCCGCTCTGGAACAGAAAACGCCATGTGCGCCGGGTGTTGGACATCATTGAGGAGTTCAAACCGGACGTCTGCATGACGGACCTGGAATATTTCGTGCCGAGAGCCGCGGAACAGGCCGGGCTGCCCTGCCTGACCCTGGATCACCAGCATATAATCACCTGCTGTCGGCACAATTTGCCGCCGGATATGTGGGTGGACGCTTTCGTGCAGGGCATCACGCCGCGTCTGCTCTTTCGGCCCACAGACGACAACCTGATCATTTCCTTTTACGCGCCGCCCGTCCTGCCGGGGCGCAGGGTCCGGGTGGCCCCGCCCATACTGCGGGAAAGCGTCCTGGCCCTCTCCCCGCGCGACGACGGGCACATAGTGGTCTACCAGAGCAACTCCACGCACGACAATCTGGTGGAATTTCTGCAAAAGGCCACGGAGCGCGAGGTCTATGTCTTCGGGTTCCACCGGGAGCGGGGCCGCGAAGGCAATGTCGTTTTCATGGAAAAAAGCGAGGAGGGCTTTTTGCGTCTGCTGGAGGGATGCTCCTATGTCATACAGGGCGGCAGCCACACATTGATGAGCGAGGCGCTGTTTCTGGGCAAACCGGTTCTCTCCCTGCCTCTGGGCGCGATGGTGGAGCAGCGTTTCAACGCGCTGTATCTGGAGCGGCTCAATTACGGTCTGAAAGCCGACATAACCGCTCTGACGCCCGCTGTCCTGAAACTTTTTGAAAGTCGTTTGCCCGCGTACAAGGCGGCCATCGCCAAGGGCGTTTTCTGCGGCAACGACCTTGTTTTCGGCTTGGTGGACGACTTCGTCAAAACAGGCGTCCTCCCTGTGGCAACGGAAAAAACGGCGGCGGTTCAATAAAACGCACGTCATAAAATATGCGCGCATGGCTAAATATTTTTTGTCTTCCGCCGAAAAGATCAGTGGGCGCATTTCGGCATTGTGTCTTTTCGCCTGTATGGTCGCCGTCAAGATCGTCTTTGGGCCCCGATATGTCCTGTAATGGAGTTCGCAACAATGTCGCAGACGCATATTTTGCTTGAAACCGGCACAAACGAGCTGGAAATTGTGGAATTTTACGTCAACCTGGACGGTTATGAAGCCCACTATGGCCTCAACGTGGCCAAGGTGGTTGAAATCGGCCGTCGCCAGCATGTCACCTCCATGCCGGAAATGCCGCATCCGGCTGTGCTGGGGGCTTTTTCCCACCGCAACGGCCGTATCGTCCCCCTCATCGACATGGCCCGCTATCTGGGCAGCGCCGCCATCAGCAACGAGGACGCCAAGGTCATAGTGACGGAATTCAACACGGTCTGCACGGCCTTTCTTGTGTCCGGAGTCAACCGCATCTATCGTCTGAGCTGGACGGCCGTCGAAGCCCCGGGCAATTTCCTGCAGAACGTGAGTCAGAGTTCCGTGACAGGCGTCGTGCGCCTGGAGGATCGGGTCGTCTTTCTGCTTGACCTGGAAGCCATTGTGGCCGAACTGAATCCGACCATGGCCATACGCTTTGACGCGGACGAAACAACGGCCCCGAGGGAAAGAACATACAATATCCTGCACGTGGATGATTCCAGCAGCATCCGCTCCCTGGTGCTCGACCTGCTCACGCGCGAAGGCTATTTCAAGCTGGAGCAGCGCGTCAATGGTCTGGAAGCATGGAACTATCTCCAGCAGGTGCGCGCCAAATGCGAACAAAACGGCGAGTCCCCCACAAAGTACCTGCAGGGCGTCATCACCGATATAGAGATGCCGTCCATGGACGGCCTGGCCCTGTGCAAGCACATCAAGGAAGACAACATTCTCCGCGAGCTGCCGGTGGCCATCTTTTCTTCCATGATCAATGAAAGTCTGGCCCGCAAATGCGCCAGCGTGGGCGCCGACGCGCAGTTCACCAAGCCGGACCTGAAAGCGCTTTCCATAAAACTGTACGACCTTATCGAGCAGCACTTCAAAGCGGGCTAGAAGGCATCGGCAAAAAAGCCTTCGCGCCCGCCGCGACGATGCCGGTCCTGTCCAGGGCGGGGGAATGCGTTTTTCTTCCGCGACTGTTCACGTCCGCATTGTGAACATCAGGACGGCTGCCGAAACCGCGGCTTTGGCATCTGCGGCGTCCGTGAAACACGGCGGGATTGACGAGTTGCGCAGGATGCCGTATGCTGGCGCGAATCCAACAACCACACCTTGACCAAGAGGAATCGCCATGAAGACAAAGATCGTCGCCACCATCGGACCGGCCTCGAACACCAAAGAAAAACTCACCGAGCTTGTTGCGGCCGGCGTGAGCGTGTTCCGTTTGAACTTCTCCCACGGGGGGGCTTCCGATTTCGTCAAAATCATCAAGGCGATTCGTGATGTCGAAACAGAGCTCGGCCGCCACATCACCATCATGCAGGATCTCTCCGGCCCCAAGATCCGCCTGGGCGTACTGGAAGAAAAGTCCATACAGGTAAGCAAGGGCATGGAACTGCTGCTCGGCCCCACCGAGAAGCGCATCAATGAATTGCCCTATCTGCCCTTTGACCACGAGATGATTCTGGAAAGCCTTGTGCCCGGCGACCGCATGGTTTTGGCCGACGGCGGACTGCAGTTCATCGTGCGGGAGTGCCGCAAGGATGGTCTGGTCTGCCTTGTGGCGGACAATTCCGGCATTGTGACCTCGCGCAAGGGCCTTGCCCTGCCCGGCAAAGCCACCAAGGTGCGCGCCCTGACCGACAAGGACAAGAAGGACCTGTCCGAAGGCCTTGCCCTCGGCGTGGACGCCGTGGCCATTTCCTATGTGCAGACGGCGGACGACGTGCGCGAGGCCAAAAGCCTCATCGCCGCGGCGGGCCGCAACGTGCCTGTGGTCGTCAAGCTGGAACGGCAGAGCGCTGTGGACAATCTGGATGAAATTCTGGCCGAGACGGACATAGTCATGGTGGCTCGCGGCGATCTGGGCGTGGAATGCCCGCTGCCCAAACTGCCGGGCCTGCAGAAGCGCATCATCAGCGCCTGCAACAGGGCTTCCAAACCGGTAATCGTGGCGACCCAGATGCTGCTTTCCATGGTCAACAGTCCTGCGCCCACACGGGCGGAAACCACCGATGTGGCCAATGCCGTGCTGGACGGCGCCGATTGCGTGATGCTCTCCGAAGAAACGGCCATGGGCGGCTTTCCGGTGGAGACTGTTCAGTATATGCGTAAAATCACGGACGAAGCCGAGGCCATGCTCTTTGAAAGCCGCCAGTTGGAAGAGCCGGACGCCGGACGCGGCATACCGGAATTTCTGGCTTACTCGGCCTGTCTGCTGGCCGACAAGGCCCGGGCCAAGGCCATTGTGGCGCACAGCGTCAGCGGCGCGGCGGCCAGACAGGTTTCGGAGCGGCGGCCCCCGCAGGCCATTTATGCCCTGACCACAGACCCGGTCACCGTCAAGGCGCTCAATTTTGTCTGGGGCGTGGAGCCGGTTTTTGTGCGCAAGGAGGATGAGAGCCTGAACCACTTGCGTCGCGCGGAAAAATTCGTGTCCACAAGCCCCCAGTTCGCGGAGAACGACTGCGTCGTGATGACGGCGGGCCAGCTTTCCAGGCCGACGGAAACGCCGCGCGGCACCAACCTGGTGAAACTTTTCTGGAAGTGAAACTTCCTCTTTGCGGGAAAACAGCGTATGGCAGAAAAAAAAGGCGCCGTGCCGGGGCATGTCAATGACGAGTTCTACCAGATAAGCGGCGAAATTCTGAGCAGTTTCCCCAAATACCGGCCGCCGGTTGATCTGTTCCGCTTCCGTGACGACATCATGGTGCTGGAGCCGTACTGCAAAAAGGAATCGCGTCTGAGCAACGAGCAGGTGGAGGAACTCGCCGGCATCTGCGCCGAGGGGGATCTCTTTGTCTCGCGGGCGGATCACCATATCTATGCCGCGCATATCATCAAGCAGCTTGATCTGGTTTTGCAGGATCAAAATCTCCGGGAAGCGGAAATCGCGGATCTCTGCATTCGCGCCCTGGTGATGCGTTTCTCCGAATTTTGCGAGCAGCCGGTCAAACCCGTGTTTGATCCCCTCTACCGCGACCTTCTGGTGACCACGGAGTACATTTTTGCGGACAAACACCGCATGAACGCGTTCATGCGCCGCCTTTTCCGCAAACACGACCAGGCCCGCCACGCCGTCAACTCCATGACCGTCGGGCTGTGGCTCTGGCTTCAGGGCGTGGGCGATGTCCGCCGCAAAGACATGGATCGCATGGCGGTGGCCTTTTTGATGCACGATATCGGCATGTGCAAGGTGCCGGCCTTTCTGATCAACAGGCAGGGAGCGCTGAAAAGCGAGGAACGGGACAAGGTGAACCTGCACCCTGTCATCGGGGTCAAACTGATGCAGAAGGTGGAGGTATCCTTCGAGGAACTGCTCAGAGCGGGCTACGAACACCACGAACGCGCGGACGGTTCCGGCTATCCCCAAAAAATCAAGGAAGCGCAGATAAGCCGCGTTGGGCGCATATCCGCCGTGGCGGACTCCTTTTCGGCCATGATCAGCGCCCGGCCCTACGCGGAGGCCAAGGACATGCTCCTGGCGGCCAGAGAACTGGCGGCAGACAGGCGTTATGACGCGGAAACGACGAAGTTGCTGTTTTCCGGTCTGGCCGCCGGAGATTTCGGACAGTTTGTGGATATGGACGCGAATCTGGAAAAATCGTGAACGGCGCACGCCACGTCAAAACGATTTTCGCCTTCCCGTCCCCGAGGTTGTGCGCTCTCAGTTGGCGCTCTCGACGGGACGGCCCTGCTCGCGGTATTCGTTGAGCTTGTTGCGCAGGGTGCGCACGGAAATGCCCAGTAGTTCCGCCGCCTGGGTGCGGTTGCCGGAGGTGGCCTCCAGGCCTTTGATGATCATGAGCCGCTCCACCTCGTGCAAGGGCATCACCGGCCCGGAATAAAAGGGCGCGGCTTCATTGGCCTCGTCCGCTTCCCGCGCGGGCCGCGCGGGGGGGAGTTCCTCCGCGTTTTCTTCAAAAAGCGGCCATTCCTCGTTTTCCAGCAAAAAATGGCGCGGGGCCACAGGCCCCTGCCCTGCCAGCAACACGGCCCGTTCCATCAGGTTTTGCAATTCGCGGACATTGCCGGGGAAATCATAGCCCCGCAGCCAGGCGACGGCGTCCTGCCCCAGTTCCAGGGGGGGGAGGCGGTATTCGCTGATATAGGTCCGCATAAAAAAATCGGCCAGCTCCAGCACGTCCTCGCCGCGCTCGCGCAGGGACGGCAGGCGCAACGGGATAATGTTGAGGCGGAAATAGAGATCCTGACGGAACTTGCCCTGTTTGACCCAGTCATCCAGGTCGCGGTTTGTCGTGGCCAGCACACGCACGTCAACGCGGACGGTTTCCTGGCCGCCCACGCGGTCGATTTCCCCTTCCTGCAGCACCCGCAACAGTTTGGCCTGCAGGGCCAGCTCCATTTCGGAAATTTCGTCCAGCAAAAGCGTGCCGCCGTCGGCCTGTTCAAATTTGCCGAGCTTGCGGGCAATGGCCCCGGTAAAAGCGCCTTTTTCGTGGCCGAAAAGCTCGCTTTCCAGCAAATGTTCGGGCAAGGCCGCGCAGTTGACGGCCACAAACTTGCCCGGCCGCGCGCTGGCGGTGTGCAGGTAACGGGCAAACATCTCCTTGCCGGTTCCGGATTCCCCGGTGATGAGCACCGTGGCCCGTGACGGGGCAACCTGCGCGGCCAGGCGCAACACACGCGCCATGCTGGGGTGCGTGCCCACAATGCGCGGCCCGCTTTCCGGGTAGGTCTGTCTGCGGCCTCCCAGCACTGAAGACGGCGGCGACGGGGCCCTGCGGGGTTCGCGCAGCAGCATCAGGATGCGCTGCGGATCAAGGGGTTCCAGCCAGTAGTCGCGCGCGCCCTGGTTCATGAGGCGTTCGGCCTCCTGCGGCGTGCCCTTGTCCGTAATGACGATGACAGGCGGAAAATTGGGGTCGTCCGAACCGACTTCCAGCAGATCTTCCACCTTGAAGCCGGGCAGGGTCGGTCTGGAAAAAATGAAATGCGGTCCGCTGTTGCGGATAAATTTCGCCGCTCCGGCAAGGTTTTCGGCGATGCCGACTTCGCAGTCCGCGTCCCTCAATGCGGGAAAAACTGCCGTGACAGCGGCGGCGGGCGCGAGAAACAGCAGACGTTGCCTGGACATAACCTGTTTCTATAGCCTGTCCCGTTGAAGAATGCAACCGCCCGGACATTGACTTGCGCCGCAACGGCGGCTAAGAAAAGGACAGCCATGCAAACAAATTTTTTGCGGGATATTCTGACCCTGGTGGCGGAAGGACGCCTTGCCCCGGAGGCGGCGCTGGAGCGCGCGCAAGCGGCCGACGTGCGTTCCAGTCTGAACAGTTTCGCCCCTTCCTGTCCGGCATCTGCTCCCGGCCTCTGCCTGGACGCCGAACGCGAGCCCCGCGCCGGCGTTGGAGAAGTCGTCTTTGCCGAAGGCAAAAGCGATGAAATGCTGCTGGCGGCGCTGGAAGGTCTCTCCCGCAACGGCCCCGCCCTGGCCAGCCGCGTGACGCCGGCGCAGAGAGAACTTCTCGCGGGGCATTTCCCTCATGGTCATTGTCTGCCCCAGGGCAGGCTTTTCGCCCTCAACGCGCCGGACCGCTTTCAGGCCCTTTGCCGCGCCTTTTCCGGAGCGGTCGGGCCGGACGACAGCGTGCCGCGACAGGGCGACGTGCTGGTCGTCTGCGCCGGCGCCTCGGATTTGCCCGTGGCGCTGGAGGCTTTGGGCGCTCTGGCGTTTTGGGACTGCGCGGCCGGCCTGGTGAGCGATGTGGGCGTGGCGGGCTTGCACCGCCTTGTGCCGCATGTCGCCCCCCTGCGCGAGGCCAGGGCCGTCATAGCCGTGGCCGGAATGGAAGGAGCGCTGCCCGGCGTGCTGGCCGGTCTTGTGCGGGCGCCGGTGGTGGCTGTGCCCACCTCGGTGGGCTACGGCGTCGGGGCGGGCGGGTTTTGCGCCTTGTCCACCATGCTCTGCACCTGCGTGCCCGGCGTGGCTGTGGTCAACATCGACAACGGTTTCGGCGCCGCGGCCTTTGCGGCGAAAGTGTTGCGCGTGACGGGCGCGGCTGTCTGATCAGGCCGGAATCGCCTCATCCGGACCGCCGCGGTCTTGTTCCGAGAAGGAAGATTTTCGTTGACAGCCATACGCGGAATATATATCCTCCGCCATCATGCCGATTGCCTGTTCATTCGGCGGATATGCAACGCGCGGGAATAGTTCAACGGTAGAGCGCAAGCTTCCCAAGCTTGAAGTTGCGGGTTCGAATCCCGTTTCCCGCTCCAGAGAGAAGTTTCAGCAAGCCCCACAACGTCCAAAAAACATTGTGGGGCTTGTATGTTAACAAAATCATCCGTCCTGTTCCGTCTCAAAAAGTACCTTGACAGCTCACTGAAATGGGGCAACTTTGGGGATAACTTCAATATTGCTGTTGCCCCAAAAATTGCCCCCCAAATTGGAGTTCATCCGGTGAAGGTTCCCCTGCTGATCATTCATGTACTGCATACTTCGACATATATGTGGTTGCGACATCGTCAACGAAATTTTCTTGACTAGTACGGGAATACGCCGTACACTCCAAGCATGGAGAATGCCATGAACCAACATGCTGCGCAATCATCCCGCATGGATTTGCGCCTCCCCCAGGAAGTCCGCGATATTATTGACCACGCCGCCACGATGGAAGGGCGGACGCGCACTGATTTTGTCATTGCCGCCGCCCTGGAACGGGCTGAACAGGTTATTGAACGGCGCCGGGTTATCCGTCTGGCCTTGCGGGATCAGGAATTGCTCGCCGCGTCGCTTCTGGAAGACCAGGAGCGCGAGGCGCCGCAATACGTCAAAGATATTGCCGAGAATATGCGGCCAGAGTCGTCAGCGAATGAAACTCCGTTTCTCGCTCCTTTCCGAGGATGTCGGGAAAGCCGATAGGCGGAATTTTTCCTGCGGTTCGCTCGAACTGGACAGCTATCTGCACCGGCAGGTTGGGCAGGATGCCGCGCGTGGATTTGCCACAATCGTTCTTGCCCGCGCGTTGGAGAATCCCTCGGCCATCATCGGTTACTATGCCTTCTCCACTGCGTCTGTTCCCCTGTCCGTCCTGCCGGAAGAAAGCGTCCGCAAATGCCCCGTTATCGGGATGTTCCCGCCATACTCCTTGGCAGACTGGCTGTGGCCTTGCCGATGCAAAATCAACACATCGGATCTCTCCTGCTCTTCGACGCCCTTCGCCGTTCCTGCGCCAACGAATTGGCATGGGCTGTCTTTCTGACGGAAGCGAAAAATGACCGCGCAGCCGCTTTTTACGAAAAGTTCGGATTTTTACGCCTGCAACACGCCGCCCATTCATTATGGATCAGCCGCAAGCAGGCGGAAAGACTTATTTGCTTCCCGTAAATCCTGATCTCACGAGTTCAAGTTTCATGACCTACGCGAAACGGCTTTTTCCGAAAAATTTCCAAAACAAGTCTAAAGAATCGGCCGGATCAGCCGAAAAAGTTTCTGGAGGCATATTTCGCGCCGTTTCACCAGCAATTTTTCAAGGAGTCGTTTATGGGCACGCTTATCGCCGCCAGCAGCGATCTGGCCGCTGAACTGGTTCTCAACAAAATCATGAACAACCAGCTCGCAACGAGCACAGGCAAAACCGTCACCGCGGCGGGCCGCACCATGGCCGCCAAACTGAGCAGCGAAGGCTACGCCGCCGGGGCCGCGGCCGGGGCCGTGTCCAGCGGGCTGGGCTATGTGCAGGCCGCCCAGTCCCAGGTGACGGAAATGGTGGCCAAATTGCAGGAGTTGCAAAAAACTTTCGCCGCGGCGACCAGCGCCGCCGATGTTGTTGCCGCTCAAACCCAGGCTGACACAGCGTTCAACTATATAACAAGTCAACTTCTAACGGCAAAAATCGGCGGCACATCAGGACAATCGCTTTTTCCTGGCAGCAGCGGATTAACAATCAACGCGGGCATGGGCGCTCAAATCAAAATTTTAGGATCCGACCCGGCAGCAACCATGACTACTCTTACCGGTACAGTGACTGGTTTGTCCGCTGCCACAGATGCACAAACTGCCCTTGATGCCCTTAACACAGCCATTGGAGAGCTTGAAGGCTATATTTCCGACTACGGCATTTCCTACAAGCAGCTCAGCGACCGGGCCGCCGTGTTGAACGATCTGGCGGCCGGATTCGACGAAGCCGCCGCCGGGCAGAGCATCAACGCCACCCAGGGGGCCAGCGCCCTGCTCTCCGCCATGCTGGGCAGCACCACAACCTAGGGGGATTTTCGGGGAACGGGCCGGAGGAGAATCGGAACAATCTGCAACAACGCGTCCGAAATATTCAGGGAGCCGTCATGGATTTGGAACAGTCCTCGCTTTTGCAGGACGTGATGAACAGCAAGATAGCCTCCCTGCTCTACACGAGCATGGGGGAGCAGCAACGGGAAGACCGGCGCGTGCCGGATTCCACGCGGCGGGCCTTTCTTTCCCGGATGAAGGCCGACGCGGTCACGGCCCGCCAGGGCGCCCAGAACATGGAAGACGCCGTGAGCATGGTCACCACGGCCCAGACGGGCGTGACAGCCATCAAACAAATGCTCACTGACATGCGCAAGATCGCCGTGGACATGGACACGGCGACCGGACTGACCCAGGATCAATACGTGGGCTACCTGAACCAGCTGCTGAACTATGCCCAGCGGATGACGGACACGGCCGGAACGACGCAATTCAACGGCTTCAAACTGCTGGACGGCTCGGCCGGTCTGAACGGAGACGGCGTTTTTCAGCTTCAGGCCGGCAACAGCAGTCTGGAGGAAGTACTGGTCAACATGCTGGACGGCGGGGCCGCCGCCAACAAGACCCTGGACGGAACAAAGCTGAATCTGGGCAACATGGCGGCCGAACTTCAGGACATCATGAACAGCGTCGTGTCCGGCCCGACACTCCCGAGTCAGGCGGACATCCAAACGGCCACAAGCTCCGTGCTCGCCCTCATAGGAGGCGTCTTCGACCGCGTGGCCGGCATTGAGGCCCGCTACTCCAACGATATAAAAAGCCTTGACAACCTGCGGGTGCTGCTGGAAAGCCAGGGAGACATTTTCGACAACGTGCAGAAATACCACCAGGAAAACACGGATGCCTCCTCCAAAAGCTATCTTGACCTGCTCATGAACAGCAGCACATCCACCGGAAGCATCCTCAGCGGGACAAGCTGATGCAGACCCAGGCACTGGCTTCCTCCCGGCACATGCTCATGCAGTACCAGAAAAATCTGGTCACCTCCCGTCTCATGAGCTTCCACCAGGAAACGCTGAACCTGATGGAAAAGGAGCAGTGCAGAAACCCCGAGGCCAAGCGGCAACTGGTCATCCGGCGCGTCGCCAGGGACTTGTGGACGAACTTCACCGTGCGCGGCGAGGACACGCCCATGCTGCGCCACCTTTGCCAGCGCCTGTGCTGCGAGTACGGGGAGGAACTGCGCTTTCAGCATCAGCCCGGCGGCTATGAGTTGATCATCCTGCGCCGAACCGACGAAGGCTTCAAGCCCGTATCCGGCAGCGAAAAAATAGACATGGTCAACAGAGCTTGGAAAATCGCCCTGGACGTCGTCAGCTCCTACGTCAGGTGAAACGACGCCTGGCCGCGCCCGCTTGACACGGACGAGACGCCGCACTAATTTCCCCGCATGGAACACGCTCCGTTTCACTTGCCCATGCTGACCCGGAGCCATGAAATGGGCCCGGATCATCTTTTGCGGGTGCAGTGCATCTGCAATTACATGGAAGAAGCCGCCAGTCTGCACGCCCAGGCATTGGGCGCCGGCGCCGACGACCTGGCCGGCCACGGTCTTGCCTGGGCGCTGGCGAAAATACGTCTTGTTCTGAGCCGCCGTCCCGCGGCCGGAGAGGAAGTCGTCATGCAAACATGGCCCGTGGCCATTGAGCGGGCGCGCTTCCGGCGCGATTTTCTCCTGTGCGGCGTCTCGGGCGACGTTTTGGCCGCCGCTGTGACCCAGTGGGTGGTCATGGGTCTGAATTCCCGCCGTCTGGAGCGCTTCCCCGACTTCGTGGCGGCCATGCAGCCGGACAATCCTCCCCTGGCTCTGGAAGACGGGGAGATACGCATCCCGGCCCTGTCCGCAAACGCCGCGCCCGGCCCTGTCTTTCCGGTGCGTCTGGCGGATATTGACCAAAACCGGCACGTCAACAACGTGCGCTATGTGGATTTTGCCCTTGAAGCCGCGGAGATATCCGCCCTACCTTCCGCCTCCGGCGGGAGTCCACGCCTGCTGGACATTGTTTTTCGGGCGGAAGGCCGGTATGGAGACGTCATCTGCAGCAAAACCATGCCGGAACGGGATGCGCCGGGGGCCTGCATTCACGGTTTGTTCCGCGCCTCGGACGGTCAGGAGCTTGCCCGCTGCCGCACGGTTTATTCTTGACCGTGCCCGAAGGCTGGTATACTCTGCCGACTATCTTTTACCCTCAACCTCAGCAGGAGACCTGTCATGAGCAAAATCATCGATGCCCTGAACACCCAGATCAACAAGGAATATTATTCCGCCTATCTCTATCTCTCCATGTCCGCCTATTTTTCTTCTGTCGGCCTGCCCGGCTTCGCCTCCTGGATGCGGATTCAGGCCAAGGAAGAGATGACCCACGCCGCGAAGCTGTATGACTATGTTCTGGCCAGAGGCGGCAAGGTCGTGTTGAAGGCCGTCGCCGAACCGCCCGCGAGCTGGAAAAAGCCTCTGGATGTGATGAAGGCCGGTCTGGAGCATGAGAAGAAAGTCACAAAATGTTTCAACGACATGACCGATCTGGCCGTGAAGGAAAAAGACCACGCCGCCCAGATTTTTCTGTCGTGGTTTGTTTCAGAGCAAGTGCAGGAAGAGCAGAGCTTCGGCGATATCGTCAACGCGCTGACCCTCATCAACGGCGAAGGACAGGGGGTGCTCATGCTGGATCGCGAGCTCGGAGCGCGGACCTTCACGGACGAGACGCAGACCGCCGCCGGATAGACAGACGCTTGCCCGTCCCGGGGCAGGCCTTTTGGCCAGGCGACTTCATTTTCGCGCCCACAAGGAGCAGTCTATGCGCTTTGACTGGTCAAATCCCTACCGTACACTGCGTACGCCCGTTTTTGCCCGCAATGTCGTGGCCACCTCACATCCGTTGGCGGCCCAGGCGGGTTTGCGCATGCTGTTCGAGGGCGGCAACGCCGTGGATGCGGCCATCGCCGCGGCGGCCATGCTCACTGTGGCCGAGCCCGTGAGCAATGGTCTGGGCAGCGATGCCTTCGCCATTCTCTGGGACGGCGAGGCCCTGCACGGACTCAATGCCTCCGGCCCGGCGCCGGCGGCCTGGACGCCCGAGTTTTTCCGTCGGCGTCACGGTCAGGACGAAAGAGGACTGGCCGTTATTCCCACGCTGGGATGGGACACCGTCACCGTACCGGGGGCCGTGGCCGGCTGGCAGGCGCTGCACGAACGTTTCGGCCTTCTCCCTTTGGCCCGTCTTCTGGAACCGGCGATCAGCGCGGCCGAACGCGGTCTTGCCGTCGCCCCGGTGGTGGCCGACAAATGGGCGCGGGCCGCGTCCGTCATGAAAAATTTCCCCGGTTGGGCGCAAACTTTTTTGCCCAGGGGCCGCCCCCCGTCGGTGGGCGAAAAATTCGTCTTTCCCGGCGCGGCGCGTCTGTTGCGTCTTCTGGCGGAAAACGGCTTGCGCGAATTCTATGACGGCCGGGTCGCGGAAAGACTTGGTGCCTGGGCGCAAAAAACCGGCGGCGCGCTGACGGCCGGCGATATGAACGGCTACAGGCCGGAATGGGTGACCCCGCTTTCCATGGAATACCGGGGTTACGAGCTGCATGAAATCCCGCCCAACGGGCAGGGCATAGCCGCGCTCATGGCCCTGGGCGTGCTCAAGCACTTTGACCTTGCCTCGCTGGCGCCGGATTCCGCGCAAAGCCAGCATCTGCAAATAGAAGCCATGAAGCTGGCCTTCGCCGACATCCGCCGTTATGTCGGGGAACCGCGGACTATGGCCGTCAGGCCGGAGATGATGCTTGACCCCGACTATCTGGCTGCCAGGGCAAAAAGCATTGACCCCGCCAGGGCATCCTTCCCGGGGCCAGGGGCATTCCCCCAGGGCGGCACGGTGTACCTCACGGCCGCCGACGAAAAGGGCATGATGATCTCCTACATCCAGTCAAACTACATCGGATTCGGATCCGGCATTGTGGAACCAGACTACGGTATCAGCCTGCAGAACCGGGGCCGGGCCTTTTCGGCTGATCCCAACTCGCCCAATGTCGTTGCGCCCGGCAAACGCCCTTTCCACACCATCATCCCGGCTTTTCTCACCCAAAACGGCAAGGCGCGCATGAGCTTTGGGGTTATGGGCGCGGATGTGCAGCCGCAAGGCCACATACAGACGCTGATTCGCATGCTGGACTATCGCCAGCAGCCTCAGGCAGCCTGCGACGCGCCGCGTTTCAAGGTGAACATGGATTTTTCCGTCAATATCGAATCGCGCGCTGATCCCGCTCTGGCGCAAGCTCTGGCGGACATGGGGCATACCATCCACATTGACGACGTCTACCACGGGGCTTCCGGTTCGGGGCAGTTTATCTGGCGGCTGGCGGGTGACGACGATACGGACGCCGGCTACGTCGCCGCCAGCGACAGCCGCCGCGACGGTTGCGCCTGCGGTTTTTGACCGGGCGGAACGGGACGCTGTTTCCGGATGCTTCAGGAAAGACGGGTTTTGAAGTCCATGTAGGAAAATTCGCGCAAGAGGCGAAAACGCGAGCGGCCCCCGTCTTCTTCGCGTATGCCGATGGAAGGCAGGCGCAATCCGTTGAAGGTATTGGTCTTGACCATGCTGTAAATGGCCATGTCCTCAAAAGCCAGCCGTTGCCCGACGCGCAGCGGTTCTGTGAAAGAATATTCCCCAAACACGTCCCCGGCCAGACAGGATTTGCCGGCCAAGCGGCAGGCGAAGGGCTTTTCGCCCGGCGCGCCGGCGCGTTCAGGGCCTGCCGCCCCCCACACGCGCACTTGCGGTCTGTAGGGCATTTCCAGCACATCCGGCGTGTGGCAGACGGCAGACGCATCCAGCAGCGCAATCGGCATGTCCGCCTCCACCACATCCAGCACCGTGGCCGCCAGCAGACCGGCGTTCAGGGCCACTGCCTCGCCGGGCTCCAAGTATATCTGCGCGCCCCAGCGCCGCCGCCGTTCTATCAGAAGGCGACAAAGCAGGTCAAGGTCATAGTCTTCACGGGTGATATGGTGGCCGCCGCCGAAATTCAGCCAGCGGCGTCCGGCCAGCCAGGGGGAGAATTTGTTTTCCACAGCCTCCAGGGTGCGTTCCAGGGCGTCGGCGTTCAGCTCGCACAGAGAGTGGAAATGCAGACCGTCCAAAACGGACGTTCCGTCCGTCCCCGTCATGTCCCCAGGACCGAGTTTTTCCATGTCCCGTCTGCGTAAGCCCAGGCGCGAGCCAGGCGCGCAGGGATCATAAAGGGGGACGGCGACTTCAGAATGTTCGGGGTTGATGCGCAGACCGCTGCTCACGCGTTTGTCGGGCCGGGATTGGTTCCTGTTCCAATCTTCCACAACCGGGCGGAAATGCCGCCATTGGGTCAGGGAGTTGAAGACGATGTGGTCGGCCAGGGGCAGAAGTTCCCTTATTTCGGCGTCGCTCCAGGCGGCGGCGAAAGCGTGCACTTCTCCGCCGAATTCCTCGCGGCCCAGCCGGGCCTCGTCCACGGAACTGGCGCACACTCCCCACAGGGGGCCTGTGCCCGAAAAGCGGGAGAGCATTCCGAAAGTGGCGAAGGCTGCGTAGGCCTTGAGCGCCAAAAGTATTTTGACGCCGGTGCGCCGCTGCACGTCGTCCAGCACGGCAGCGTTGGCCGCAAGGCGCGGCGCGTCGAGCACAAAGCAGGGAGAGGGCGTGCGCCCCGGGTCAAACAGCAGTTTCATCCGGGAACGGTTTCATTCAATATCAACGCACTGCCAGGGCAGGCCGTATTCGCCCAGAGCCTCCATAAACGGGTCGGGGTCATACTGTTCCAAATTCCAGACGCCGGGCCGCAGCCACTTGCCTTCGGCCATGAGTTTGGCGCCGATCATGGCCGGCACGCCGGTCGTGTAGGAGATGGCCTGGGAACCGACTTCCGCATAGCAGGATTGGTGGTCGCAGACGTTATAAATGTAAACGCGTTTCGCCTTTCCGTCTTTTTGCCCGGTCATGATGTTGCCGATGCAGGTCTTGCCTTTGGTCAGGGGGCCAAGGGAGGCCGGGTCGGGCAGCAAAGCGGCCAGAAACTGCACGGGCACGATATCCCGGCCCTGGAAGCGCACAGGCCGGATGCCCGTCAGCCCCACATTGCCGAGCACCTTGAGGTGGTTCAGGTAATTGTCCGAAAAGGTCATCCAAAAACGCGCCCGCCGCAAACCCTTGAGGTGGGTGACCAGCGATTCCAGTTCCTCGTGGTAGAGCAAGTAACACTTTCTGCGGCCTATGCCGTCCGGAAAATCGTACTCCATGGAAAAGGCCAGAGGATCCGTCTCCACCCATTCGCCGCGTTCCCAGTAGCGCCCCCGCGCCGTGACTTCGCGGATGTTGATTTCCGGATTGAAATTGGTGGCGAAGGGCTTGCCGTGGTCGCCGGCATTGCAGTCCACAATGTCCAGCACATGGACTTCATCAAGCTTGTGCTTCATGACCCAGGCGGCAAAAACATTGGTCACGCCGGGATCAAAGCCGGAGCCGAGCAGGGCCGTGAGTCCGGCCTCGCGAAAGCGGTCGGCATAGGCCCACTGCCATTTGTATTCGAATTTCGCCGTATCCGGCGGCTCATAGTTGGCTGTGTCCAGGTAGTGCGCGCCGGCTTCAAGGCAGGCGTCCATAATGTGCAGGTCCTGATAGGGCAGAGCCACATTGCAGACGATGTCCGCCCCCACGGCGCGAATAAGTTTGCTCAGCTCGTCTGTATTGTCGGCGTCAACCCGCGCCGTTTCCAGCGTCAGGCCGGTGCGCGCCCTGACGGCGTCGGCCGCCTCCCGGCAGCGCGACAGGGTACGGGACGCCAAGGTGATTTTTTCAAAAACATTGGTTCGTTGGGCGGCCTGGGCGCATTTGTGAGCCACGACGGAACCCACGCCGCCAACGCCGACAATGAGAAGATTGGCCATGAACGCGTTCTCCAATTTCAGGATTGGTATTCGGGACTGTCGTCGTTTTCCGGATTGTCCCCGTCCAGCACTAACACATGCGCGTAACGACCGTGCTTGCGGCCGCTTTCAGCCAGACGCATTCCTTCCTTGCGGCAGGCAGGGCAGGCGTGGCGCGGCACAAGAAGACACAGGGAACGCGCCACGCGTTCGGAGCTTGTCTCAATGCGTCCCAGACCGGAGCAGTCCTTACACAAGCGCCAGCCCTCAATGCGGTTTTCGCTGAGCATATCCGTGTCGTAAAAAATGCGCCGCCTCCGCACCCAATAACCGTCTTCCTCCCCGCCCTCCACGGGACGGGAAGGCGGTTTGCGGAAAATGCCCAAGGCCTCGTCGCAGACAGCGGCTATGCGGCTGGTCGTCCGGTCGCTTTGACGCAGGCGCCCCGAATCCCAGTCCGGTTCGCGGATGTCGCCATAGGGCAGTCCGGCCAGGGCCAGACATATCCCCATATTGACGTAGGGCAGCGCTCCACGTATGGCGTACCCGCCTTCCAGAACGGCGATGTCGGGTTTGAGGGCGTCGTTCAGCGCCGCGTAGCCCTGCGCGGAAAGACGCATATTGGCCAGGGGGTCAGTAAAATGATTGTCCTGCCCTGCGGAATTGACGACGACGTCCGGGTTGAATTGGCTGAGCATGGGCAGCACGGCGTTGTTTATGGCGTAAAGATACCCTTCATCGGAGGTCTCGGGCGGCAGCGGAATATTGATGGTGCGCCCCAGGGCGCCGGGGCCGCCGCATTCCTGCGTGAAGCCGGTGCCGGGATACAGGGTGCGGCCGTCCTGATGCAGGGAAATGAACAGAGTGTGCGGGTCATTCCAGAATATGTCCTGGCTGCCGTCGCCGTGATGCACGTCCGTGTCCACAATGGCCACGCGCAGAGGGCGGCCGTCCGGGCGGGGCCAGTGATCGCGTATATACTCCACCATCACGGCTTCATTATTGATGTTGCAGAAACCGCGATTGCCATGCACCACGCGCATGGCGTGGTGGCCGGGAGGGCGGGCCAGGGAAAAGGCCCTGCTTTCCTTTTTTTCCATGACCAGACGGGCGGCGGTTATGGCCGCGCCGGCAGCGGCAAGGTGTGATTCCGTACTCACGGCGGCCACGCTTGGAAGGCAGAAGTGCGCCCTGGCCAGTTGCGCGCGGGTGGCGAATTTCGGCGGGTATTCGCTGATGCCGGGGATATCGAAAAGCCCCTCTTCCTGCAACTGGTCGCGGGTATAGAGCAGGCGTTCCTCCCGCTCCGGGTGAGTGGCGGAAATGGCCCAGTCAAAGGCCGGAAAAAAGACGACTCCCAACCGCCCGGCCTCAACGGCTTTTTCTTCGCTCAAAAGACGGGGGAAAGCGTGAGTCGGCATGACGCTACAAATCCTCCCCACGCAGGCGCAAAATTTTCTCCACAGCGGAGAGGCATTGCAGGGACACGTCTTCCACCGGCTGCGAGGCGTCAATCACGGCGAAACGTTCCGGCTCTTCTTGGGCCAGGACGCGGTAGCCTTTCTGCACGCGTTCGTGAAAGGCCCGGCTCTCGGAATCAAAGCGGCCTTCGGAAACGGTTGTTCCGGCTTCCTTGTTGCGCTGTCCGGCCCGCATAATTCCACAGGGCACGGGCACATCCAGCAACAGGGTAAGATCCGGAGAAAGGCCGCCGGTGGCGGTTTCGTTGAGGCGGCGCAGAAATTCCGTATCCAGCCCGCGGCCATATCCCTGGTAAGCCAGAGTGGAATCAACGTATCGGTCGCACAGGACGCATTGTCCGCTTTCCAAAGCGGGACGGATGACTTCGGCGACATGCTGAGCCCTGTCCGCCAAAAAGAGAAAAAGCTCGGCCCGGCTGCACACGGCATGAGCGCGCGCGTCCAGCAGCGTATGACGCAACCCGCGTCCCAGGGGACAGCCTCCCGGTTCCTTGGTGAGCAGGAGGTCCATGCCGCGTTCCTGCATATACTCAGCCAGAATGCGCGCCGCCGTGGATTTCCCGGAACCTTCTATCCCTTCGAATGTAATGAACATCTCGCCGCCGTTTACACTTTTGGAGTCAGCAGGGGCAGGACATGGACGACCCAAGCCTGGACAACGCATCAAGCATATACGTTTTGCGGGACAACGGCAAGTATGGAACGGTTGCGCATTTGCGGCGGTCAGGGCGTTGCCGTCTCTTTCATCCCTGGACGCCACAAAGAAACGGCTTTATTCAAGGCCGGAATGCGCCGTATTGGGGAATATCCAAAGGCGGCTCTTCACGTTCTTCAAACGCGGCTATCAGTTTTCTGAGTCGTCTGTTGGTTCTTACAGTATTCAGCGCGTATTCATCCGCTTGTTCTTCAATCAATTGGTCTTCTACAGAATTTGGGCTTGTCTCCATAAGAGTATGGGCAAGAAGATAATGTCCTATTTCGTGCAATATGATGAAATCTATGTAATAGTTCTTCACAAGAGTATTTCTTATTGACAATACATCGCTGAATTGTTCAATATTTATCACAATTTCGTATTCATCGTTTTTGACTTCCGTTATACAAGCCAGATAATCATCATCAAAGTCATCGTGTACATTCGCTTTATTCGAGCTGACCCGCATTTTTTCAAATTTTCCTTTAAGAGGATTATAGAATTTGACAAATAATTTCCCTTGATTTTTGAACAACTTGTAGTAGTTTTTACGTCTCATTTCAATATTCTCCTTGAAGAACAGGAGAACGCACGGAAAGATTCCATTGAGCCCGACGCCGGATCACAACAGTTTCTGTTCTATGCTGTAGAGGGGCCTGCGTCTGACTTCAGTAAAAATTCTGGCTATATATTCGCCAAGCACCGCCATGCAGAAAAGCTGCATGGCCCCAAGCCAGAGCATGGTCAGCGTCAGGGAAGTCCAGCCCGGAACGATGCAGCCGGAAAAGTAGGATGCCAGGGCATGCACGCTCAGGCCAATTGCTCCCGCAAAGGACAGCAGGCTCAAAACGGCGGAAATCCTGAGAGGGACGGGACTGCTTGCGGTAAGGCCGCTGAGGGCGAAGGAGAGCATTTTGCGCAGAGGATATTTTGTTTCTCCGGCAGTTCTGGGTCTGCGGGCGTAGGAAACGACGGCCGAGGGCAATTTCATGCCCGGAAAAAGGGAACGCAAAAACAGACATCTCTCGCTGTATTGCTCAAGGGTGCGCATGGCGAAACGGCTGACGAGACGAAAATCCGCGTGTCCGGGCACAATAGGCGCGCCGAGCGCCCGCATGGCGGCGTAAAAAAGTTTGGCTGTGGTTCTTTTGAACCAGGAATCGGATTGCCTGTCCGCGCGTACCCCGTAGACGATGTGGTTGCCTTCGGCGGCAAGGCGGAGCATCTCCGGAATGACGCCGATGTCGTCCTGCAGGTCCGCGTCAATGGTCACAGCGCAGTCGGCCAGCGGGGCGACGGCCAGCATGCCGGCGACAAGAGCGTTCTGATGGCCGGCATTTCCGGAAAATTTGATGCCCCTGACGCGACGGTTGTCGCGAGCGGCCCGGAAAACAAGCGTCCAGGTGTCGTCCGCGCTGCCGTCATCCACGTACAGGGCGAAGCTGTCGGGGCTTATTGTCCCATCGCCGATCATGTCCTGCAGAAGCTGGTCAATGAGGGGCATGGTGAAAGGCAGAACAGCCTGCTCATTGTAGCAGGGCAAAATAATGGCGCATACCGGAGGCGTGTTCGTGTCCAGGCGATTCATTGGGCAAATATGTTAGCAGGATGCAATTTTGTTGGCAAGACAAATGCGGCTTCCCGTCTCGGAGGCCCCGACGTGACGACACCGGCAATGCGCGACACGTCGCCGTGAAAATTGATACGCGCCTTGACGATCCAAAGCGGCGGCGTTGTTTCTGCCAGGCCTTTTCTCCTCAATATTGGGGCAAAGATGGATCCACATCACGCGCCCATCCATTGACGCCGCCTTGCAAATTCAACATCCTCCCCTCATAGCCGTCTTCCAGCAGAAGGGTGATGGCGTGGACGCTTCGCTGCCCGATTTTACAAATGAAAACCGCGTCCCGGGTCGGGTCGAGTTCCATCCTGCGCCGCGCCAGCTGACCGATGGGTATGGCTGTTGCTCCCGGGAAGGTGAAGAGGCTGCGCTCGTGCGGCTCCCTGATGTCGACAAGCTGCAGGGGATCGCCATGATCGAGGCGCGCCTTGAGTTCCAGGGGCGTGATGTTCTCCACCGGGTACTCGTCCACCGGTTTCAGCCCGCAGAATTCCTCGTAGTCCACCAATTCGGTTATGGTCGGCTTTGTTCCGCACAACGGACAGTCCGGATTTTTGGCAATGCGTATCTGGGAAAAACGCATACGCCACGCGTCCAAAATCAACAGCCGCCCGACAAGCGTCTCTCCTCCGCCCACGATAAGTTTAATTATTTCACAGCCCTGTATACAACCCACAATGCCGGGCAACACGCCCATCACGCCGCCTTCTCCGCATGAGGGAACCAGACCCGGCGGAGGCGGCGAAGGGAAGAGGCAACGCAGACATGGACCTTGCCGGGCGTGAAAAACGCTCGCCTGGCCCTCGAACTGGAAGACCGACCCATAGACATTGGGAATGCCCAAGAGGGTGCAGGCGTCGTTGAGCAGATAACGCGTGGGGAAATTGTCCGTGCCGTCCGCCACGACGTCATAATCGCGCAACACATCCAACGCGTTTCTGCTGGTCAGCCGCTCGTTGTGCATAACCACGTTGACGTGGGAGTTCAGACTTTTCACGCGGTCTCGGGCGGAAGCGACCTTCGGACGGTCAACGTCCTCCTCGCCGTGAATGATCTGCCTTTGCAGATTGGAATCTTCCACAAGGTCAAAATCCACGAAACCTATTGTCCCCACGCCTGCCGCCGCCAGGTACAGACCCAGCGGCGCGCCAAGTCCTCCTGTCCCCACAATGAGCACACGAGCGGCCTTCAGGCGCTTCTGTCCTTCCAGACCGACTTCGGGCAGGAGCAGATGGCGGCTGTACCGCGCAAAATCCCACGGAGTCAGTTCTTCAAGGCGGTCGTCGGCAACAAGGCTCATTATTCACCTCCAAAAACCGGACGGAAGTTCCCCCCGGCAATGGCTGGAACAAGCATAATGGTCCCGCCGTCCTCGACGGATGTCGCAAGCCCTTCCAACGTGTTGATGTTTGTTTCCCGGACATAGACGTTGAGAAAAGAGCGCAGCGCCCCATTTTCATCGTACAGATGCGGCCTGATGTCCGGATATGCCGCCACAAAGGCCTCAAGAGCCTCGCCGACGTCGCTCCCCTCCACGCTCACTTCGGTCTGCCTGTCGGTAAAGGCCCGCAGGGCCGTCGGTATACGAATGACTATCGCCATAGTGTTTCTCCTTACAATTCTTGAACGAATCCTGAACGATCCGGGGACAGTTCCCAACTTGTCAAACTCACCGCCCTGCCGCCGCTGACGGCGACAATAACATACGAATAGCACGGAAGGGCCTGTTCGCGGTCATATTCGGAAGGACGTGAGGGATGATCGGGATGGGAATGGTAAAATCCCACGACGCACAGGTCTTTTGCCCCCGCCTCCTGTTCCGCCCGGAGAAAATCCTCCGGAGTTATCCGGAAGCGCCGCCGCTTTTCGCTTGTGGTCCAAGCATTGGCGGCAGGCAGAATATCCTCCCCGGTTCGAAAGCCTGCCGCGTCCAGCGTACCCAGAAGAAAACCGCAACATTCATCAGGATAGGCTGCTTCTCCCTCGGAACGGACGGCTTTTTCCACTTTTTTACTCAGGGAGAGCATGGCGTTTCCCTCCAAAAATCATCCGAAAGATACCTGTTTCCGCTGTCGCAAAGAACAGTCACGACGCACGCCCCTTTGGGGAGCGTACGGGCGAGCGTTATAGCCGCCTGGACATTGGCCCCCGAACTGATGCCAACCAGGATGCCCTCCTCGCGAGCCAATCTGCGAACCATTGCGTAAGACGCCTCTGTACTGACCGGGACAACGTCGTCCGGCGCTTTTTCATCGTATATGCCGGGCACGATGGTGGAAGCCATGTGCTTTGTTCCTTCAATGCCGTGTAGTGGAGAATCCGGTTGTACCACAATGGTGCGTATCTTCGCATCCTGCTCTTTCAGATACCGCGAGACGCCCATAAAGGTTCCTGACGTTCCCATGCCGGCGATGAAATGCGTAAGTCCGCCGGCTTGCGCCAGGATTTCCGGCCCCGTGCCTTCGTAATGCGCCATCGGATTGGCCTTGTTGTTGTACTGGTCCGGATAAAAGTACTTCCCGGGATCGGCTTCGACCGCGGCCTTCGCCGCCAGATAGGCGCCGTCGGAACCTTCCAGAGGATCTGTCTGCACAACGGCCGCGCCGTACGCCCGGATCATGGCCTTGCGCTCCCCGCTCGCGTTGCCGGGCATATACAGGACGACGGAGCGACCCAGCGCCGCTCCCATCATGGCATAGGCTATGCCGGTATTGCCGCTGGTGGCGTCAATGATAGTTTTATCCTTGCTCAAAAGCCCTCTGCGCATGCCGTCCAGCAGCATGGCTCTGGCCGCCCGATCCTTAACGGAACCGCTGGGATTGCAGAACTCCGCCTTGGCCAGCAGGGTCACGCCCGCAACATCCCGGCCAATCCTCCTCAGCGCCAGCATGGGGGTATTGCCCACCATGTCCATAAGCCCGACGCTCGTGGGTCTCAGTCCTGAAGTCACGTCGCGCATTCGCCCCCTCAAGAAAATCCTTCCCGCGATGTCGCCAGAAGTTCCGGCAGATCCCTAAGCAGACCGCTGACACCGCTGGAGTGCAGAAAGACCACAGCTCCGCCGGCGCGCATCACGATCTTTTTGGCATTGTGCGAAATCCTGTTGGTCAGCACTATTGTCACGTCAGGCTGTCCCAGCTTTCTCCCCAGGCAGGATTCCTTGCCGGTGAACACCCGCAACTGCGCGCCGCACCGCCGCGCAACGCTTTCATATTCCCTTTGTAGCCTGTCCAGGCCGCCGACCAGCGCTATCGTCATAGGTCACCTGAATATGATTGAATGCATGCAACACTCAGGATTGATGCCCGCCTGCGCCTGTTCCACGGCGAGGATTTGTAGGCAAATCCTCGTGGAGCAGTCGTCCATTCGTGATCCGCCTAGGCGCTGATTCCTTCGTACAGTACAGACGAAAGATACCGCTCGCTCGCGTCGGGAAGAATGACGACTATCGTTTTGCCTTCAAATTCCGGCAAATATGAAAGCCGCACCGCCGCAGCGGCAGCGGCGCCGGAGGAAATACCCGCAAGAATTCCCTCTTCCCGGGCGAGACGGCGGGCGTATTCCACGGCTTCCTCGCTGCTCACTGTCTCAACCCTGTCAAGCAGACTCACATCAAGCGTCTTCGGTATAAATCCGGCGCCGATGCCCTGAATTTTGTGCGGCCCCGCCTGCAAGGGCTGTCCGGCGAGATGTTGGCTGATGACCGGGCTTGTGCTCGGCTCGACAGCGACAGAGACAATGGCTTTCCCCCTGGTCTTTTTAATGTAGCGGGACGCGCCGCTGATCGTGCCGCCTGTGCCCACGCCGGAAACGAGAGCATCAACGGCGCCGCCGGTATCTTCCCATATCTCCGGGCCGGTGGTTTGCTCATGAATGGCCGGATTGGCCGGGTTTACGAACTGCTGAGGCATAAAAAACCTGTCCGGACCGCCGGCGACCAGTTCTTCCGCCTTACGAATGGCGCCGGGCATGCCCTCGCCGCCCGGAGTGAGCTCCAGGTCGGCTCCCAACATGGCCAAAACGCGGCGGCGTTCAAGACTCATGGTTTCGGGCATGGTCAGGGTCAAACGATAGCCCCGGGCCGCAGCGACAAAAGCCAGCGCAATACCCGTGTTGCCGCTGGTCGGCTCGATAATCCGCATCCCCGGCTTGAGCAGGCCGCTCTTTTCCGCGTCCCAAACCATCGCCGCGCCTATGCGGTCCTTGACGGAATAGGAGGGATTGCGCCCTTCTATCTTGGCCAGCACCGTGGCTTTTCGGCCGGGGATTTTGTTAAGTTTCACGAGAGGCGTTTTGCCGACGGACTGGGCATTGTCGTTGAAAACAGCAGACATGGCTTTCTCCTTGTGACTTGGTTAATGAATGATTGACGGTTATTCCTGTTGAAGGGCCGACATGAGGTCTTCCCAAATGTCTTCCGGGCTTTCCAGGCCGACGGAAAGACGAATCAATGTATCGTTTATTCCCCTTAACGCGCGTTCTTTCGGGGGCATGGAGGCGTGGGACATGGTGGCCGGATGGCTGAGAATCGTCTCCACCCCGCCAAGACTGACTGAAACAAGGGGGAGCGCGGCCTTCTCCAGAAGACGGTGGGCCAGTTCAGCGCTCTCCAGATCAAAGGAAACGACGGCGCCGAAACCGGAAGCCTGGCTCCGATGCACAAGCTTGCCTGGATGATCATCAAGGCCGGGGTAAAAGACGCGGCGTACCTGCGGAATACGCGACAGACGCAGGGCGATCTCCCCGGCGGTCTTTTGGCTGGCATCCATGCGCACAGCCAGCGTTTTCAGGCCGCGCAGAAGGAGCCAGCTGTCCTGGACGCCCAGCACCGCGCCAAAGGCGTTCTGGATAAAACGCAATCGCTCCGCGAGACTTTCCTCGCGAACGACAGCGATTCCGGCCAGCACGTCGCTGTGTCCGTTGAGAAATTTGGTTGCGCTGTGCACGACAATGTCGAAACCGAAATCAAACGGCCGTTGCAGGTAGGGAGTGGCAAAAGTGTTGTCCGCTATGCTCAACAACTTCCGCTCTTTCGCCAATGCGGAGATAAAGGAAAGGTTTGTGATTTTGAGAAATGGATTGGAGGGGGTTTCAACAAAGATGCCCTTGGTTTCTGAGGTGACGGCCGCCGCCACTGCATCCGGCGACGTTGTGTCCACAAAAGATGTTTGGATTCCCCAGCGGGAAAAAAGTCGGGTTAAAACCCGGAATGAGCCGCCGTACACATCCTCGCTGACAATCAGGTGATCCCCCGGAGCAAAGAGGAGAAGCACCGAAGACACGGCGGCCATGCCGGAGGCGAAGGCAAAACCGGCCGCGCCGCCTTCAAGGTCCGCCACGGCCCGCTCCAGGGCGTCACGCGTGGGGTTCCCGCTGCGGGTATAGTCATGACCGTCGCCGGAGAGGGCGCGACGCCGGTCGAATGTCGAGGCAAGATACAGCGGCACTCCGGAGGCTCCGGTAAAGGGGTCCCTGTCTGATCCCGCGTGAATGATCCGGCTTTTGATGTCCACGGAGAACTCCTTCCGGTTCAGGCCTCAAGCGCCGATGCGAGATCGGCGATGAGGTCGTCAGGGTCTTCCAGACCGATTGAGAGACGGATGAGGCTGTCGGTCAGCCCCACGCGCTCCCGGGTTTTTGCATCCATGTCCGCGTGCGTCTGCGCAACGGGGAAAGTGATAAGGGATTCCGCGGCGCCAAGGCTCTCCGCAAACATAAAAACGCGCACCGAAGCCAGAATGCGTTCCACGGCTTCCCGTGATTCGACTTCGAAGGAAATCACGCCTCCGAAAGTTCCGGCCTGTCTCGCCAGAACGGCGTGGCCCGGATCGGCGGGAAGGCCGGGATAACGCAGATTCCGGATTCTGGGATGGTCTTGCAAAAATTCAGCGACTTTCAACGCGTTTTCTCCATGTCTGCTGAGTCTGAGGGAAAGTGTTTTGAGACTGCGGAGCAACAGCCAGGATTCAAAGGGGCCGAGAATGGCCCCGACGGCGTTCTGGACAAAGGCCACGTTCTCGCAGAGTTCGGGCGTGCGCGAGGCGACGATCCCGGCGATGAGGTCATTGTGCCCCCCGAGATATTTTGTGGCGCTGTACAACACGATGTCCGCGCCTAAATCCAGCGGCCGGCAAGACGCAGCCGTAAGAAAAGTGTTGTCCACGACAAACAGAATGTTTTTTTCGTGAACCAGCTTGCCCAGCGCGGCTATATCCGCCACCCTGAGCATGGGATTCGTCGGCAATTCCACAAACAGGCCGCGTACACCGGGTTTTTCCAGGGCTTCGGCCACAAGGTCGGCCTTGCTTGTGTCGACGTAGAGGAATTCCAGTCCGGCAGATTTTCCGAATTTTTCGAACAGTCGGATGGTTCCCCCGTACATATCCTCTGAGACGACAATAACCTCACCGGAGCGAAAAAGCCGCATGACAGCGTCAATCGCCGCCAGGCCGGAAGCAAAGGCAGAAGCTCCGGCAGCTTTTTCCAGCGCCGCCACAGTCTCCTCAAGAGCAAGCCTGGTCGGATTGGACGTCCTCGAATAATCAAAGCCCGTGCTTTGCCCGAGCGCCGGATGCTGAAACGCCGCCGAAGGATACACGGGCATGGATATCGCCCCGGTGGCCGGATCTCTGCGCGCGCCCGCCTGGGCCAGAAGCGTGTCCTGTCTCATAGATTCTCCACAATTCTAGGTCGTTTGCGCCCCTGCCCCTGAGATACCACTTTTCCCCTTCACACCGGAACTATTTATTTCAACAAAGCTTATTCACGGAACGCATAAAGCGGCAGCCGTGAAACTGCTTGTGATTTTCCCCCTTGTTGTTTATTCAAAAGGGGTTGCCGCAACATGGGCAGGTGTAATAATGGAATTTCGGCATCTGGAAATAGTGAGACAGGCCGTGGCGTGCGATTGCAATCTGACCCGCGTGGCCGAGGTTCTGCATGTATCACAGTCGAGCATCAGCCGTCAAATACGCGAACTGGAGGAAGAACTCGGGGCGCGGCTTTTTATCCGCGTCGGCAAAAAACTGTTGGGCTTGACGCAGCCCGGCAGGGAGGTGCTTGCCTCGGCCAACATCATTCTGGAAGAAAGCACCCGCCTGAAAAGCGTCGCCTCCCGTTTTGAGGCCAGCCCGCGCGGAAAGCTGCGCATAACGGCCACAATGTTTGCCTTGCCGTTTTTAAGCGTGCCCCTTGCGCGTCTGCGGGAACAGTACCCTGAAGTGCGTTTTGCGTTGCGTCAGCGGGAAGCGGATGATGTCGCCGGGGACCTGATTCATGACAGGGCCGATATCGGTTTCGGCGGCAGGGAAATTTTGGGAAAGGCGAACGTCGTTGCGCGCCCCTGCCCTTCTCTGCGTTACGTTTTGGCCTGGTCAAAAAACCTGTTCCCGCATATTCCAACTCCGCCGACCCTGGCGGATATGACCGCCCTGCCCATGCTCAGTTATCCCGAAGGGTTTCTGGAACGCCGTCAGGTGGATGCGGCGTTTGAACAGGCCGGATTGCCCACAAAGGTAATCCTTACGGGCGACACGTCTTTTCTGCTGTCCTGCGCCGAGCTCGGCATGGGGATCGCCGTCGTCTGCGGCCCCGGAAAAGACGAGATAGAAAGACGCTGGCGGCTGACAGCTTTTGAGGGAACATCCCTGTTTGAAGATGCCCGCATATGGCTGGCCGTACGCAGGGGAAAACTGCTCCGGGATTTTGAGGCCGCCTTCTGCCGAAACATCCTGCCCGATTTTGATCTGAAATCCTTCCAACGCGAAACGCTGGCGCGAGACGTTGAAAAATGGGAGCCGGAATTTTCCATCTGAACTTCTTGCGGCTCGTCCGGCGACATAATTTTCGGAATTTTCAGGAAGCCAACCGAGAAAGGCGTCCCTCACTTGGCCTTTCCGTACACTTTTTCCGGATCAAAAATCCGCGGAGAGCAGATATGGCAGGCATTGTCGCGCCATTCACGGAAAAAGCAACTCCGACGGCCGGTGTGGCAGGCGGCCCCGCCTTTCTGCTCCACCAGCAGCAAAATTGCGTCACTGTCGCAGTCAAGGCGTACGGCACGCACAATCTGCACATAACCGGAGCTCTCTCCCTTGTGCCAGAGCTCGTTCCGGCTGCGGCTCCAGTACCAGGCTTCGCCGCTTTGCAGCGTCATGCGCCAGGCCTCCTCGTTCATGTAGGCGAGCATGAGCACCTCGCCTCCGGCCTCATCCTGAACAATGACCGGCACAAGCCCCTTGCTGAAATCAGGGTTGAAATCCATGTTCACCGTCGGCACGGTTCTCCTCCTGGTTTGTGGTGGTTAGGCTATATCGTCGCCGTCAGCCTGGCAAAACGGCGCATGTTCAAATGGCACAAAGCCACGGCCAAAGCGTCGGAGGCGTCCAGAGGCATTTTCCCCTCCCGTATGTTGAGCAGGCGTTTGACCATAAAGGCAACCTGCTCCTTTTCGGCCCGTCCTGTGCCCACCAGGGACTGTTTGACCAGCGCGGGCGCGTAATCGCTGACGCGCAGGTCACGGGCCGCACAGGCCGCCACGGCCACGCCGCGCGCCTGCCCAAGTTTGAGGGCCGAAAGGGCGTTCCTGGCGGTGAAAACCTGCTCCACAGCGGCCTCATCCGGGTTATGACGGGACAAAATATCGAAAAGCTCGTGGTAAATGTTGGCGAGACGGGCGGAAAAATCTTTTTCGCCGCACTCCGCGCGTACCACGCCGCATTCCAGCAGAACAAGACAGCCGCCGGTCTCCCGCACCACGCCCCAGCCCGTGCGTCGGGATCCGGGGTCAATGCCGATGACGGTAAGCGCGCCCACCCGCAGGCTCACGCCTCAGGCATGTCGTCAGGGAAGTCCGCGTTGGCGTAGACGTTCTGAACATCGTCATTGTCGTCCAGGGCCTCCATCAAACGCAACACCTTCAGGCCCATGTCGGCGCTCACGGTCGTCAGATTCTGCGGAATCATGGCCAGTTCGGCCGAGAGCATGACCATGCCGGATGCTTCCAGAGCATCGCGCACCGCGGCAAAATCCGCCATGGCCGTGTGTATTGCCCACACGTCGTCCTCGTCCAGCACATCATCGGCCCCGGCCTCCAGCGCGGCCTCCATGATTTTGTCCTCGGCGCAGGCGGTCTTGTCCACGGTTATCACCCCCTTGCGCTCAAACATCCAGCTGACGCTGCCGCTTTCACCCATGGAGCCGCCGTGTTTGGTGAAAAGGTGGCGCACTTCGGCCACAGTGCGATTTTTGTTGTCCGTGGCCACTTCCACCATCACCGCGATGCCGCCCGGCCCATAACCTTCGTAAAACGTTTCCGTCAGGTCGCCGCCGGCGTCTTCGCCGGTGCCCTTACGAATGGCGGCGTCAATTTTGTCCTTGGGAAGATTGACCGCCTTGGCCGCTGCTATGGCCGCCCGCAAACGAGGGTTGCCGACCGGATCGCCCCCGCTTTTGGCCGCGATGATGATTTCCTTGGCGGCCTTGGTGAAAATCTTGCCCCGCTTGGCGTCCTGACGTCCCTTACGGTGCTGGATATTGGCCCATTTGCTGTGCCCGGACATGAATACCTCCAAAACAAAGAAACTTAAAAATACGTCGGCACGCGGCAAAGCGGCCCGTCATCAGCAAGCCTGCCGCGACAGCCGGGGCGAATAGGCAAGCCCGACAAAGAAAATTTCCTTGCTTTCCGCGCGGGAACTTTTGGGCTTGAAAGTTTTGACCCCGGCAAAAGCCCGATGCATGGGGACAAGCAGTTCACTGACATCCGGCCCCATGAAAATTTTCACCACAAAGGCTCCACCGGGCTTGAGCCACGCTTCGGCCAGAGAAAAAGCCTCCGTCGCCAGTTCCAGGGAACGCGCCTGATCCGTAATGCGTGAACCCGTGGTGCGCGGAGCCATATCGCTCAGCACCGCGTCAAAAGGCCCCATCCCTTGCAGATTGGCCTCTAGGGCGGGCGAACGGTGGAACACGTCCTCCCGCATAAAAAACACCTGTGGGGGAAATGCCGTATTCGTCAGCTGAATGTCGCAGGCCAGCACCAGACCTTTGGCCCCCACTTTCCTGGCCGCGACCAGAGACCAGGAACCGGGCGCCGCCCCCAGATCCAGCACGCGCATCCCCGGCTTCAGAAGACGGAATTTCGCGTCCAGTTCCTTGAGTTTGTAAGCGGAGCGGGCCGGATAATTTTCTTCCCTGGCCTTGCGGAAATAATGGTCCCGGTATTCCTTCATCGCTGTATCAGGGTATTGCGCAAATTTCGATCTGCCAGTATGCACAAGCAAAGTGCACTCGGTGCACAGAGGCTGTTCAGGGTATTGCGCAAATTTCAATCTGACAGTATAGCCTATCCGGGAGCGCAAGCCAAGCTAAAAATGCCAAGCCGAAAATACGTTGGAATGACAAGGCAAAACCGGGTATGATGATCACCCGGAATATCGCCGTGACCTCAACCGGGGCGCCATGAATGACCGTTGCGCTCTCCTCGCCCCTGTCCACGCTGTTTCCCTACGCGATGTGGGATTGTTGGTGGCTGGCCCCGGTGGCCCTCGCGCTGGACGCGCTTCTGGCTGACCCACGCCTGCCCTGGCCTCATCCGGTCGTGCTCGTGGGCCGCCTGTTGCGCGCTCTGGAAACGCCGGCGCGGCGTCTGGAACGCCGTGGAGCGGGAAAAGCGGCCGGGCTGGCCTGTGTGCTGCTACTGGCGTGCTGCACGGGCTTGAGCGCGCGCTTGCTCATCGCCCTGCCCTTTGTCGGCCCCGTGCTGGCCGTTTACCTGGCCTGGGCCGGGCTGGCCTTGGGCTGTCTGCTCAAAACCGGGGCCGAAGCGGCGGACAAGGTTTGGGGCGCGCCCTTGTCAGAAGCCAGACGGACTGTCTCCATGCTGGTCAGCCGGGACGTGAGCCGCATGGACAGCCCCGTTTTGGCCAAAACCCTTGCCGACACCCTGTCCGAAAATTTCACGGACGCCTTTCTCGCTCCCTGGTTCTGGCTCCTCGCGGCCGGTCCTGTGGGATTGTGGTGCTACAAGGCCGTCAGCACGGCGGATTCCATGTGGGGCTACAAAACGGAGCTCTGGCGCGATCTTGGCTGGGCCGGCGCGCGCGGGGACGACATGCTGGCCTTTATCCCGGCCAGACTCTCCGTGCCGGTTTTGTGGCTGACTGACATCCTTGTCCGGCTCTTTCATCTCAACCGGCCCTGGCGGGGACGCTGGCCCGGTTTCAGACTTGTGTCGAGACAGGCCGACGGCATGCACAGCCCCAACTCCGGACTGCCCATGACAGCCTGCGCCTGGCTTTGCGACGCGCCCATGGCGGGTCCGTCAGTGTATTTCGGAGAACTTGTGGAAAAGCCCTGGCTTGGCCCGCCGCGAGAATCGGCGGGGCAGGACTGGGACGCCGGGCGTCTGCGCGCCCTGCTCTCCCTGTTGAAGAGGGCAGCTTGCGTCGGCGGCGGCTTGTATTTTTTTTCATATTTTTTTAGGCTATGAAAGAAGGGTATGCCATAAATAAAATTCTCTCTTGTCCGTTAACTATTGATACAGATTTTAATATTGATGCAGGTTTTTCAGCGGGAAGTTAACGTAAGGATTTTGTCATGACGCGTCTGTCGTCATTGCTGTCACGTCTGCCGGAGACAACAAGCATCCGCATGGTCACAATGGGCCATGTGCTCTGGGTCTGTCGGCAGGAAAACTGTTCCGCCGCCCTGTATCAGACATTGCTGAACTACGGCGGCATGCAGTTGGTGGCGGACGAAGAGCAGTCTCTCTGGTTCTTTTTTACCGACGACGTCTTTCTTGCCCTCGCCAGACTGATCATTTGGGGAGATTTCAACGACCTACCCGCCTGCATTGAGCTTTTTCCCAGCCGCCTGAAACTGGATGTGACAGGCAAAGCCGGTCTGGACGTTGACAGCGCGTTGCAGTCGCAGGAAATACTGGTCAGAGACCACTTTGAAGTTTTTGTGCATCCCAAGAGCAGGGAAGGCAAAAAAGGCATGCCCGGCATTGATTTTGAATCCGCTCCCGGACGCCAGGGCATGTGCCCGGTGGACTGGGCCACCATCAAGGTGGACGCGCGCATGCCCTACGCATCCACCCAATCCTGGTTCGCCGTCATACATCCCCTGGGCAATCCCCTGGACAAACGCTTCCAGACAGGCTGGGACAGCATGTTCAAAAGGGTTGACGGCATCCTGCAAAACCACAAAATGAAGTCCATTGTCCACGAAAATTTCCTCATGGTGGCGGTGGACAACCTGCTCATGCTACGCACTTTTTTGCGCGACTATCTGGAATGCACCGCCAAGGAAAGCCTCGACCCGGGCGCTTACTGGCCCTGCGTCTGTGTGGCGGCAGACAGAAAAAATCTGAACTTCAATATTGACCTGCCCAAAAAAATCGGCCTGCAGTGGGATAATCTGATGCCGGATTACCCCTATATCAGCTACCGTAACGCCTACCTGCTCGGCGAGGGCTTTTTGATCAAGGACATCAAATACAGCGGCGAGCAGGCCAGTATTGACAGCTGGTGCAATGTTCTCTCGGACGACAAGGAAACAGGCCGGGACAGCATCCCCCTGCTTATGGCCGGCCATTTGACGGCAGGCGACAAAAACGACAACGAGGGCAAACTGTGCGGTTGCTTTTATTGCGGCATCCAAAGCCATATGGCCAACGACTGCCCCACGCGCGTCTGCGCGCCCTGCCCTCCCGACCTCTGGGAGCGCATGGGAGATGTTGACCTGGACGAGATCAATGAAAGTTTCAGAGCCATAGAAAAAACTCTCGCCCAGTCCGGCAACGCCGGTTTTCCGGAATTGCTCAACCGCCCCGACACGACTCTTCTGACCCAGGCGGTACTCTCCAATTCGCCCCTTTCCCAATTGCGGCATGTGGAGCATTACTGGCTCACCCGTCTGCACGCCTCCGAGGACGGCGAAGAACTCCAGCAGGACGACAGCCCCTGCTGGAAACTTCTCAAGGATCTCGCCACAGCGGAGAAAACGGAACTGTCCGATGTGGAAAAGCGTCTGACCGAGGCCACCTTGCGCCACCAGCGTGACGCGCGCCTGCGCATGTTGCAGGGTTTTCTGTATGTGGAAAAGAACGACCCCGACCGGGCCTCCAACTATTTCCGAGAGGCGGCCAGTCTTACCCCCTTGCCTACCTATCAGGCCTGGAACGAGTATTTGCAGGCCCGGCTGTCCGAGGAAACCAGCCATTACAGCCAGGCCATTGAACAATACGCTCAAGTGTTGCGCATCATGCCGGACTGGCAGGACGCGGTGTACCGGGGCATTGTCTGCCGGGTCAAGATGGGCTTCGCCGACCAGGTGCTGGAACAGATTGCCAAACTCATCCGCGAGGAACCGCTCTGGTTCAACCGTTTTCTCGTTGATCCGGCTCTGGAACGCGGGCAGTTGCAGATACTTACCTTTTTGCACGGCCTTTGGGACGGGGCCAGACAGAAAGCCGATGACGAACGCGGCGCTATCAACAACCTGGAAGAGCGTCTCCACCGCTGGTTTCCTGACGACCATCCCACCGCCATGCAACTGGATAAAAAATTCCGGGAACTGACGAAACTGTGCGGCGTCAAAAACTATATGGCCTTCCTGCAGGTGAGCGAAGAGCGCAAAAATCTGGAAAAGGACCTGAACGAACGCATCCGCGAAGAGGTGGATGAGTTGCGCGAACAGTACAAGAATTATCTTACCGTCCTGCAGAGCATACGCGATGAGGCTTCGTGGTTCCCCTTCCCCGGCGCGTTGCGGGAGTTCAGCGCCGAGTTCAACGAGTGCGCTGGCATCATCAACCGCGCCTATGCCTCCAATTTCAACGAGGCGGAATCGTTCCAGACGGCCAAGGGCGCGACAGGTACCATGACCAAATTGTTGCGCTCCCTGAAACGCCGTCTCAGATCCCTGCGCATGGTGCGCGACGCCACACTTTTTGTCCTTATCCTGTCAAAAACATTCATTTTCCTGGAAATCATCGGGTTGGCCCTGTGTTTTATCGGAGTGCCCCTGGTGATCTATTTCGGGGACTACCTGCATCTGGGCTGGCTTCAGGAAATACTGGGAGAAAACCAGTGGTCCATTCAAAAGGTTCTCATAGCCATAATCACCATCACGTCCCTGGGCATGGCCGCCCTGCGTTCCACGCTGAGCTTTGAAAAACGACGGGAAAAACTGCTGGACAAGGCCAAGGAACAGCGGGAAAAAAGTCAGCAGGCGAGGCTGGAGCGCATACGTCGGCAACGCAAGACGACGGTGGAACAGACCTGACGGTTTTCGGCGCTTTCGCCGCCGAGCAGTTTCAAAAGAACTTGTTCTAACGCCGCAGGACGACAGGCAGCGAAAAATATATTTTCGCCCCCCAATCAAAAAAAATCCCCGGGAAAAAACTGGCCCACCAAAAAAGACGATGCTTGAGGGACGCGCGCCGCCAAGGCGCGACCGCCAGACGCGCCTGGCGGTTTTTTCCCTCGCGCCACAGCGCCACGCCTTTCTGAAAGGCGGCGCGACGCGTCAGCGTTTCAACAAGATCAGCGTGTTCCGTATCATAACCGGGATAGAGACGGCGATGCTTTTCCAGAATATACAGGGTTTCTTCGGCAAATTGCCCGAATTTGCTGAACGTTGTATTGCTCCCGTGTACCCGCCAGCGCGTGAGCGGCGCATCCACATAATCCAGGGCCCAGTCATGGGCTATGCGGTAAAAAACGTCCGCCTCCTCGCACACGTTCATGCGCTCGTCAAAGTACCCATGCCTGTCGCCGCGCGACGCGTCTTCCGAAGTTTTCACCAAACTCTCCAGCGCCTCCCGACGCAGCATGGCGGAAGACATGGAAATCCACTGGCGTTTCACAAGTTCCTTGAAAACCATGCCTCTGGCAGGCTCTGATTCTAAAAACAGACGCCTGAGAACCCTTTCGCCGTCAAAAATTTCCGTGTCCGTGCAAGCCAGCCCCACTTTGGAATCAGCTTCAAAAAGCAGCGTCTGTCGCGCCAGTTTTTCCGGCAACCACAGATCGTCACAGTCAAGGAAAGCTATATACTCGCCCTGGGCGTGCGACAGGGCTTCATTGCGGGCCGCTCCCAACGGGATGGTTTTCTGACCGCGAAAATAGCGAACCTTGTCTGGAAAGGCTTTCGCGGCTTCCCTCAGAATGTCGGGACTTTCGTCCGTGGAGGCGTTGTCAAAAAAAATCAGCTCAAAATCCTTGTGCGTCTGGGCAAACAGGCTTTGCAAGGCCGCCTTCAGATAGCGGGCGCTGTTGTAACAATTCATGATGACGGAGACGGCGGCGGGCATCAGTCAACTCCCTGTCCGTTTGGAAACACAAAATATTTACACAACAGATATGTGCTGACGGCCACCAGCAACGCCGCCACAGGCATGGAAAAAGTGTAGGAAAGCCCCATGTGTCTCATGAGCCAGATAAGAAAGGTGTTGAACCCCAATCCGATTCCCTGCGTGAGGGCGTAACGCGGCAACATGCTCCTGTGGACGCCTCGCGCCTGAAATGTCCAGCGGCATTGTCCCATGTAGGAGACGCAAAACGCCAGCAGGTACGCGGCTGTATTGCCCACGAACAACGGCAACTCCAGGACGGTGACCAGAAGATGCCCGAAAAGAAAATAGCTGAGCGTGGATATGCCGCCCATCAGCCCAAAACGTATCCAGCGGCGGACGAACAGGCCGCTGACAAGGGAGGCGCGCGTCGTCATTATTAGGAGGCCTTCCCCTGAGACGACATCAGCGCCGCGACTCGCCCGCAAGCGCATCGCGCACGGCTTCACACACGCTGTCCACATCCTCTCCGCTCAAACCGGGGTGCAGAGGCAGGGTCATGAGCTCGCCGTACAGCTGTTCCGTTTCCGGCAAGCTCACCGCGCCTCCGCCGAAATACGTCAGAAGATGGTTTGGTTTGTAGTGCACCCCTGTAGGAATGTCCCGTTCCGCGAGAAACTGCCTGACGGAATCCTTGAGCCCGTTTAAAATCCTCACCGGCTGAATATGCGGCACGATGAAATCATCCGGGGAAGTCCGCAAAAACGAAAGCCCGGCGAGTTCGGCGAGATTCTCTCTGTAGCGGGCCGCCAGGGCGCGACGCGCCGGCGCGAATTCCGGCTCGAGTCGCCCGAGTTGCACCCGCCCCAAGGCCGCCATGATGTTGCTCATATGATAACGCCAGCCCTGACGCCTTACATCCGGATCCCAGGAACGGCCTCCGGCAAAACGTTTTTGGGCGTCTCCCTCCACAGACAACAGGCGCGCGTCTGAAATCCTCCTCGCGGCGTCACTGTCAAAAGAAACAACACATCCGCCTTCGCCGGAAGTTATGTTTTTGATGCCGTCAAAACTGAAGCAAACCAGATCTCCAAAACTGCCTATTTTACGCCCCCGGGAACGGCATCCGAAGGCGTGCGCCGCATCTTCCACAACACGCAGACCCTTGCGGGCCGCGAAGTCGTAAATTTCGTCCAGTTGCCAGGGATTGCTGGCGTAATCAACAGGCATGACGGCAAACGTCCTGGAACTGAGGCGCTTTTCAGCATCCTTTGTGTCCAGGGTCCCGGTCTGTCGTAAACAGTCGCAGGCGACCGGCGTGCAGCCGGCAGCCGCGATGGCCTGAAATGAAGCCACAAACGTCAGGGAAGGCACAAGCACTTCGCCGCCTCCGGCGGGAGCGACAGCCTCCACAGCCAGATGCAGAGCAGCTGTTCCGCTGTTGACGACGATCACCTGTTCCGCTGAAACTCCAAGAAAGGCCGCCAGCTCTTCCTCGAACAGGCGTGCCTCGTTACCCATGCCGAGATAACCGTCTTCCAGAAGAACCCGGTTGACGGCATTCGCCTCAGCCTTGCCTACAATGGAACGTGAAAGCCGCAAGGCCATGATCTCCTCAAATCAATTTTTGGATCAAACGCAAGCGCTCAACCGACTATTGCGCATCAAGTTTTATGTCGCTCAATAAGTTGTCGAGGTCAAGCAAAATAAGCAAACGGTCGCCCAGTTTGCCGACGCCCCGGATATATTCCGAACCTATGCCGGCGGCGACCGGCGGCGCGTCTTCCACAGTGTTTGACGGAATGCGCAAAACTTTCGACACGGCGTCCACAAGAAAACCCACGATTTTCTGGTCAAATTCCGTAACGACAATGCGTGTGCTGCTGTTGTGCTCCACATGCGGCATGCTGAAGCGGGTACGCATGTTGATGACGGGGATCACCTTGCCGCGCAAATTGATAACGCCTTCTATAAAGGAAGGCGCCCGGGGCACCATTGTGATCTGCATCAGGCGTATAATTTCCTGCACTGCCAGTATATCAACGCCAAATTCCTCATCGGCGATACGGAATGTCACCAGTTGCAGCAAATTGTCGTCGTGCGCGCTGTCGCCCATATGTTCGTCCTTGGTCTGGCTCATGGCAATCCTCCATCACCTGAGGTGAAAAACATTAAAAGCGTCAAGCAATCTATCGGCCGGCAGGCAAAAAACTTCAGAGGACGAACCGCTTCTTTTCATCTTCACGCAAGTAGCTGAACCAGACGTCACGCATGGTTTCGAAACAGTTTATCCGCAAGTCCGGAAACGCCGTTTTCTCCCAGGGTTTCGGCCCGTGAAAATGCACAATATGCGCTGTATCCAGGCAATCGCTCTGATAGGGCGGGCGGTTCCAGCGGTCGGCCAGGCGACTTATGCGTTTTCCAAAAAAATAGTTCAACAGCGATTGATCGAGATTGCCTATGCGGTCTACGTTTTGCCGGCAAAATGCCAAAAAATGTTCTACGACGCTGCGGTGGCGAAGGCGTTGCAGGTTGAACAAAACGACTCCGCTGGAGAATGTCCAGATTGGGAACGGCATGGGAACAAAACATTTTCGTCCCTGAAACTCGTACTCCAGAGCCTGATATTCATGAAAAAAAGGGGCTGTCGCTTCACGAGCCATGCCCATATATTTGGGCGCGAGGCCGAAGAGTTCAATAATGGGTCTGAAAAACAGCACGTCAACGTCGCAATACAACACGTAAGCATCCTGGGCCAACTCGGGAACAAGCGCCAGTTCCAGCTTGAGGAAGCAACCGAGGCATCTGTGGAACCGATCCGGCAGCAGATCGGGCGACAAGCGCGGACTGTAACGGGCAAGGGGGACAGCCTCGTTTTCAAGAGTTTCAAAGACGCGTTTGTCTTGCCCGGCATACACGCAGAGACAGGAAATTTCCGCCCCGTGCACGCTTCGAAGGGATCGAACGGCTACTTTGAGAAGTGAAAGGTACGCTGGATTATCGTCTATGCAAAAGACAACTTTCATTGGCCTGCGTCAAGACCTTGCTGTAATTCGGCGATGTTGCGCGCGACGGATTCCAGATCAAAATCGTCCACCGAGGCGAGCAGGGCCGAAAATTTTTCGGCGACTGGGGTATTTTCTAAAATTGCGGCAAATTTTTCCAGTTCAAGTCTGAGTCCGCCCCAATCCCTTTCAATCTTGTGCGGAAAATTCTCCAGTATTTCCCGCAGAGCGGCGCAATCTTCCTGAGATATTCGCCTGTCTCCCGCTAAAACTGTTTTTTGAGTCACCTGAAGGCTGGCGATATACTCTATGGCTTCACGCATGGCGTCTTCAAATTGTTTAAGCACTGATTCGCTGGGCACGACACTGGGGAGACTGGACTCCATATTTTTTGAAAGTTCCGTGATACGCTTCATGCCCAGATTGGCGGCGACTCCCTTGATGGTATGGACCAGGCGCGCTGCCTCCGTATAGGATTCCTTTTCCAGAAGTTCGCGCAGAAGCGACAGGGCATGACCATACCGCTCGACAAAACGATTCAGCAGATTGTGATAAAGTTTTTTGTTCCCTCCCGTTGCGGCCAGGCCCGCGTCAACATTGATGGGAACATCCTGTCCGGCCCCATCCATGACGTTCGCCCCGCTTGTCGTGGGGTCCGCCCCCGCCTCATCCGGCAAACCGCCGGGGAGCCATTTTCTCAATGCGACGATCAATTCCTGCACGTCGACGGGCTTCGTCAGATAGTCATTCATGCCAAGCCCCAGGCAATCCATACGCAAAGAGTCGCTGACATGCCCGGTCATGGCGATAATGGGCACATCCTGCGGCAGTTTTCCCATGCCGCGGATTTGAGCCGTCGCCTCTTTTCCGTCCATGACGGGCATTTCCAGATCCATCAGGACAAGAGAAATGTCCTGTTTTCGAACAATGTCAACAGCTTCGCGACCGTCTTCGGCTTCAACCGCCAGCAGGCCCGACTGTCCAAGAATTTCGATGAGAATGGCCCTGTTGATTTCACTGTCGTCAGCCACAAGAACAGTCGAAGTATGCTTCTGCGGGCCATCGGCCGTCGCAGCAACCTGCCGCGCGGCATCGTCCTGTATTTCGGCTCCCCCGTCGGCCGGTTGCGGCTCCAAGTCCTTCGGCCCCGCCAAACTCTCCTTCGAACCGGCTTCCCCGGGCAGAGGCGGATTGACATCATCAACCGCAACGGACGATGCCCCCTCCAGACGCAACTCCACAAACAGATGCGCGAGAACCGCGCAAGCCAGCAAAAGCGCAAACAGCGGAAACAACACATCCGAAGAGCGAAAAAATCCGACACACAGCAGCAAGAAAAGTTGCGCGACGGTAAAGGACACGATGATGACACGCCGTTTCATGCACTCACCCCGGATGTAATGGAACAGTTTCTCTTAGCGGCCATAATGATTGATCAATTGATAAATTTTATTCATTTCAATATGTTGTTCTACAGCGTCGGCGAGCCTGTCCAGTTCGCTCTCAGGATTATAAACAATTCCCCCGCGAAGAACAAGTTGCGCCTTATGCCGTAAATTGTTCAGAAATGCCTGACGAAATTCATCTTTGTCAAAAATTCCATGCAGGTAGACGCCCCACACCCGTACGCGGCCATCAATTTCAGGCCGCCCCCAACCAAGAATGCCGCCACACATATCCTTCAACACCGGGGCCACGGAATCCGCATGGCAGGGAGAGGTTATTCCGCAATGGATTTCGTATCCGACGACAGGAAGCGGCTTTCCGACAAGGGCGGACATGGCCTTTCCCTCCACCCGCCGCAACCGCTTTTCCGGCATCAGACGGGTGCGCAGATCAAGCAGGCCAAGCCCGGCCGCTTCTCCGCCGTCTTCCAGCCCCTCCGGGTCCGCGATTGTCCGCCCGAGAAGCTGCAACCCCCCGCAGATGCCCACAACAGTTCCGCCGCCGCCGACAAAATCCACAAGACTCGCGGCAAGACCATTTTTGCACAAAACGCGCAGATCCGCCAACGTGTTTTTGCTGCCCGGCAATATGACGGCGTGGGGCTTGCCCAATTCAGCAGCTCCGCCCACCCTGCGCAAACGGACATCCGGCTCATGCCGCAACGCGTCCAGATCGGTAAAATTGCTTATATAAGGGAGGTCAACCACCGCTATGTCCAGATTCTGCCCATTCGCAGAATCCGCTGAAGCGGACGAGGAAAAAATTCGTGAACTCTCTCCCCGCTTGAAACTTACCGAATCTTCCTCAGACAAACGCAAATCGTCCAACATCGGGACAATGCCCAAAAAGGGCTTTCGCGTCCGACGGCTGACCGCGTCCAGAGCCGGCGTCAGCAATGACGCATCCCCCCGAAATTTGTTGAGCACATAGCCTGCCACGCGCGCGCGGTCGCGGCCCAGCAAACTCATGGTGCCGACAAGGGCGGCAAACGCGCCGCCACGATCAATATCCGCCGCCAGCAGAACGTGGGCGTCGGCAAAGCGCGCCATGCGCATGTTGACGATGTCGTAAGGCTTCAGGTTGATCTCGGCCGGGCTTCCGGCCCCCTCCAGCACCATCACGTCCCTGCCGGCGCTGAGGCTCAGATAAGCGCGTTTTACTGTTTTCCAGAGAGTCGACTTATGCGTCTGATACTCGCGCGCGCGCATTTGCCCCGTCGGCGCCCCCATGACGATCACCTGTGAACCGGTCTGCCCGGTTGGTTTGAGCAGAATCGGATTCATACGCGCATCCGCGTCCAGTCCACATGCCTGGGCCTGCAAGGCCTGAGCGCGCCCCATTTCCTTGCCGTCATCGGTAACGAAGGAATTCAGCGCCATATTCTGGGCTTTGAAGGGGGCCGTCCTCAAGCCGCGTCGGGTGAATATCCGACAAAGAGCCGCGGCCAGCAAACTTTTGCCGACGTTGGAGGCGACCCCCTGCACCATTATCGCCGGCACGGCGGGTGATCTTCGCATTTCATCGTTCTGCGCGACAGTCGGCATGGTCTTTTTTACACCTTGCTCCCGTTTCCAACAAGCGCTTTTTATATCGGACGGCCCGGTGGTTGAAGCGGACTTGAAAAAATCGCCCGTGCGGTCTATCATGGTAAAAATGTTTAACTCCAGTTTATGGCGGTACCCGTTATGAAACGAATTCTTTTGTGCGTTCTTGCTGTTTTCGTTCTGCTCGTCGCTGCCGCCGTCATTGCCGTCAACCGCATTGACCCGGCGTTCGTCACAAAAAAAATTGCCGAAATAGGCGAACACGCCACCGGTCAACCGCTCGTATGCGAAAAAGTTCCGTCCCTTTCCCTGTTTCCGCTTGGCCTCTCGCTGGGCAGAGCCCATTGGGGCAAGGCCGAAAACAACGAGGGTTTGACCGCGACCATCGCCGGCGGCCTGATAGAACTGGAACTGATCCCGCTTTTGTCGCGAAGGGTGGTGATCAAGGAAGTCCGCCTGGAAAATCCGGTGCTTACAATAAAACCTCCCCAACCGGACAACAAGGATGACAAGAAAGGGAGCGCGACCGGCGAAGGCGGCGCCCAAAAATCCCCGCAGGAGCAGGACCAAAAATTGCCGGAAGACATCCCCGTCGAATTGAACCGCATGGTTTTGCACCAAGCCGAAATAATTCTTGACGCGGGGGCCGCGCAGCGTGTCCATCTGAAAAATCTGAATCTTTCCGTGGAAGACTTGCGTCGGCATACCGACGCCGCGCTCCGTTGCGATTTCACTTTTGATATCGCGCAGGACAAGCGAAAGCTCGTCGGCACGCTGGCCCTTGACACAAAAATCCGCTACGAGGCCGCCACCTTGACTTTCCGGCAGACAGGCCTGACGCTGACGCCGATAAGCGGTCTTCTTCCCAAGGAAGCTGGCCCTGTAAGTTTTGCCGCCGACGGCGTTTTTGCTCCCCGGGAACAAAACCTCCGTTTGACGAACGCGCGGATGACGTTGCCGTTCAACCTCAACATTCAGGGAGATATGGAGTTTTCGTTCGGCAAGCCGTTCTCTGTCAAAAGCAAACTTCAGGCCAGCGTTGTCCTGTTGGACAAGTATTTGAATCTGCTCAAGGAAAAGCCCTCGCCGCAGCCGGATGCAAAGCCGGCCTCCGGCAAAGCTCCCCCGCCCGCCCAGGCGGCGACGCCTTCGTCCGGCAAGGACATGCCGACCCTGGACGTGAGCCTGACTGTGGCGGAATTGCGCCAGGGCAAACTCTCCCTCAAGGACGTTGTCGCCGAGGTCAGGGGAAGCGGCGGCAACTACGCCCTCAATCCGCTCAACTGCACCCTTGGGTCCGGCGGCGTCATAAAAAGCCGGGCGGATGTCAATCTGTCGAATGAAACCTATGCCGCGCAAACCACAGCCAGCGGAGTGCGCATCGGCGATTTGCTTGACGCCCTCGGCAAGGGGCGGCCGGCGGAAGGCGTAGCCGATTTGAAGGCGAATATGACCTGGCGGGGCGCATCCGGGAAAGAAATTATGGCCACGTTGACAGGCGACGGGATACTGGAGGCCCGCAACGTGAGTGTCGCGGCGCTCGCTTCCGTGGCCAAAAGCACCCCGGGGGCGTCGGCTCTCGCCTCTCCTTTCCAGAGCATTCGCGTTCCCTTCACCGCGCGCAACGGAGAAATCACAGCGCAACCCATAACCGCCGTCTCCAAGGGAGTCGACGCCAAAGGTCGCGCCCTGGCAAGCCTGCCCAAGGCGCGGCTTGACGCCACGGCTGTCGTGCAGTCTCTCGGCCTGACTCTCCCCGTTTACGCCAGGGGGCCTTTCAGTGATCTTTCCTTCGGGCTCGACTCCAAGGCCATCCTGCCCGGCATCCTTCAGCCGGGGGATGCTTTTACCAAAACCGACAAGAACGCGGGCAAGGGTTCAAAGAAAACCCCTCAAGACGCCGGGGGATTCGTTAAAGGGTTGCTTGGCAGATAGGTTGTGCGCGGGATGACTTTCAACTACAGCGACGGCAGCCCCAGAATGGCGCGCGCGGAAATCGCCGTCTGCATGAGCACCTGGGAAACGTCCTTCACAGTTTGCAGGCTTTTGGACTCCACGCGGGGCAGAACGAGTATCTGATCCCCTGGCCTGATGTCGCCGGAGTCACGCGAAACAGCGCCGTTGACCCGCATGATGAGCGCCTTGTCCTTGTCCGCTCTGGCGGTGTAGCCTCCGGCGCCCTTTATGTAGTCGTCCATATCTTTCTTTTTGTTCCAGAGCATGGCCTGCGGGGCCATGACCTCGCCGCTGACCAGCACCACATCGCTTTTGGCGGGGATGACGATGACGTCGCCGTCTTCCAGAACCAGGTTCGCGCTTTCCTTGCCGTTGTCAAGCACGACAACGCCGTCGGGTTCCACGCTTTTTGCCCTTTCGACGAATTTGGCCAGCATGTTGCCTTCCTGGGCGCGTATCTGCGCTTCCTCGGCGCTGGCCGAAGAGGCGGTCAAAACGCTTTCCTCAAGACGGCGCAGGGCATCGTTTATGGCTTTTTTCTGTCGGGCGGCCACGCTCCTGCGCTTCACAAAAATGGCCGCGATATCGGCTCTGGTCGGGTCAACGGCTATAAAATTCTGCACTTCTCCCAGTTTGGCGCCTTTGCGCACCGGAAAACGGGATATGCCGCGCACAGCGCCTTCCACGGAAACAAAGATGGCCCCGCCGGTCGCATCCGCCACAAAGTTTACCGTGTCGCCGTCATCAAGGGCAAAATGGGCGAGATCCCGCACGGAGAGATAGGCATTGTACGGCGCTCCGTTGCGCGTGCCGCTCACCGCGGCGTGAGAGGCCTTCTTTTCGGGCCGGGCCAAATCCATGAGGGCCGAGCCGCTTGACCGGCCTTTGAGAAATTCAAAACGGGCCGGATTGCTCACGGCCCCGACGGCTGTCACGGTGATTCCCCTGGGGGGCACGACCAGCGTATCCCCTTCCTGAAGGCGGATGGACGGCAACTCCCCCCGGCGCATAAATGGGTAGATGTCCACATCGGCAAGCGCCTCCCCGTTGCGTATAACCTTTATGGCGCGGTAGGAGCCGCGTTCCGGGTCTATGCCGCCGGCCCTGTCCAGAAAAGCGAGCACCGAATCCGAGGGCAGACCCTGATAACGTCCCGGTTTGAGCACGCCGCCGGTGACGAGTATGTTCACCGCGCGGGCGTCCAGGGGCATGACATAGACCTGCACGTCGCTGTGTCCACCGGCGGCGAGTTTGCTGCGGATATCGTCGCTCAGTTTGTCCGGCGCGAGACCGGCCACCGGCATCGGGCCGATATGCGGCAAAAGCAGCATCCCCTGGTTGTCCACCGTGAATGTGTCGTCAGCGGAAAGCGAGCCCCAAAGGCGCACAATAATGCGGTCTCCGGCCTTGAGGGGCATTGCGCCGACGTTTTTGGCGAAGTTGCCCTGAAAGAGATTCGCGCCGTATGGGGAGGCTTCAGCCGCCCAGACCGGCCCGCCCTGCAAGAGGGAAATACAGAACAACAGAAGGGCGAATTTTTCACGCATGGCGCTGTCTTTTTTTGACGGATCTATATGCTGTCGCCCCAGATTCTGGGCGCCATGCTCCATTCGGCGCCACCGCGACGGCAGAAAACCACCACTTCGTTTTCCCTTTCCTGAGTTGTGAGCGTGCCCCTGCGGCATTCTTCGCCTTTGGCCGAAGTAAAGGAACTGTCCACGACAACGCGTATGTTGTTTCCAAAAATCGGATCGTCCAGGGTTGTTGACTGGCCGGGTTCAGCGGAGACGATGAATAGCTGCGCCGGCCCCGGCGGCGCTGGAGGCGGCGCGGGTTGAGGTTCTTCGGCGCAGCCGCAAAGAAACGACGCGGCAAGGGCTGCCGTCAGAAGGGCGAAGCGGGGGAAGAGCGGCGTCCGCATTGTTCAATCCTGTCGTGTGGCCAGCGGCATGAATGCCGCGCCTGTCTGCCGGGCATAACGCATTGTTTCTGGAACGCAAAAAGTCGTTTTGCCCTGTACAGTTGATGAACATTTTATATGGATGCGCGCGTCTGTCAAGGGAGATTATCCCGGAACGCGCTGTCGCCCCCGACCCGCGTTCCGTCCTGATTTTGCTATCCGCCGCCGCCCGTGGCGGCGTTGAGGGCGTTGATGGCGTTCTGGGTGGCCGCGCTCAGGGCATCTTCCTCCACAACAAGGGTCAAGCCCTCGTAAGCGCCCTTGCCCACAAACTGGGCGTGGTCGTGTCCGTTCTGATCAGATGTTCCCTTGTATTCCCAGCCGTTGGGATCGTTGTCCGTGATGCTCATGTCGATGCTGAGTTTGGATGGGTTTGACGCAGTGGCTCTAGTTTGACTGACCCCTATCTCTGACAGGCTGGTGAATTGGGAGGCGTTCTCGCCGCCCACGGCGACTTCCATATCGGCATGGTCGTCCAGCAGACCGTTCAGGTTGCTGAACAGGGCGTCCAGGTCGCCTTCCGGCGTGTCCACAAGCAGCACGTCAAAGCCGTCGCCGCCGGAAATCGTGTCGCCTTCGTGGTAGACGATGACGTCGTTGCCCGCCCCGCCGGAGACGATGTTATGGCCCGCCCCGCCGTCCAGGTAATCGTTGCCGTCGCCGCCGTCAAGGTAATTCTTGTCGGTGCTGGCGTCAGCCGCCCCGGCGTCGAGATAATCATTGCCCGCGCCGCCGATGAGGACGTCGTTTCCGGCCCCGCCCAGCAAAATGTCGTCCCCGCCCTCGTTCATGAGGTCGGCCGCGTAGACCAGTTCTTCCGCGTGAGATGTGTTTATGGAGCCGTCGCTGTTATAATAATAGTCGTGTCCCTTGAAAGAGCCGTCCGGCAGGTCGTCGCCGACGAGGATGTCATTGCCCGCCCCGCCGTCCAGGGAATCGTTGCCGACCCCGCCGATGAGCGTGTCTTTGCCCGCGCCGCCGAGGATGTGGACTGAGGCGTTGATGTCGTTGATGGCGCTCTTGGTGGTCGGGTTCAGAGAATCGGCCTCCACAACAAGGATCAGGCCCTCGTAAGCGCCCCTGCCCACAAACTGGACGCGGTCGTGTCCGTTCTGATTCAATGTTCCCTTGTATTCCCAGCCGTCGGGATCGTCGGCGGCGATGGTCATGTCGATTCTGAGGTTTATGTTTGCGCCTCTGGTAAATTTGGTGACCCCAATCTCTGACAGGCTGGTGAATTGGGAGGCGTTCTCGCCGCCCACGGCGACTTCCATTCCACTGCTTGTATCCAGTGCCCTGTTCAGGTTGCTGAACATGGCGTCCAGGTCGCCTTCCGGCGTGTCCACAAGCAGCACGTCAAGGCCGTCGCCGCCGGAAATCGTGTCGCCTTCGTGGTAGACGATGATGTCGTCGCCCGCGCCGCCGTAAAGTCTGTCGTTGCCCGTGCCGCCGTCCAGGGAATCGTTGCCGGCACCGCCGATGAGGACGTCGTTTCCGGCCCCGCCCAGCAGGGTGCCATTCCCGCCCTCGTTCATGCGATCAGCCGCGGAGGCCAGTTCGTCCGCGTGGGAGGCGTTTATGGAGCCGTCGCTGTTGTAATAGTAGTCGTGTCCCTTGAAAGAGCCGTCCGGCAGGTCGTCGCCGACAAGGATGTCGTTGTCCTGGTCAGGGTTGATTCCCTGTCCCACAACCAGCCCCGCAACATCCTTTTCCGCGCCGCCGAGGATCAGGTCGTCCGCGCTTTCACCCGCGTTATAGAAGTGGGAGCTGCCGCCGAACTGGTCCGCGTGGTCGCTTATATACTGGCGCATCTCGTCGTTGCTGACGAGCTTGGCGAATTCCCTGTACATGTCCTCCTGGGACAGGCCGGCATTGACGATGTTCTGAAACTGGTCGTGGTGATTGGCGAAGGCCAGATAGGAGAGGACGATGTTCTGGGCGTCCCCCGGATCAAGGCTGGCGTTGGCCCAGGTGCGGAAATCCGCGTTGATGGAGCTGTCTGAGAGCATCCACTGCGCGGTCACGGCATCTCCGTACACGATGTCGTCCCCGCTCCCGGCGACGATGGCGGAATCGTAGGCGCCGAGGTCATCGACATGGGTAATCTGCTGAGTTATACTTGAAAGAATTTTGCCGAGGTCGTCTAGGGAGTGTTAACACTATTTAAGGGCCATCACGATGAGAGCAAAAACGACAAAGCCACGGTATACGGTCGCCAACTTGTCAAATCGCGTGAAGACACGCCGAAATCCCTTGAGTTTGC
>JAISTW010000005.1 GCA_031272405.1 Desulfovibrio sp. | reverse complement strand
GAGGACGCAAATTGTCAGTCGTTCTCTTGAGATGGTTCATATGACCTTGGGCTTGTTTGCCAGATTTCGGGTCAACGGGAGCATCAACGAACTTTTATCATTGCTAACGTAAAACTCTCACACGCATTTTGGGATTGACGGCTCCGGAGAGACAATGATAAGTGGAAAGCAACCAACGTGATCCTCCACAGTCCGGAGAGTGTTTGAACTCGTCGGGGGGACAGGCGCTCTCCGGGCTTCGTTCTGAAAATACAGTCAAGGGCAAGGGAACGCCTTTCCCCGATATGTCCGAAGTCAGTCCGCAGGAACTTCTTGACGCCAAAGAGGCGCGCGTTGCCCGCCGCGGACGTTTCCAGGAGAAACACCCCGGAACGTGCGTCAGCCTTTCCCTCAACATGCCCGGGCCGATAAAGGATTCTCCCCGGATCAGAACGCTGTTTCGGCATGCCCTGGAGCGCGTCGGAGCAACGCTGGATGTTTCGGCGCTGCTGTCGGCGCACGAAAAAACGGGGCCCCACGCAGTTTTTGCCGTGGAGGGCGAACCAGCCGCGGTCAAGGAACTCGCCTGCCGGCTGGAATCGGAAACAGAATACGCTAGGCTGCTGGACATTGATGTTTACGACAGAGAGGGGAAAGCCGTCTCCTCGCCTGGACGGGGCGCCGGCCGGACCTGTTTCGTCTGCGGGGATCTCGCCATAGCCTGTCAGCGCGAACGCCGCCACGACCCGGCGGAAATCATGGCCCGCGTCGAAAAATTTTTCACGGCCTTTCATGCGGATATGAGCCGCTCCATATCGGCGAAGGCGGCATACTATGGTTCCCTCGGAATCGAATCCATGTTGTGCGAAGCGGCGGCCTCGCCTTCCCCCGGCCTGGTGGATCCCTTCCACAGCGGCTCCCACAGGGACATGGATTTTTTTACCTTTCAAAGAAGTTCGGCGGCCATCGCTTTCGGCCTTACCAGATGCGTCGAGGCCGGCATCCGGCATCAAGGCGCGGATGAGGCCCTGCTGCCCGTCCTCCGCGCGATTGGCCTGGAGGCCGAAAAGGACATGTTCCGGGCGACAGGCGGCGTAAACACCCAGAAAGGCCTTCTTTTTTCCCTGGGGCTTGCTCTGGGCGCAACGGGCCTCCTTGTCGGAAGCGGCGCGTCCGTCACGCCTGAAGCTGTCTGCGCGCGCTTGCGGGAAATGACCAAGGGCATCGTCGCCAGGGAGCTGGAGGCTGCGCGCGCCGCCCCAGAGACGGCCGGAGAAAGAATGTACCGCGCTTATGGAATATCGGGCATCCGGGGCGAAATGGAGGCAGGCTTGCCGTCTGTCATCAACACAGGTCTGCCGACGCTGAGAAGAGCGCTTGACGGCGGGGAGGAAAGCAACAGGGCCATGATACGCGCCCTTGTCTCCCTTATGGCTGTGGTGGATGACACCACCATCCTTGCCAGAGCTTCAGGGTTTGATGCCCTCGGAATGGTTCAGGCAAAGGCCGGGGAGCTGCAAAATTCGGGGCTGCTGGACAGCCCGGATTGGCGGGAGGCTGTGCTGGCCCTGGACGCCGAGCTGGTGCGCCGCAACCTCAGCCCAGGCGGTTCCGCAGATCTGCTGGCCTTGACCTGGTTCATGCACAAGGTCGAAAAGCAAGCGGGGGGACCGCTCTTGCCAAGGAGCGGGAAAATGACTACAAGCGGGAAAAAGACTATCAAGCGAGGTGACCATGAATCCGCAGGATGTGACGTTGACGCCGGGTGAAAACGCTCTGTTTATGGTTTTTGGGCTCAACAGGGGAAAAAGGACTCCGCCCGCCGTCCGGGATTTGTGTTCCGCCCTGCCGGCCCTTGTGAGGAGCATGCGCAACAGGTTTCCCGAAGCCCAGGTCAGCTGCGTCATGGCCTTCGGCGCCCAAGCCTGGAAGCGGCTGTTCCCCCGTCTCTCCGCCCCCGGAGAACTGGAGCCGTTCAAGGAAATCAAGGGGAAAAAGCATACGGCTGTTTCCACACCGGGAGATTTGCTGTTCCACATCAGGGGCTCGCGGCAGGACGTCTGCCTTGAACTCGCGGCGCAAGTCAGCTCGGCGCTGGACGGCGTGACGACGCCGGTGGATGAGGTGCACGGCTTCCGGTATTTTGACGGCCGGGCCATCATCGGTTTTGTGGACGGCACGGAAAATCCCGAGGAGGAGGAACGTCCCGCCTTTGCCTGCATCGGCGACGAGGACCCCAGGTTTGCCGGCGGGAGTTATGTTTTTGTCCAGAAATACATTCACGACATGAAAGGATGGAACGCGCTGTCCACGGAAGAGCAGGAAAAAGCCATAGGCCGGAGAAAATACAACGACCTTGAGCTGGACGACGGGCAAAAACCGGAAAACGCCCACAACGCGGTGACGAATATTTCCGACGATGAGGGCAACGAGCTGAAAATCGTCAGGGCCAACATGCCCTTCGCCAATCCCGCAAAGGGCGAGTACGGCACCTATTTCATCGGATACGCCTCCACGTTTTCCACCACCAGAAAAATGCTGGAAAACATGTTCGTCGGCGAACCGGAAGGCAATACCGACAGGCTGCTTGACTTCAGCACGGCTGTGACGGGCACGCTCTTTTTCGCCCCGTCCCGCGACATGCTGGAAGAACTGGCCGAATATGGGGAGGAATAGCATGCCGCAAGACGAAACGCGCGTTTGGACCCCCGCCGAGATCATGCGGACTTCCGGTGCCTACTGGATGTCCAGCGCATTGCACAGCGCCGTCGCGCTGGACATTTTCACCCTTTTGGACGGCGTTTCCCTGACGGCGGAGGAAATCGCCGCGAAGGCGGGTTGCGACAGGCGCGGAACGTCAACGCTGCTGACGGCCCTGACCGCCTTGCGGCTTCTGGAAAAATCCGGCTCAACCTATGCGGATTGTCCGGCGGCGCGGCAATACCTGAGCGCGCGCAGTCCGGATTATCTTGGGCACATTGTGCTGCACCACAGCCATCTTGTGCCCGCCTGGTCGCGTCTGACCGAGGCCGTGCGCGCCGGCGCGCCCACGCGAGAGAGCGCTCACCGCTCGCGGGACGCCGAGGAAAGGGAGCACTTTTTGCTCGGCATGTTCAATGTGGCGAGTCAGCAGGCGAAACTCATAGCCGACGCGCTGGATTTCGGCGATTGCGCCGATCTGCTCGATCTGGGGGGCGGACCGGGCGCCTATGCCGTCCATTTCTGTTTGAAAAACCCGCGTTTGTCCGCTGTCATCTATGATTTGCCCACAACGCGTCCTGTGGCGGAAAAAGTCCTTGAGCGTTTTGACCTGCGCGGGCGCGTCGGTTTCATGGAGGGCGATTTCCTGAAAGACCCGGTTGCGGGCAGGTATGACGTCGTCTGGATATCCCAGGTGCTTCACGCCATGGACGACGCCGACGCGGGCACGCTGCTGACCAAGGCGGCGGCCGCCCTCAAACCGCGGGGGCGCGTGTTCATTCAGGAATTCATGCTGGACGACGCGCGGGACGGGCCGGAACATCCGGCGCTTTTCGGCTGCAACATGCTGGTCGGCACCGAAAGGGGCAAGGTTTACACCCGGGGGGAACTTGAGGGATTGCTGACAAAGACCGGCGCGCGCCGCGTCTTTCGCGTCAATATAGCCCTGCCCCAGGGCTGCGCTGTCATGGCCGGAGAATTCTGAACCGCGTTTACGCGGACGGGGCATTCTCCTCGGTCTGTTTTTCCGGCTCCGACTGCAAACGGTTGACGGGCTTGAGCGAGTGCATGTTCACCTGCCCCGGCCCGTCGCTGTTTTGAGGAATCTGCAGGCCCAGACGCGCCCTGTGGTTGATGACGATGGGGCCGGTGAGGTGCAGGACGGCATTCTCCGGTTCCCCCACAGGTATGGAAACCGTCACCAGAATGGCGGCTTCCTCCATGCCGCGCAAATCCAGCAGTTTCTCTTCAGCGTCGTTGATCACCAGACTGTAGTCTTTCAGGAAACTGAACGGATCCGCCACCAGCAGACCCACACCGGAGGTATGCACGCTTTGTAAAATGAGCAGGGGGGCTTCCGGGCGTATAGGCAGAAGCACGAAATCGTGTTCATCTTCAAAACCGGCCAGACCGCGCGGGAAATGCACGATTTTGTCCGCGTCAATGCTGCGCGGGCCGAGGCGCGTGTCAATTTCAAGCGCGTTGGTTATCTCTTTGCTTCGTTCCATAGCGTTGCGGCCACCAAAACGTCTTCGTTGCTGGTTATGAGAGCGCGGCGGTTTTCTTCCTCGACGCGCTTGTACACTTCCTCACGGTACACTGTGGTGTCGGTCGGCGCTTCCAGGCCGACGCGCACCTGCTTGCCCTGGATGCCCAGTATGGTTATGCGTATGTTTTCGCCCACGTAGAGGCTTTCTCCAGGGCGTCGGGTCAGTATCAGCATATCGGTATCGGACCGTCTGTCAGTGTTTTCTACACATAGTTGACCAAGCTCAACTGCATGATCATGGATGAGGATTTGAGCACCGTGCTGTAAGCCATTTGTTGTTGTGTAAGTTTTACTAGCAATTCCGTCAAGTCAATATCTTCGGCGTTGCTCAATTGTTCCTGCTGGTCAATTTTCTGGAAGCTCAACAGGTTCAGGGCCGTCTCAACGCGGTTCTCCTTGCCGCCTATCCTGGCGGCCGCCGTCAGGATGACGTTTTCCGCTTCCGTCAGGGCGGGCAGAGTGCGCTGACAGCCCTCCTGGTTGTTGTTTTCCAGATAGGCGATGAAGTTGCCCACGACCTCAAAGAGGTTTTTGCTGATGTCGCCGTCCTCGGAGACGAGAGCCGGCGCGCCGTTGTAGTAGCCGCCGAAAATATCCTTGCCCACGTTGTTCACCGTAAGGAAGGTGTCTTTCATGATTTCGTAGTCGAGGTCGGCCCGGTGGGGATGGATTTTGATCTGCGCGCCCATGCTCGGCATGGCGTCCAGGTCAAGATAGCCGCCGGGCACGGTCAGGCGCAGGGGATCCGCGGCGCTGACGCCACCGCTCGGAATGGCCGTTGTGGCCTGTATCCAGGTCGAGCCGTTGTCCGTGCTGTAGGAATAGGTCAACTCATCGCCGGCGGCATTGACGCTGTCCATGCGCAACAGCACGTCGCGACTGAATGTGCCCTGGGGAGTGGCTGTTATGCCGGAGACCGTATTGCCCATAAACGTCACATCCGGCGGCGGGTCGTTGTCGTCGCCCATATAGATCGCCGTCGGGCGTATATAGAGCAGCGTGCCGTTGGTGTTCTCCCCATCGGCGCCGTGTCCCGCGCCGGGGCCAAGGTCAAGGTCGGCTACCTGGGCGGTGAATCCTGTGCCGGTGGAAGCGTCTTTGGGCGGCAGCGTGAGGATGACTCCCCCGGCGTCCAGAGACAAAGAACCTGACGCTGTGGTGCTGTTAGTGACGGTTCCGTCATGCCAGGTTTCCCCGCCGTCATCGGACCAGCGGAAGGTTGAACCGGCCACGACTTCTCCGGTATCGCCGGGGGTACTGGTAGGAGTATTGCCCACCTCTGTGAACTGAATCACTATGGACTTGTCCGTCGCGCCCGTAACGACATACGGCGGGGGACTCTGGGTGTTGCCTGCCGAGTCCACGGCGCTTTGCCATTCGGGATCCCACGTCGTGACGGCCAGACCCATCTCGAAAGCCGGCTGATCGTAGACGTGCCCGCCGAAGAGGTGACTGCCGTCAAATTCCGTATTGGCCAGATTGAGCAGACTCCCGAAAAGCTCCCGCGCCTGATAGGCCATCTGCTGGCGGTTGACCGCGTCGTAGGTGCCGGTGGCGGCCTGCTCTGCCAGCTCCTTGAGCTGGGTTATCACGGTGGTCACCTGGGTCGAGAGCGTGTTGTCCGCCAGTTGCAGCCAGCCAAGGGCGGTGTTGGCGTTTTCCTCATACTGCTCGGTGGAGGCTATGGCGTTGCGGCTGGTGAGCACGCGGTACATGCCCACCGGGTCGTCCGAGGGACGGTTGATGCGCTTCTGGGTGGAAGCCTGCTCGTTGCTTTCCGTATAGGCGGAAAGAGTGCTCTGCATCTGGTTTACCATGTTGTGGTACATCATGTGCTGTGTGACGCGGATGGGCATGGCGCTTCCCCCTGATTCCTTTACTGTTTGAGGCCAAGCAGGGTTTGCAGCATCTGGTCGGCCGTGGTGATGAGCTTGGCCGCCGCCGTGTAGGAATGCTGGTATTTGATGAGATTGGCCATTTCCTCGTCCAGGTTCACGCCGGTGACGGCGGTGACACGCTCCAGCAGGTTGTCGGAGAGAGCTGTGTTGTATTCGGCCTTGGTTTTGGAAAGGCGGCGGTCCGCGCCCACAGTGGAAACCTGACTGGCGTAATATTCCCCCAGGGTCATGTCCTTGGTCGTTTTCCAGAAAGTGTAGACAGTGACATCCTTGTCCTGAAGCTTGCCGATGTCAAGGGCCGTCACCGGATCGCCCACGTTGGACTGATTCTGGCCGTTGACCTGATGTGTGGCGATGAGGTCAAGGTTGGTGTGCAGATCGCTGTTCACGGCGAAGGATTCCGCGCTGTCGCCGACGAAAAAGGCGTTCAGGCCCAGCGCGGCCAGCAGACCGGAGGAATCCGTGCCCATGGCCAGGGAGAAGGCGGGGTCAACTTCAATGACCAGTTTGTTGTCCAGAATTTTGGCCGTGAGGGGTTGGGGGATTGGGTTGCCGTTGTAATCCTGAAACGGAATAGTGTTGCCGTCCTGATCCACCAGGCCGTTGTTGATGGCATTCATCACGTCTTCAAGAGTGTGTTTGGAGGGATCGAAGTTCTGGACGCCGGGTGTCGAGGCGTCAAAATCCAGCATCCCGGTCCCGGCGAAATCCCCCGTCGTCCTGTCGAAAATATTGAAATTGACGTTGCCTTCCTGCAACCTGTAGGAGTATGGCAAAAGGGCCTGCCAGGAGCCGAGCGGCTGGTCCGTGGCCTCCACCCGCTGCTGGCCCTGCACATAGTTGAGCAGAGTCGTGCCCGTGCCCTGGCTGTGGATGCGGTTGACCTCCCAGATCAGCGAAGTCATGACGGCGTCCAGGTCGTCTATGTAGCGGCCGCAGTTGTCGTCGCGGATGGTGTAGTAGGCCGTCAGCGTGCCGCCGGTGAGACGATTCGCGTTGTCCGTGCCGTCAAAGTACATCTGCGGGGTGATGTTTTCCGGTCCGCGCGTGGGCTCGACCCAGTAGAGGCCATCCTTGGGCACGATGTCGAATCTGTCGCCGACGTTGAAATTGCTGCCGGAAGTAAAAGATATTTTCAGATCCTTGACCAGCACCTGGTCAACTTCTCCGTCGCCGTTGTTGTCCGTAATGTCATAATGTATCTCGTTGCCGTCCGTATCGCGCAGCCATGTCCTGCCGCCGTCCAGAGAAACCCGGAATTGGGGCGTATTCCCGGCGGAAATGGACCCCCCCGTGACGATTTCCACCGTGTATTCGTACTCGTCCGAGCCGTCAAACTTGATCTCCCCCGCATAGGCTGTTCCGGAGGAAGGAGGCAGTTGGGGCAGGTATTCCGCCCGCGGGCCCATGACCTGCAACTCCCAGGTGTTCGTGCCCTGCACCAGCGGCTGGCCGGTTGTGAGCTGCACTTTCCAGTCTCCGTCCTCGCTTTCATGCACTTCCACATCCGCCAGGGTGGACAGTTCGCGCACCAGTTGGTCGCGCCGGTCAAGCAGGTTGTTGGGGTTGCTCACGCCGCTGATGGTGTGCAGGGTTATCTGCTCGTTCAGCGCGGCCAGTTCCTTGCTGATTTCGTTGACGCGGGCGACGGCGTCGGCGATGGAGACGTCCATCTCGCGCTGTATCTTCTTGATGCCGTCCATGGTGGCGCGCACCATGTCGCTCAGGTTGTCGGAGTAGGACAGCACGTTCTCGCGGCTGGCGGTGTCGTCCGGGCGCAGGGCAAGGTCTTGCCAGGCCTTGAAAAAGTTGTCCATGGCCGAGCTGATGCCCTCGCGGTTGGCCTCGTTGAACAGATTTTCCAGCGAGGTCATTATCTTGTCGTGCTCGTTCCAGCGGGAGGACGTGGTCAACTGGTCCACATAGGAGGCTTCGAGAAACTGGTCAAAGAAGCGCAGCACCTGCTGCACGCTGACGCCCATGCCCTGCGCGCCGGGCTTGGCCGTAAGGGAAATGGCGTCGCGCTGGTCAACATACTGGCGGCTGTACCCCTCCGTGTCCACATTGGCGATATTGTTGCCGGTGACGTTTATCCAGGCCTGGGCGGCGTTCAGGCCGGACCAGCCGATGCTGAGCAGTTGGTTGAGCATCTTACAATCTCCCTGAGATAAGCGCCGCCTCGGGACGCGGTATAAAATTCATCCCGCCCTTGCGTCCATAAGTATTGGCCTTGGGCGGCAGGGCGTACCCCGTGAGGGCGTTGAGCGTGCGTGTGCTCTGGTCCAGCAGGGCCAGGGAAAGCTGGGCGTTGCGCGAGGCCAGACGCGAAACATACTGTTCGGACTCGTCAATGTTTTGAAAAAGCGCTTTCAGGGGCAAAGCCTGCTCTTCCGGCAGCATGGAGGCGTAATCCACGACCTTGCAGCCGCCCAGGCTCTTGTTCACAAGACTCTTTTCCACCGCCAGCTGGCGTATGAGTTCCTGGATGGAAAATTCCAGAGAGGCGATTTCGTCTGTTTTGCGGGAGAGCAACGAACGGTATTCTTCTTCCAGCAGGTCGCGCAAAAGCGCGAGTCCCCTGGACTGCCGGGTGAGACTTTCAAGAATGATCTGACGCATATCGCTTGTTCCTTCTTCGCTGTCGGCAAAAAATGCCCTGTCTGGTTACGCGCATGGAATATAGCAAAATCCATGCCGGACAGCGGTCTTGACTGACCACACCCCGTTAATGTAACCCGAGGATACGTCGGAGACGCCGTTTGTCTGCCCGTCCCATTTTCGGCTTGACCGCGAAGGGCCTGCGGACGTACTATCGGGCATTCTTCAACACGAAGCAAAAAGCCAGCCCAGGAGAAACGCATGGACATTTTCGAAGCTCTGTTCACCCGGCGAAGCATACGAAAATATTTGCCCAAACCCGTAACCGACGAGGATATAAGCCTGTTGCTCAAGGCGGCCATGCTGGCTCCCAGCGCTCACAACTGCCGTCCCTGGCATTTTGTCGTGGTGCGCGACGAGGCCACGCGCAAAGCCCTCGCCGAACGCCATCCTTACGCCAAAATGGCCGCCGAGGCGCCGCTGGTCATTGTTGTGTGCGCCAACCTCGACGAGGAAAAGGAGGCCGGCTTCTGGGTGGAGGACTGCGCGGCCGCCACGCAGAACCTCATGCTGGCGGCGCGCGGCAAAAACATGGGCAGCGTGTGGTGCGGGCTCTATCCCAAGGAAGACCGCGAAGGCGTTGTGCGTGAAATACTGCAACTTCCGTCCAACATCAGGGCATTGAGCATGGTTGTCGTTGGTTACAGCGACCAGCCGTTTTTCGAGGCGAACCGCTTTGCCGCTGAAAAAATCCATTACGACCGCTGGTGAGATGAACATTCACGACATCCGCGCTCTGCTTGCCGCCGACAGGGCCACCGTAGGCACATGGCTGCAACTGCCTTCCACCGATGTGGCGGAGATCATGGCGCGCGCGGGCTATGACTGGGTGGCGGCCGACCTGGAGCACGCATCTTTCAGCAGATGCAATCTGCCGGATATTTTCCGCGCCATCGAAAACGGCGGCGCCGCGCCTTTCGCCCGTCTGTCGGCAGCTTCGAAAACAGCCGTCAAGGCCGCGCTGGAGGCCGGCGCGCAGGGACTCATCTTTCCCATGATAGAAAGCCGTGAACAATTGGACGCGGCCATTGATTTCGCCACCTACCCCGGTCAGGACACATGGCGGGACGAAGGGAAACGCGCCGAAGAATACCGCGGTGTCGGTTATTGCCGGGCCAACGCCTTCGGCAGGGATTTCGACGAATATCTGAAGCGCCTTGCGCCGGACATATTCCTTGTGGCCCAAATCGAACACGTCAGGGCCGTCGAAAACCTGGATGCAATCATCTCCCACCCGCGTCTGGACGCCATCATGGTGGGGCCCTATGACCTGTCCGGCAGCATGGGGATCACCGCGCGCTTTGACCACCCGGACTTTCTCGGCGTCATGGAGACCATCAAGGCCGGCTGTGAACGCCGCAAGATGCGCATGGGGCTGCACATCGTGCGCCCGGACGAGCGGGAACTGGCCAGACACATCGGCAACGGCGCGCGTTTTATCGCCTACGGCATAGACGCCGTGTTTTTGTGGCTCGGCGCGCAACGCCCGCATCAGGAGAATCCATCTTGAAAATAACCGTTTTCGGCGGTTCGGGTTTTCTGGGTTCGCATATCTGCGACAAACTCTCGGACGCCGGTCACCATGTCGCCATTGTGGATGTGCGGCCTTCACCCTGGCTGAGAACGGACCAGACCATGCTGACTGGCGACATTCTGGACGAAAATACCGTGAGGGACGCAGTGCAGCGGGCCGATATGGTCTTCAACTACGCCGGTATCGCCGACATCGGCGAAGCCAACTCCCGCCCGGTGGATACGGCGCGCATCAATGTGCTGGGCAACGTCATGGTGCTGGAAGCCTGCCGCCAGGCGCGCGTGCGGCGATACGTCTTCGCGAGTTCCCTCTATGTGTACGGCAAATCCGGCGGCTTTTACAGGTGCAGCAAACAGGCCTGTGAACTGTACATCGAAAATTACCAGGCCATGCACAAACTGCCGTACACCATCCTGCGCTACGGCTCCTTGTACGGTCCCCGCGCGGACGCGCGCAACGCCATCCACCGTTTTGTGCATGAAGCCCTGACAAGCGGAACAATCACCTATTATGGCTCGCCGACCGCCCTGCGCGAGTACGTCCATGTGGACGACGCCGCCGCCGCCACCCTGGCCATCCTGGATCAGGAATTTGAAAACCAGAACATCATCATTTCCGGCAACCAACCCATGCGTGTGGGGGATCTGTTCAGGATGATAAGCGAAATCCTCGGCCGGGAAGTGACTGTCAGATACCAGGACGACCCCAACAGCGGACATTACCAGATCACTCCCTACTCCTTCATGCCCAAGATAGGGCGCAAACTGACGCCACCGCTCAGCGTCGACCTGGGCCAGGGCATTTTACGCGTCATGGAGGAAGCCCACAAGAAACTGCACCCGCAATTGCATTCCGAGGGCGGATACCTGCTGCCGACGGCCGACAAATCCTGAGGCGGACAGGGGACGACAGCACCACAACAAGTCGAGGCGCCGCAGATGAACATCATCGCCATTATTCCGGCCCGCATGGGCTCAAGCCGGTATCCGGGCAAACCGCTTGCCCTGATACACGGTGTGCCCATGGTAGGGCATGTGGCCTTCCGCACAGCCATGAGCAAAACCCTGAAGGCCACCTATGTGGCAACCTGCGATGAAATCATAAAAAATTACTGTCAAAGCGCGGGGCTGGCCTGCGTGATGACCGGCGACCAGCACGTGCGCTGCACCACGCGCACGGCGGAAGCCCTGCTCAAGATAGAAGCGATGGACGGCCGGAAGGCGGATATCGTCGTCATGGTACAGGGGGACGAACCCATGGTCACTCCGGAGATGATTGACGCCGCAGTCGCCCCCATGCTTGAGGACGCCTCAATCAATGTCGTCAACCTCATGGCGGAAATGGAAACCCTGGCCGAGTTTGAAGACCCCAATGAGGTCAAGGTGGTTGTGGACCGCAACGGCGACGCCCTCTACTTTTCGCGTGAACCCATTCCTTCGCGGAAAAAAGGCTCGGACAAGGTGCCCATGCGCAAACAGGTCTGCGTCATACCGTTCCGGCGCGACTATTTGCTGCGTTTTAACGACATGGAAGAAAGCCCGCTGGAAATCTATGAATCCGTCGACATGATGCGCATACTGGAATACGGCGAAAAAGTGCGTATGGCACCGGTGACGGCGCGTACGTTCAGCGTGGACACGCCGCAGGATCTGGCTCATGTGGAGCGTTTGATGACAACGGACGCATTGCGTCAACGCTATACCCCCAGGCAGTGATTTCTGAAGCCGATGCCGTCGCCCCGAAGCCGTCTTGCCGACCTTTCCGAAGAGCTCTGGCTCGCCCTGTTCGCCTGGATACCAACCCCGCTCGGACTGCTGCTGCGTCTGGCGCTCTGGAAGCCCCTGTTTTCCTCCTGCGGCTCCGTGCGTTTTGCCGCCGGCCTCACGCTGCTGGCCTGCCGCAACATGCGCCTAGCCGACGGCGTGCGTCTGGGCAAGGGGGCTTTTGTCACGGCCGGCAACGGCAGCCTTGTGCTCGGCAAACACGTCGCCCTGTCTCCAGGCGTGCATGTCAGCGCGGATGAGGGACATATTGAAATCGGCGCATACACGGCCATTGGCCCCGGCACGGTGCTGCGCGCGGCCAATCACTGTTTCGACGATCCGGACAAACCCATCATGCTGCAAGGACACAAGCCCGGCAGCATAGTCATTGAAGAGAACGTCTGGATAGGCGCGAATTGCGTCATAACGCCGGACGTGCGCATAGGACGCGGAGCCGTTGTGGGCGCCGGAGCGGTCGTCACGCGGGATGTGCCCCCCTTTGCCGTGGTCGGCGGCGTGCCGGCCAGGATAATCAAACAGCGTGAGCGCAGGTGACGGTATGCCCATACAGTGTCTGGTTTTTGACTGCGACGGCGTCATTCTTGACAGCGTTCCCATAAAGACGCGCGCCTTTGCCCGTTTGGCCGAGCCGTACGGGGAACAGGCCCGCGACCGTCTCGTTATGTACCATGCCGCCCACGGCGGCGTGAGCCGCTACAAGAAGTTCGAGTGGTTCTTCCGGGAAGTTCTGGGTCAGGACATCACTCCGGAACAATCCGACGAATGGGGACGCCTTTTCGCGAAATACGCCCTGGACGAGGTGCGCGTGTGCGATCTTATCCCGGGCGTCCAGGACGTGCTGGACGCCTGGCGCGGCAGATTGCCCCTCTACGTGTGTTCCGGCGCTCCGCAGGAGGAACTGGATTTCGTCTTCCGTCAGCGGCATCTGGATGTCTATTTCAAGGGCATCCACGGTTCGCCTCCGGCCAAGGCCCCTCTGCTGGCTGAAATTGTGAAGACGACCGCCCTGTTGTCCCAAAATGTGCTGATGGTGGGCGATTCCGTGACGGACCGCGACGCGGCCGAATATGCCGGAACACGTTTTTACGCTGTGGGGGAACAACTCAGAGGCGGCAATTTCCCCTGGGGCGCAGACCTTACGGGACTGAACGAGTGGCTTGAGCTCAACGTCTGACGGCCGCCATGAAAAAAATTCTCCCCCTTTTTTGTTTTTGCGTTCCATTCCTGACCGCGCTGTCGTTCGGCGCGGCGGCGCACGGCGCTTCAGACGCGGGGGAGCCTCAAAAAGCCGCCCGCGTCGCCTATTGCAACCGCGCCGTTTCCCTGCTGGACGAAAAGCCGTATGCAGCGGCGGAAATTTGCCGCAAAGCCGCCCTTCGATACCTTGAGGACTGGCGTTTACAGCCCTGCCCGAAAGTCTCCGCGAACTCCCTGTCCGCCGCGGCGCGGCGGCTCGCCCCTCCGCAAGGTCTTTTCGACGAGCATACAGCCGGGCAGATACGGCTGCATATCTCCGATATGGACAAGCATCTTGAAGTGTTGTTCGGCGAATACCGCAAACTGGAAAAATACGTCAACGATGCCAGGATTGTTGACGACGGCGAGCAGGGAAAAACAATCGTCGTCCGTTTGACCGAAGCCTTCAAAAATTTCGCGCAGACCCGCAACGCGTTTTTGAGATTGGTGGAAGAGGCCGGCGCGACGGCGGAAGACGAACTTGTGGAAGGTCATCCCCTCAGACGCCAGATAGTCCTGGCCAGGGAGATTTTCTCCCGTTTCGGGGAATGCGCGGTTCTGCTCCGGGCTGAACAGCCGGACAAAGAGGCCCTGGCGCAGGTTCGGGACAAACTTGAGGCTGTTTTGACGGAAGCGGGAAAACCGCCCTTCCGGGGCGCGCCGGGCCTGGAGCGGGCATACCGGCATTTTCTCAAGGAGGCGGAAAATTTTTCCAGGCTGCTTTCCAGCGGTCTTGAAGGAACTTTCCACGTCGGGCTCCGACAGGGCCTGAATGAAGCAATCACCGCGAGCCGCAAGGCCTACAACGATTTTGCCGCCCTGGCGAACAGGGGCTGACGCGTCACAAGACTGACCCGGGGCAACTGATTTTAATTTCAACATATTTGAATCATAGACGATTGTATTTTTGGCAAAACATTTGCATGTTATGAGGGCAACAAAAATGTTGTTAATCCTGAGATGTGGAGGTTTGCCATGTTCTTTCTTTTGGGCGGCAATGAGAAGAAATCCCGCAAGGCCGGCAAAAGCCTGAATTCCGATCTGATGGCCAAGGCGAGAGAAATCTTTCTGGCGGGGCGTTTTCCGGTCGTGACGACCCATCAGGTGAGAGGACGGCGTATCGTCAAGGTTCTGGGGCTTGTCTGCTGTCGCGGATTTGACTCCGAGGAAGCCTTTTTCGGCATGGCCGGGCGAGCCATGAGCAAGGGCGCGCAGGCCATTATCGGCTATAATGAAAATGTGGCTTTCCATCCAGACGGCAGCAAATACTTTTCCTGCTTCGGCACAGCCGTCATGTTTGAATACAATCCCGAGGAGCAGAACGTCCTGCCGCTGATGTTCCAGCAAAAATTCAGGGACGAAAAACTGCGGCTGGCGGAAAGCATCGCCTGAACCGGCACGGGGCAACCGGCCCCGTGCCTTATCTCTCAAAATATGTGTAGCCGCGCAGGCCGTTCTCAAAAGCCTGCATGACGGCGAAGCGTTCACTGGGGGAGATGCGGCCGTCTTTCACGGCTTTTTCGGCCGTGACGCGCAAATCCTCAAGAATCCGGCGCGGGTCGTACTCAACATAGGTCAGAATATCGGCGACGCTGTCCCCGCGGATTTCACGCACGTATTCGTATGTTCCGTCTTCGGCGGCGCGTATGGAAACCACATTGGTATCGCCCATAAGATTGTGCAGGTCGCCCAGTGTTTCCTGATACGCGCCCACCAAAAAGACGCCGAGGTAATATTCCTCCCCCTCGCGCAACGGGTGCAGATCCAGGGTGGGCTTCATGCCCTGCGGATCAATAAAATGGGCTATGCGTCCGTCGGAATCACAGGTGATATCCGAAATAATTCCCTGGCGCGAAGGGAACTCCCCGAGTCTGTGCACCGGCATGATGGGAAAGAGCTGGTCTATGGCCCAGGAGTCGGGCAGAGACTGGAATACGCTGAAGTTGCCGTAATAGATGTCCGCAAGGCTGACGTCAATGTCTTCCAAATCCCGCGGCACGTTTTTCAGCTTGGTCTTCTCCCGGGCTATGCGCATGATAATGGCCCAGAAAAAACGCTCGGCGAGAGTGCGCTGACGCAGGGTGACGCGTCCGGTGAAGAAAAGCTGACGCATTTCGTCGCGATAGTATATGGCGTCATTGTAACACTCCTGCAGGTTGCGCAGAGATATGTTCGAGAGCGTTTCATGGAGGTTGCGGACCGGCTCCGGGGCGTCTTTGGGCAGCGTGTCCGGCAACTGCACTTCTTCCACCACGCTGACGTCCAGAATATTGAACAGCAGTACAGAGTAATAGGCCACCGTGGCCCGTCCCGATTCCGTGATGATATACGGGTGGGGGATGCGCTGCTCGTCCAGTATGCTCATGACGGCTTCAATAACGTCGGCGCAGTATTCGTCCAGCGTGTAATTGCGCGATGAAACGTAATTGGTGTGTGAACCGTCATAATCCACCGCCAGGCCGCCGCCGAGGTCAAGATAGCCCATGGGGGCTCCTTCCTGCACGAGGCCCGCGTAAAGCCGGGCGCTTTCCATGACGCCGGTGCGTATATCGCGGATATTCGGCACCTGCGAACCCAGGTGGTAGTGCAGCAGACGGAAACAGTCCAGCATGTCGCACGACTTGAGCTTGTCCACCACATCCACTATCTGGGCCGGCGACAGGCCAAATGTGGAACGCTCCCCGCCGGAGTCCATCCAGTGTCCGCCGGCCTTGACGGCAAGTTTGGCCCGCACGCCTATATTCGGGCGTATGTTGAGGGCCTCGCTGCGCTCAAGAAGCAGGTCGAGTTCCCCGGGCATTTCCAGCACAAAAAAAAGATTGCAGCCAAGCCTCAGGGCCTGCAGGCCGAGGTCGAGGAACTCCTCATCCTTGTACCCGTTGCAGATGAGACAGGCTTTCGGGTCGCGCAACAGGGAAACGGCGGCTATAAGCTCGGCCTTGGAACCAACCTCAAATCCATGATGGTATTGCGAGCCCGATTGGGCTATTTTTTCCACAACCTGCTGCTGCTGGTTGACCTTGATGGGGAAAACGCCGCGAAAGGCCCCCTTGTAAGACAGGGCCTTGATGGCCTTGCGGAATGATTCGTGAATATTGGTGATGCGCGCGTCCAGAATATTCTCCACGCGCAACAGAACCGGCATGTCGTAGCCGCGTTCGTGCAGGCCGGCAATGACCTCGGGGATGGGTATCTGCGGTCCTCTGGGCCCCTGCGGACAAATGACCACATCCCCCGCCTCCGAAACGGAGAAATATCCGGCGCCCCAGTTGCGGATGCCGTACAATTCTATGGAATCCTCCACGCGCCACTGTTGCAAAGCTCTGTTTTTCGCCACCGCGCTCTCCTCGAAAATGTTCATCGTAAGCCGGACTTGCCGAACTGTTAGAAGTGATATACAAGCAAAAAAAAAGCAAGGTTTTTGTGTCGGTTTTTGGAGAATGATGCGGGAGGTTTCGTTGTTTTTCCGCCCCGCATCGTCGCATTCCGTCACAGAATTGGGGTGTGTTGTCTATGTGGGTCAAGCACTGTGTCGCATCTCGTTTTGTCTGGCTTTTCATTCTGGGCCTGCCGCTCCTTGCCGCCTGCTCGGGCCCGGAGGACAAAAAAAGCGGGCCGCCCCCGGCCCCCGTGCGCGTCAGCGCCGTCCTGCGGAGCGATGTTCAGCGCCTGCTGTTCGCTGTGGGCAACGTCAAGTCCTCCGCGACGGTGGAGGTCAAATCGCGCGTCACCGGGGAGATACGGCAGGTGCATTTCACCGAAGGACAGGACGTCAAGGAAGGACAGCCGCTCATCACTCTTGATCAGCGCCCCTTCGAGGCCGTGCTGCGTGAAAAGAGCGGCATGCTGGCCAAAGATCAGGCGCAGTTGAACAAGGCGGAAGACGACATGCGCCGCTACAGTCAATTGGCCGGCGGAGGATATGTGAGCCGCGAGGCCTACGACAAAACAGTCACCGACGTCGCCGCCCTGAGGGCGACCGTGCAGGCTGACAAGGCCGCGGTGGAAAGCGCCGCCCTTGACCTCTCCTACTGCGCCATCACGGCGCCTATCGCGGGACGGGTGGGGGCGCTCAACGTTGACAAGGGCAATATGATAAAAAATACCGACGCCACGCCCATTGTCACCATTGATGCGCTGTCGCCCATCTATGTGATTTTTTCCGTGCCCGAGGCGCGTCTGCCGCTCATTCAGGAACGCATGGCCGAAGGCCCGGTGCAGGTTCACGCCGTTCCCACGGGCGGCGCTGAAGAAAACGGCGTGCTGACGCTTGTGGACAATTCCGTGGACACGCGCACCGGCACCATCCGCCTGCGCGCCAATTTCGACAATCAGTCCCGCCGGCTGTGGCCCGGCCAGTTTGTGCAGGTGCAACTGCCCCTGGGCACGGCCAAGGACGTTCTCACGGTGCCGAACCGCGCTGTGCAGGCCGGACGGGACGAAAGCTACGTCTATGTGGTGGACAAGGACAACAGAGCGGTATACCGCAAGGTCGTCACGCTTTTTGAGTATCAGAGCCGGAGCGTGATTGAAGGCGAGATCGCCGAGGGCGAGAGGGTTGTGGTTGAAGGTCAGGTGAGACTTGCCCCCGGAGCGTCCGTTCAGATTTTGCCTTGACGGGCTTTTTTTCAACGCACTGCCGGCCCTCAAAAAACACCATGTTCTTGCCGTAGCGTTTGGCCGCATACAGACAGGCGTCCGATCTGGCGATCAAATCCGACGCGACGTCTTCGGGGGCGGGAGTGGCGGAGGCCACGCCGATGCTTACAGTGATTCGCGTCTTTTTACCGTCCGGGGTGAGAACCCTGGTTTCTTCCACAATCGCGCGGAGTTGTTCCGCCATGGCCACGGCGGCCTCAAGCCCCGTGTTGGGCAACAGGACGGCAAATTCCTCTCCGCCCAGACGGGCCGTCATGTCGGCCGTCCGCTTGATGAAATTTTTGAATATATTCCCCATGGTCTTCAGCAGAACATCGCCCTGGGGATGGCCGTACACGTCATTGTACGCCTTGAAGTCGTCTATATCCAGCATCAGCAGAGACAGGGGATTTTTTTCACGGATGGTGTGCGCCCACTCCATTTCCATCCGTATGTCGAAACTCCTGCGGTTGGGGATTCCCGTCAGGGCGTCAATCATGCACAAACGTTCAATCTCCCGCATCTGTCGGAGATTCTGCATATGCGTGCGCACCCTGGCCCTGACGACGGCGTGCCCGAAGGGCTTTGTGATATAGTCGACGGCGCCGAGCGAAAGCCCTTTTTCCTCATATTTTTCACCGGAGAGCGCGGTGACGAATATGATCGGTATCTTCATCGTTTCGGGCATTTCCTTGAGTTTGGCCGCCGCCTCATAGCCGGAAATGCCCGGCATGATAATGTCAAGGAGGATTATGTCCGGTTGCGCGCTCTTCGCGACATCCAGCCCCTCCTGGCCGTTGACGGCCGTCAGTATCTCATATTCCGGGGACAAAATCGTCTTCAGGACTTCGGTGTTGATGGGCTCGTCGTCCACGATGAGAATTGTTTCCCTGTTTGATTCGGTCATCTTGCGTGCTGTCCTTTGCCTCTTCTCCGGGGCGCATATAGATACGCGCCGTATACGCCTCGGCATGAACTCCGGCGAAACAGCGTGACCAATTGGCGGAACATTACATTTCCCAGTTCAACTTTTATGTTAATATAAATTCATTTGACCGTCAATCCCCGCTGATTTTTGAGAGTTTTACTTTTTCAATGACAAACTCTTACAATTTTGCTATTCTCTTTTCAGCAGCAAGGAGGATAACGATATGCCCTGTCTCAGATGCGGCTCGGAAGCCATCGTAAAAAATGGATTTATGAAGAAACTACAAAGATATAAATGCAAGGCATTGTGGCGATCGTAGTTCGCAAACCCTGACTGAACTTTGTGATGCATACGGTGTACCTGGTAAAAGACGGATATATACAGATAATTACGCCTGTTATCGGGAAGTTGTCAGCGCCAAAGCTTTACGCCAAGGGAAGAGAAATACTTATCAAATTGAACAAAATAATGCTCGACAACGCCATTGACTCTTGGCAGATTTCGCAGGAGGACGCAAATTTTCAGTCGTTCTCTTGAGATGGTTCATATGACTTTGGGCTTGTTTGCCAGATTTCGGGTCAACGGGAGCATCAACGAACTTTTATCATTGCTAACGTAAAACTCTCACTCCAGGGCTTGTGTTGACGCATAAGCCCGGCCTGTTGTAAATCACACGGCAGGCCGGGAAAATTCCGACCACGCGCTCTATGGTTCGCGCGCGGAAAAGGCTGAAGCTGATGGAATCAACCCACTATAGTGGAAAGGATAAGGGCAATGTCAAATTGTTCTCGTGCGTGCCCGGCGTGCCCAAAGCAAAAAAGGGCTTCCTTCATTTTCCGGAACCCCTTGAATTTACTGGTGGGCCATCAGGGACTCGAACCCCGAACCAACTGATTAAGAGTCAGCTGCTCTACCAATTGAGCTAATGACCCCCCAAAATATGAACGTGAATAGATTACTCTTCCCTTGATTTTTGTCAATATTTTTTATCTCAAAATTCGTATCGGTCGGAAATCATACATAAAACCAGAAAACAAATGAACACCGCGCAAACCCAAGCCGCATATCCACGCAGTCCGCAATTTGGGAGACTTTCTTCCTTTTTTGCATGCCTGCTTCTGTTGTGGACTCTTTGCCTGCCGTATGCCGGCGCTGTTTCAGCCGCGTCCCCCAATCCTCTGATCCACGTCGAGTTCGCCTCTGACGGAGAACGCGTCATAGCGGCGGTACTGGTTGATATTCCCTCCGGGTACCACGCCTATGCTCATGAACCGGGCGATTCCGGCCGACCGGCCGTTCTGGATTTCTCCTTGGCCCAGGGCCGGCCCAAGCCGGTGTACTACCCTGCCGGCGCCATGCAACGAGACTATTACGACACCACGGCCACTGTGTTTGTGTATGAGGGGCGGGCAACGTTTTTCGTCCCTTTGCCGGGCGAAAGCGGCGGCCTGCCGTACAAGCTGGGCATAAGCCTTCTGCTCTGCTCAGCAAAAAACTGTCTGCCCTTCAACCAGCAACTTTTCGGCCATGTTCCGGATACGCCGGAAGTCATCGAAACCATGTCCTGGGGAGGCAGGTGGAGGGAGATATCCCTCGCCTCCGTTCAGCTTGCCGAGGCCGCGAAGGACATGTCCGACGATCCTGCGGAGAAAGGGGCTGGAACCGATTCCATACCACGTTTCCAGCCCCGCTATGCCGATGATTCGCTGGAAATAACCGGCTGGGGACAAGCATTGCTGATAGGGATTCTGGCCGGGCTGCTGCTCAATGCCATGCCCTGCGTTCTGCCCGTGCTGGTTTTGAAGGTGAGCGGTTTTTTTCTGACGCCCGGCAACAGCGAAAAAGAACAATTGCGGCTCATGCGTGAACACAACCTCTGTTTTACCGCCGGCATCCTGACATTCTTCACGGCGCTTGCCCTTATCCTCGGCCTGGCCGATCTGATGTGGGGACAACTGTACCAAAATGAAGGCATTGTGCTTGTTCTGCTCGTCGTCATCTTTTTGTTGGGTCTTTCCATGCTGGGCGTATTCACGCTTCCTGTCGTTGATTTCAAATTCGCGACGAAAACAAAAAATCTGCGTTTACGATTTTATCTGACCGGTCTGCTCTCCACCCTGTTGGCGACGCCTTGCAGCGGCCCGCTGCTTGGCGGGGTTCTCGCCTGGGCCTTCACCAAAAATTTGTCTGTGCTCATGGTCGTCTTCTGGGCCATAGGCCTGGGTATGGCGCTGCCGTACCTGCTGCTGTGCGTGTGGCCCGGCATGCTGAGCCGCCTGCCCAAACCGGGACGCTGGATGCTCATCTTTGAACGCGTGGTCGGCTTTCTGCTTCTGGGAACGGCATTGTATCTGCTTTCCATCCTGCCCACGAACAAATATCCACAGATACTGCGCGTTCTTTTGTTTATAGCCTTTTGCGCCTGGTTCTGGGGCAACTGTTGCGACGGCGCGGCCGTCCGTCGGCGTCTCGTGGGGGGTGTGCTGTTTCTCGCTGTTTTGGGGGCGACGTTATTCACTGTTCTGCAAAGCGAGCCCCCTCCGTTTCAGCGGCAAACTTTCAACCATAAATATTTTTTCGACCGGCTTGGGAAAAAAAATCTGTTGCTGGAATTTACCGCCGACTGGTGCCCGAATTGCAAATTTCTGGAAGCTGTCGTACTTACCGACGAGAAATTGAAAAAATGGCAGGAGCGTTACAACATTGAATTCATACGCGTCGACATAACGCGCGGCAACGCCGAGGCGAGCGATCTGTTGGAAAAACTGGGCAGCAAGAGCATCCCCCTGACGGCGCTGTTTCCCGCCGGGGAAAAGGCTGTTTCACCCATGGTGTTGCGCGATGTATACAGTGTGAGGCATATCGAAAAAACCATGGATAAAATTTTTCTGGACGGGCAGTGAGGCGCGGCATATTTTCTCCATGTCTTTTTCGCATCTCTATAAGGAACTTTGTCAATCTGCCGATATATCCTCATGATCGGGGTAATTTGGGAACTGTAAAAACGAAACTGCAAACTATGAGTGATTGGAGAGCCTATGGATCCGACTCAAAAAAGACAGGACGATGAACTTCTCCAGCTGGTTACGTTCAGCATCGGCGAAGAGGAATTCGGCGTCAATATCCTCAAGGTACAGGAAATCATCCGCACTATGGAGATCACCCGCGTGCCCCGCGCGCCGGAATTTGTCGAGGGCGTCATCAATCTGCGCGGCAAGGTGATTCCCATTATTGACCTGCGCCGCCGTTTCGGTTTGCCGCCAAAAGCGCACGATAAAAATACGCGCATTATTGTTATTGAAATCAATAACATTATTGTGGGCTTTGTCGTGGATGCGGTTTCCGAGGTGCTCCGCATCCCGGCCAGTACGGTGGAACCGCCGCCGCCTGTCGTGGCCGGCGTGGATTCGGAATACATCAGCGGCGTGGGCAAATTGCAGGATCGTCTCCTGATCATGTTGGATCTTGACAGACTCCTGTCCAGTGATGATATGGAATTGTTGAGCACGATGTAGAAAAACGACGTAAAACGGCGCGGCGTTTTTTTCGGACATCATCCGTGCGTCCGGGAAAACGCCGCGGTACCATGAGATGACACATCAACGGTTCCCCCTGATCCGTCTTGCTTCATGCAAAAAAGGCTATACGCGCGACCTCGACAAAGTCGTGAGCCCGGCGGAAACCATACGCCGCGTCAGGGAGCGACTCTGCGCCGTCAATCTGGATATTCTGGCGGAGACCAGACGCGCGGATGTCGGACGTCTCGGCATACCTGTGTATCTGAGCGTCTGCGGCGCCGATGCGCGCAAAATCATGCCCACGCGCAAACAAATGGGCAAAGGCTCATCCTCGGAACAAGCCGAAGCGTCTGCGCTCATGGAACTAATGGAGCGTTTCGCCTTTTTCAGCTTCTGGAACGACAAGCCTTACATGAGACGCCTGCGATGGAGCGAAGCGGAACGCGAATTCGGCCAGGACATGCTGCCGCTTTCCGAAATGTCGCGTTCCGTCAACGATGCGCTGGAACCCGTTAAAGCCCGTCGTCTGCTTGATATCTTCCCTTGGCTCTTCTACCCGGCCACACGTCTGGCGGACGGCGGCCTTGTCTGGTTGCCTCTGGACTGGTTCAAGCTGCTTGGAGAATTCAACGGCACATCCGCCGGCAATACGCCGGAGGAATCGTTGCTGCAGGGCATAAGCGAACTCGTGGAACGCCATGTCTGCTGTCTTGTGGATCGCGACAGTCTGGAAACGCCGACCATTGACCAACGCAATTGTGGCGACCCTGTTTTGGAAGGCCTGTCGGAGGCGTTCAGAAAAAACAATATACAATTGCTGCTCAAGGACTTTTCTCAAGGCATGCCGCTGCCCACAGTGGGCGCCGTCGCTTGGGACACGTCCACGTTTCCGGCGCGTTCCGAGATAGTGTTTACGGCCGGCACGGCGGCAACGCCGGCCAAGGCCGCCATACGGGCCGTGACGGAAATAGCGCAACTGGCCGGAGATTTCTGCACGGGCGCTTGTTATGAAGCCTCGGGTCTGTCCAAATTTTCCACACTGGATGAAATCGAATGGCTCAAGCGGGGACCGACTGTATCGCTTTCACAACTTCCGAATGTGGAACACGAGGACATCCGCGAAGAATTGCTGGCCGCCCTGCGCGGACTCACCCCCCTGAACGCGTATGCCGTGGAAACAACGCATCCCCTTGTCGGCATCCCGACGCACTACAGCATGATACCTGGTCTTGCCTTCCGGGAGCGTGACCGCAACCAGAGTTTGGGCCTTTTTGTCGGACGCAAATTGACCGAGGAAGGAACGGAAGCTGAAGTCAGAGCCGGTTTCCGCATTCTGGAGGAATGCTGCCCTGACGCTCATTTCCTGCCTTTCTTCGAAGGAATGTTGGCAATGCGCCTTCAAAATTACGCCAACGCGCGGGAGTATTTCCTCGCGGCCCTGCCCAGGCAACCCGACCCAGACGCAGCCGCCCTGGCCGCTTTTTATGCCGGGTATACGGACACCTTGGAAAACCGCTGGCAAGACGCCCTGCCCATGCTTTCCAAGGCTTTCCAACTTTGCCCGGAGATGAAGGAATACGCCAATCTGCTCGGCGTCGCCCATTTCAGAACAGGCAACTACGAAGAAGCGGCCCAGGCCTTCAATGCCGCTCTCAAAATTGACAAGGGATCCGTGATGGACATCGCCAACCTGGGTTTATGCCATAAATTTTTGGGCGACAGGACGGAAGCCGCCCACCTGCTGCGCGCCGCCCTGAAAATTGACCCGGCGCTTGGTTTCGCCCGCGAGCATCTTGAGGATTTGGAGCGGGAGTAAGGCTTTCAGTCCCAGACAAGCGCCGTCCACTCTCCATCGCGCAAGCGTTTTGCCGCCGCCAGACCTTCGGCCAGATATGCCGCTTCTACCCTGTCCGCCTGTCCTTCCAGCATGCCTGACAAAATCAGACAGGCATCCTTCGCGAGAAGCCTGACCACGCACGGAGCGAACTCGATCAGGGGGCCAGCCAAAATATTAGCGAGTATGATGTCGTAACGCCCACCCCGCTCGACGACGTAATCAAGGTTTCCCTTGACGACAGCGACATTTCCGACGCGATTGATGGCGATATTTTCCAAGGCGTTGTCCACAGCCAGTTGGTCAATATCCAAGGCGAGCCCGGAAAGACCGCTTTTAGCGCAGGCAATAGCCAATACGCCGGAGCCGGAGCCCCAATCCATAAAAGTTTGACCGCGGCACACGCCTCCCGCGTCCAGCAAATCGCTCAAGGCGCGCAGGCAGAGTACCGTTGAGGCGTGATGGCCGGTGCCGAAGGCGCTCTTCGGCTCAATGACGATTGGCGTTCTCCCCGAAAAACATTCTTTTCCCAGCCACGGCGGCACAACCACAAAACGCGTCCCACAGGCGACAGGCGTAAAATATTCCCGCCAGGCGGAAATCCAGTCCCGTCCTTCCGTTTCCGTCATGGAGCAGACGAGGTGCGGCAGGTTCTCCTGAACAGCTTTGCTCACCTGGCGAATATATTCAAGGTGTTCACTACAGACGAGAAAACGTGTTCGTCCGGCCGCGCAATTTTGCTCCTCCCATCCGTAAGGGGCGCACAGGGCCAGGAGTCCACTGAGACGATCAGTATCTTCGGTAGATTGTGCCGATATTTCAAAACAATAACAGGGAGTCACAGTGTTTTTGATACCCTCGAGACCTGCCGCTGTCAAGACGCGGACAACGCACATGGGGTACTTGTTGAAGATGGCGAAATGCGATATCATTTTTTCCTCGTTCAGCAACAACAGTTGATGTAATCATGGGCAGCCTGTTCGCATGGATTCCGGCCCTCGCAATTGTAGTCGTCGGTCTGATCTTTTGTTTTCGCATGCTCAAACGCGGCTTGAGCACAATGAAAAAGTACAGGAAGGGGCATTTCGAACACATCAGCGCCCAGGAGCAACAAATTCGGGAAGACAAAAAAAATATTTCCGCAAGTGAGCACATCCATGTGGCTTATGCCGCAATTGTCGATCTGCTCCGCCTAGAAGGCGACCGGCCTGGTTTTTCGGTCACACGCCAGGCATCAGCGGTGCTTTTGAAAACGCCGCGCGGTGATATCCGCATTCGTTTGAACATGCGGGAAAAAATTCTGCACAGTACAGGCAGGGTTTTGCACGGCAGAACCGCCTGGTGGTTGGAATACCCTGACGGCATTGAGGAATTTTCCGATCTTGTTGAGCTGATGCGGACGCTGGCGGCTTACATCCGCAGCGGGTCGGACTCCGGCGCGGGCAAGTCCATCCGTCGCATGCGCCGCGTCGCCTTGAAACCTACCGGCAACGCTCGCTGAACCAACTGGGGATAGCGACAGGTTTGCCTGCGCCGTCCACAAAGGCGTGTTGCGTCATGCCCTCAGCCATGCATCGCGTCTTGCCCTCATCCCATATCTCGTATATAAAGCGCAGGGAAGCGCGCTTCCACTCACTGACGCCGGCCCGAACATATATCAGATCGTCGTAGCGTGCCGGCGCGCGATAGCGGCACTGCGCTTCTCGGACGGGCAGAAAGACGCCTTTTTTTTCCACTTCCTTGTAGCTCATGCCGCGCTCACGAATGTAGGCGTTGCGGGCACGCTCAAAAAGGTGCAGATATTCGGCGTAATACAACACCCCCATCGTATCGGTTTCACCATAGGAAACGCGATGGGGAAGCCAGACCTCGGGAACAGAAAAATCATGCACGAAAACACACCCGCCTTGAACTTGACGCATCAGGCGCCTGTAAACGAAACAACGTCCGCTGAGCCGGCAGGATTGACCAAGGACAGCCAGGGAAGCTTTACTCGGCATATCGGCCTGTCCTTTTTGTTGGTCGGTTGTCTCTTTTTTTCCGCCTGCGCCAAAAAAACGCCGATGCCAGAGGTACTGCCGCCTCCAGTCGGATTTGAAAGTCCGGCTTTTTTTGTCGGCAATCTCGCGCCGAGCGGCCAAAACCTGAAATCCTGGTCGGATATGGCTTCTACACTGCGCAAATCTTTGCTCTATGTCAAGAGCAAACCGTCCGGAGCTGTGGCCGTGCACGGCCCCAACCTGACGCTGACATATGGCGATCTGACCCGCACACTAAACCGCTTGCGGGAGCTGTTGCCTCGCCTGGACGCTGAACCAGGCCTGCTTTTACAATATTTTCAATGGATTGAAGTCAATGGCGGGATAGACTATTCCGGCTATTATGAACCGACGGTAAAGGCAAGCCGTGTACGTAAACCAGGCTACACGCAGGCTGTCTATTATTGCCCGCCTGAACTGAAAGGCGCAAACGGCAAAAGGCGGTATTATGATCGCAAAACCATTGAGGAAAAACAGATTCTCGCCGGCAGGGGGTTGGAACTGGCCTGGGCAGCGGATCCTGTTGACTCCTTTTTTCTTGAGATCCAGGGCTCCGGGCGCCTACTCTTTGAAGACGGCACCTGGGTTGTCGTCAATTACGATTGCCAGAACGGACATAAATACAAAAGTTCTGGCAAAATCATGCGGGAAAAGGGGTTGCTGGAGCGCGGCGACATCTATGAACAAAGGGAATGGTTCAAAAAAAATCCAGACAGGGTGCGTGAAATCCTGAACGACAATCCAAGCTATGTTTTTTTCCGTCTTGGCGACCGCGGCCCCGTTGGGGCCATAGGCCAAGAGATAGCCCCCTGGCTGTCCCTGGCCACCTCAAGAGATGTCATCCCCTTGGGCGCTGTGGTCGCCTATGGCGTGAACATGCCGGACGAACGCCACGGACGCTTCCCCTTGCGCGGCATCGGGTTTGCTCAGGATGTCGGTGGAGCCATCAAGGGCAGACGCATAGACATTTTCTGCGGGTCAGACACGAGAGCAAATTATGTCGCCAGCCACCTGGACTCCAAAGGCCCAGCCTGGATTCTGGTGGCGCGGTGAACCGGGCGTAAAATCGTTTTCAAAAAGAACGTGGAATTCCATAGCTGTCAGGCCTTGAACAGCGTTTCCAGTTCCCTGTAGAAATCGAAATTCGTTATTCGATTGCGTTCCATCATGGGAATCATGAATTGGGCGGCATCCCCCATGCCGTCACACGTTTTCAGATGTTCGAGGAGCTCTTTGACTCCCTTGACCGCGGCCTTGAGAGGCGTGTTGGCGTACAGCACAAGTTGAATCCCATGTCAATATCCGCGAAAACAGGAGGTGCACCCTAAAAGAGATAAAAGTTTATTGGAGTAGCCCCCTCTCATATCTGCACACTTGAGTGCACAAAGAATCAATGCAATGCGCCCATTTCCATATCGTGAAAAGCGTAAGCGCCATGCTCGCAATTTGCCAACGCAGGACTGACAGGAAGGACGGTCAGAAAGCGTAGAACCAAGGTCAACGGCAGAGAAGCGGCTCCGCATCTGATTTTGCAGGCCTTTTTGCAGCGCGTGGTCAACGGCGGATGATTGACTTGATGCCCAGTTGGGCTAGAATGTAGGCAGACAAGGAGAACTTCCATTCCAGTCAGCCGAAGCCCTGTTTAAGGACTTGGGGATATAGTGCTTGCTCCGTTCCAGTCAGTTCAAGAGGGATTTGAAAAAAGCTGGGCAGCGCGGTAAATCCACTCATAAACTGCGTACTCTGATTGAACTTTTGATTCAGGAGCGACACGCCCAGCATCTCTGGGAGACAGCCCATGAGGAAATGGCCGGAAACGACAGTCCCTACGTCCAACGGGTCGCACCCGCCCGGGAGTCTGCAGCGGGAGCCCGCCGCGTTTGCGCCGTATTTCTCCGGCCGGCTGCAGCAAAAGCTGTCCGGGGCAACGTCGGCGCGGGGCATGGTCGTCGAAGCGCCTTCCGGCTACGGCAAAACCACGCTCATGCAGGATTTTTTTCTGAAGATGTTGCCGGAAAACACGGTCTGGATCCGGCACGTCTGCACGGAAGAATCTCCCCGGGCCGCGTGGCGGCGCTTTTGCTTCAGCCTACGGAACATTGACGCAGCGGCGGGGGAGGCGTTGCTGCGTCTCGGTCTGCCGGACGAGGACACGCTCGGGGATGCGGAAACGCTGCTGCGGGAGATGGAATGCCCTGTCCCGACCTGGCTGGCGGTGGACGATTTCCATCACATCGCGGGCCTCGCGCCGCCTTCTCTCTGGAGCGCCCTGTTGGAGCACGATGCCCCACACCTGCATGCGGCGCTTGTGACTCGGCCTCTGGCCAGAAGCGTCGCGCCCTGCGAAAAATCCGGCCTCCTGTTCCTGGGAAACGACGACCTGCGCCTGACGGAGCGGGAATGTGGAGAATACTTCGCCGTCGCGGGGTTTTCCCTCACAGAGGATCAAACGCGGGAACTTTTTCGGCGTACCGGGGGCTGGATCATCGCCCTTGCCCTGCATTTGCGGCGTTACCGGGAATCCGGAGCCTTTGCCCAAGCCTCAGATCTGGATGGGCTGCTGCGGGACGTGGTCTGGAACACGCTGGACGACGCGGCGCGGGACGCGTTGCTGCGTTGTTCTCCCTTTGACGCCTTCACAGCCGGGCAGGCCGCGTTTTTGGCGGAAATGCCGGAACTTCCCGCCAACGTGATCACACATCTGCGGCGCAACACCTTTTTCCGTTTCGAGGCAGCCTCCGGCCTGTATTACCCGCACAGCGCCCTGCTGGAATTCCTGCGCGGCGAATTCGCCGCGCTTCCAGAAAGGACGCAACGGGAGACGCTCTACAGAGCCGGAGACTGGTGCGCCGCCAACGGCGAGCGGGGAAAAGCCGTCGCCTTCTACTACCGCCTGCGGGATTTTGAAAAAATTCTGGCTCTCGACCTCTCCGGTCTGGAAGACAATCGCCTCATGGATATGCCGGATCGCGCCTATGCCGACGCCTTGCGGGACATTGTGGCCCATTGCGGCCCGGATATGAAACTGCGCCACCCTCTGTCCATGATTCAGCTGGCCTTCGAGTTCTTCGGGCAGGGCTGTCTGGAGGATTTCGCCGCGCTGTGCGCGGAGATGGCGGAGATCGCCGGGCAGGACGTCCTGCCGGAAACGGAGCGGAACAGACTGCGCGGAGAGCTTCTGTTGATGGAAGCCTTCAGCAGATACAACAGCATTACGGAGATGGGCGAACGCATGCGACGGGCCGCCGCCTTGACCGGAGGAGCGACATCCCTGATTTCTCCGCACAATTCCTGGACGTTCGGCAATGTCTCCGTTCTGCTCATGTACCACAGGGATGCCGGCTGTCTGGACAGGGAACTGGCCGACATGGAAACCTATACCCCGTACTATGTCGCCCTGGCCAGGGGGCATGGCAGCGGAGGCCCGGCCCTCATGCGGGCGGAAGCGCTTTTGTGCCGGGGCGAGACGGACGCGGCAGAAATTCACGGCCATAAGGCCCGAACCGAGGCGGAATTGCACGGACAGATAAGCGTCCTCATCGGCGTCGCCCTGTTTTTCGGCAGGCTGGCGATATTGCGGGGAGACGGCGCGGCCTTCGCCTCGGCCCTGGCGGACACGACCCGGCTGGCGGAGGAATGTCCGCAAAAATCCAACCGCATGGCCGCGGACATGGCCCGAGCCTTCCTCATGGGAATATTGGAGCGTCCACAGGACATGGCCGGGTGGCTGCGCGAAGGCCCGCCTTCCGCGTTCGGCCGCCGTCTGTTTACCCAGGCGGCTCCTTGCGCGCACATCTGCCGCGCCCGCTGTCTTCTGCTTGAGGGCAAGGCGGCAATGCTGCTCGGCGAGGCAGACGCCGCCCTGGCTCTCGCCGAGGCGCTGCATTCTTCCCTTGCCCTGCTTTACGGGCATATCCACATCGCCGCAGCCCGAAACATGCTCGGGGGACGCGAAGGAGCCCTAACAGCCTTGCGGAAGGCGCTGGATCTGGCCCTGCCCGACCGGCTCCTGCTGCCCCTCGCGGAATGCTATTCCCTGATCGGGCCGCTGCTGGAATCTCTGCGTCCGGACGCCCTCACGGACATCCGGGCTCTGGCCGCCAGGCTGGAAGCGGGGCGCGCGGCTGTGCCGCGTGGGACCAGCACGGCGCATCCGCCGTTCGGCCTGAGCAGACGCGAACTCACGACGGCGCTGCTGGCCGCCGAAGGATTTTCCAATCAGGAAATCGCCGAAAAAATTCATGTCACCGTCAACACGGTCAAAGCCCACCTGAAATCCGCCTACAAAAAATGCGGGGCCAGAAACCGTCTGACCCTGCACAAACTCTTCCAGAACAGACAGGATAATTTCACAGACAATTACCCCAAAGGGTAATAGACGAAAGCGCCACGTTGGGACATGCTGTAGATAAGTGTTCCCAGAGGAATATGCCCGTGAAGCTGACTGTGGCCCACGTCGCGCGTTTTGTCCTGCTGGCCGCGATCGCGGCCGTTGCCGGATATTATCTGCTGGCCTTGCTGCTGACGGGCGGAATCCGGTAAACCATGCGCCGACGTATTTTTTGCCGACAAGAGCATGGTTGGAAAAAACAACAAGATGAGGAGGACAACATGAGACAAGCGGTTTTTCATTTTCCCCTTTCCCTCATTCTCCCGCTTTGCGCGACAGTTCTGGCATGCGCCCTGGCAATCCCCCTGACGGCTGGCGTTGCGCAGGCCAGGGAATGCGCGGCCATAATCTATGAGCACGCAAACTATAAAGGCAACGCCCAATGCCTGCAGGAAGGGCGGTACAATCTCAGGAATCTCAAGATCGGCAATGACAGGCTGAGTTCGGTCAAAGTTCGCAAGGGCAACAGGGTCATTTTGTTCGAACACGAAAATTTTGGCGGAAGGAAGGGCGTTCTGAAAAAAAGCTCATCCTATGTCGGGGACAAGTGGAACGACATCACATCGTCCATCATCGTCGAATAGCCCGGGCGCGACGAAATGATCCGGCTGATCGCGCTTGAAACGCTGTGTCTGGCCCTGCTCTGCTGGCCTGCCTCCGCCGTTGCGGACGTCGCCGCTCCCGGCGCCGGTCCCGTCAGGGACTGCCGGGAAGGGCGGGGCGACGGCATCGCCGCGCCAGGCAGGATATTCTGGGCCAGAACGGAAGCGAATTGCCGGAATTTCTCCACCCCCTGGCGCTTCAGAGAAAGCACCTACGAACTGCATTTCGACGACTCCCGCTCCCTGGCCCGCGCCTCCTACGCGCTGGCTTTGCACGCTCGCGACATTGATCTCTCCCTGCCCGTGGAAACATACCTGAAGGGCCTGCTCGGCTTTCACTATTCCACAGTTCAGGTCTGCGACTGGCTCAACGACGTCATTGCCGGCCGAAGCTCCGACCCCGCGCTGGACGAGGCCGTGCTGGCCGGGCTGCTTCTGGAGGATCGCGTCATCGCCTTCAGCAAGGGGCGTTTTGTCCCCACAGGGCGCGTCCGTCACATCCTGGCTGCCTCGGCCGGGAAAAAGCGGACGCTTGACGCCACTCTCCGGCACGAGCGCCTGCACGTTTTCTGGGACGAGGACGAAGCCTTCCGAAAACGCATGCAGGCGGAATGGCGGGCATTGCCGGAGGAGCGTAGAGCCGCCGAGAAAAAGGCCCTCAGCCGCTACGCCGGGGACAATGAGGCCCAGTTGCTGGAGGAATGGGCCGTCAAACAGGCCGAGCGCTCAAACATGGACTTGCGGTGAGCGCGCCTGCGGCGGTCACCTCAATCATATACCCAAAAGGAGGTTTTCATGAAGAAACTGAGAATGTTGCTGCCGGCGCTCCTGCTCTGCGCCGTCACGCTGCTGCAGACCGAAGACGCCTGGGCGTCCAGAGTGATCACCCTGCAAAACGCGTCGTCCAAAAAAATCACCGTGGCGCTGGTTTTGCCGTCCGACAGGGGTTGGTGGGTGACCGCCTGGTATACCGTCGCTCCCTGGTCCACGAGAAAAATATACAAAAGCTGGGCCGGCGGCAACGCCTTCGGCTATTACGCGCATGTGGTCGGCCGGAAGGATATCGCCTGGAGAGGAAGAGGCGACTCGCCCACCATCTACCTCACCAGCAGCGCTCAGAACCATTCCGCCAAACAGCGGTCCGGCTCGCCGCACAAAGTGATCATGAAACGGGGCAGCTCCGTCAAATTCACCTGGAGCGGCGACCAAGCAGGAATCAGGAGGGCCACCGGAGCCGGAGGCGGGGCTTGGTGGTGACCATGCGTTGCAACATGACAACTCTAGGAAAAGAGGAAATTCAGATGAAAACATTGCGTATGGCGGCCCTGCCGCTGATTGCCTTTGCCCTGGCCCTGATGCTGACCGCCGGCACGCCCGTCAGAGCGGCGGAAACCCAGAACAAGCCCGGCACCCGCGACCTCGTGTTTGAAGACGAGGAAGTGCTGAAAGACGCTGAAAAGGAAGAAAAAATAGAAGAGGTGAAGGTGGAAGGCGGCCTGAAAATCTCCATCGCCACCTCTCTGGAACTGACGCGGGACGGCAAGACGGAAATCGTGGCCCCCAACAGCACCTTCAAGAGCGGCGACCGCGTCAAGCTGCTCTACACGCCCGGCATGGACGGCTACATCTACTGGATGAGCCGCATGACTTCCGGCAAATTCACGGTGCTCTTCCCCACCGCCAAGACGGGCATGGACAACGCCGTCAAGAAGGGCGAAAAATACACCATGCCGGTCAAGGGCGCCTTCCGCTTTGACGAGAAGACCGGCACGGAAATCCTCATCTGCATGATCAGCCCGCAGAAAATAGCCGCCCTGGACGCGGCCATCGCCGAAGCCGACAAGGCCGGACAGCAGGTGGACCTGACCCAGCTGGACAAGCTCATCAACAATCTGGGCGAGCAGAACCTCAACAAACGCCAGACCCGCGACCTGGTTTTTGAAGAGGAAGAGGACGAGAAAAGCCTGACCAAGACCCAGACCGTCAAGCCCGGCGATACCTTTGTGGCCTCGTACGAACTGGTTCACGAATGAAAAAGGAGGCGGCGGCAATGAACAAGCGTTTCATTTCTTTATTCTCTCTGTTGACGGCGGCAGTCTGGCTGACGTGCCTGTTGCTGCCGCCTTCCTTTGCCCTGGCGGCCAACAAGCCCGGCACGCGCGATCTGGTCTATGAGGAGGACGAACCTGCCAAGAGCGCCCCCCAGGAAGCCCCGGATCGGGATTTGGGGCCGGGCCCCTATTACAGCCTGAACAAGGAGCAGGCAAAAATAGTCCTGGACGCCGTGAATCAGATCCGCGCTCTGCAAAAAAACAGACAGCACGCCCAGGCCCTGGACGTCATCCAACAGCTTCTGCAATCCGTGGCCAAGCTGCCCCAACCCCTGGATCCCAGACTGAACTGGGCCATCCACGACGATCTGTATCAGAGCCTGAAGGCCCTCGGGCGGTATCAGGAAGCGGAAAAGGTCAGCAAAAAAAATGTGGCCCTGGCGCGTCTGGGCATGGGCGAGGATTCGGACGCCTATGCAGCCGCCGTTCGGGTGCGGGCCTCTATTTTGCAGAGTCTTGACCGCAACAGGGAAGCCGCGGCCCTGCAGGAGGCCGAACTCCAGAGACGGCTGAAAAAATACGGCCCGGCCGACGAGCGGACGGTGGGCCTGGCCAGCGAATTGATTGCCTCCTACAGGGCGATGAACCGCTACAACGATGCCCTCGACATAGCCGAGAAGCTGCTGCCCTTCGTCCTGAAAAAACACGGCGCCGCTTCCGACGCAACCATTGGGCTTCGGTTTGAACACGCCATTACCCTGTATTACATTGGGGATTATGACGCGGTGGAAAAGGAATGCCGCGAACTGCTCGCGGAACTGAAAAAAGCCAAAAAGTCCGGCGGTTCTTCCTACTTCGATGTGCTGAGTCTGCTGGGGGGCGCTGTTGACGACGGCCCCAAAAAGGACACCGCCCAGGCCCTGCGGCTTATGGAAGAGACGCGACAGGGATACGCCAAACTGTTCGGCGCGGATAATCCGCATGTGCTCAGGATGGAAGGCAACTGCGTCATCGCCCTGATCAAACTGAAGGAGTACGCCGCCGCCGCCAAACGGCTGGACGCGCTGCTGCCGAAGTTGTCCCAGGCCTACGGCGAGGAGCATGCCTACCATTTGGACATGTTGGCGCAGCGCGGAAAAATTCTTCTGGAAACAGGCGACGCCGACGGCGCTCTGGCCCTGTTGCAGGACCTCCTGCCCCGGACGCAGGCCATCACCGACAAAACAATTTCCCAGTCGGTGTACAAGCTGCTGTGCAGAGCCTGCAAGGCCAAAGGGGATTTGGAGACATCCGCTTTTTACGGCAAACAGGCCGTCAATGAAGTGCAGAAGGTACTGCGCGCGCTGAAGCCCGACATGCGCAAGACTTACGCCGCGGCCATGGAAGAGACATGCCAACTCCTGGCGGACGTGCTCATGGCCCAAGGCAAAACCGCCGAAGCCCAGAAGGTGCTGGGGATGCTCAAGGGAACGGAGCTGGCCGCTCTTGATGTGGCCCCGGAAAAACCCGCCCCGAAAAGCGCCAAGGCTCCGGCCCAGGCCGCGGATTCCGCCCCGACGGACATGATGGCCGGCATGGATGCCAATATTGCCGGACGCTACAATGAAATCAACAACCAGATCGTCGCCCTGGCCGGGGAACAGCGCGCCCTGCTGGACAAGCGCGCCAGGGGCGAAACCCTGACCCAGCAGGAGGAGGAACGCCTGAAAAGTCTGCGCCAGGACATGACCACGGCGCGAAAGGCCTTCACCGCTTTCATGAAAAACCTCTCCAGCGAGCTTGCCAAGGGCGACAAGCGAGCGGCGGACCTGGGCAATCTGGAAACCTACCAGCGTCTGCTCGCCACTCTGGGGGACGGGGTGGTGCTGTTGCAGACCATTGTCACCGACAGCCGCATCTGGCTCATTCTGACAACGCCCAACAGCCAGGTTGCCAAGGAAAGCCCCTTTGACGTCAAAAAACTGCCGGAAAAGATAACCGCCTTCCGCGATGTGCTGCAGGATCCGGAAAAGGACTCCCGACCGCTGGCCAAAGAATTCTACGAGGCCGTGGTCGGTCCTCTGGCCCCGGCTCTGGAACAGGCCAACACCAAGATGATCATGTTCTCCCTGGACGGACAGTTGCGCTATATCCCCATGGCTGCCCTGCACGACGGCAAGCAGTGGCTGATCCAGAAATACAACGTTTCCCTGTTCAACGACGCCACCAAGGCCGGCCTGGCCGTACCGGGCGCGGGCAACTGGAAGGTGGCCGGTCTTGGGGTGACCAAGGAACACAAGTACGGACGCGGCAAATTCACGGCCCTGCCGGCGGTCAAGGATGAACTGGTCTCCATAGTCCGCACGCAGGCCAATGCCGGCGGCGTCCTGAACGGCGTCATGACCCTGGACGAAGGCTTCACAACGGACATGCTGCAGGACGTGCTGGAAACCGGCTATCCCGTCATCCATCTGGCGAGCCACTTTCATTTTGACAAGAAAAATCCGGAGCAGTCCTTCCTGCTGCTGGGCGACGGCACGGGCCTGCCCCTGACCAAAATTGAATCCGAGGATTTCAAATTCAAAAACGTGGATCTGCTGGCCCTTTCCGCCTGCCAGACGGCGCGGGGCGGGGTGGATGCCAGCGGCAAGGAAATCGAGGGCTTCGGCGCTCTGGCCCAGAAACGCGGGGCCAAGGCGGTGCTGGCGACCCTCTGGCCGGTCTTTGACGAGTCCACTGGCCTGCTCATGTCCAATTTCTACCGTCTGCACGAAGGCAGCGACAAACCGAGCATAGCCTCGGCCCTGCGGGAGGCACAACTGCTGATGATTGACAACAAGGTCGAGGGGAAAGACTTCCGCCAGCCCTTTTACTGGGCGCCTTTTGTCCTCATGGGCGACTGGAGATAGGAATGGACGCGTTTTTTACCCGGGCAAGAATGCTCGCGCTCGTGGTTTTTTCCGCCGTGATTGTGTGCGGCGCGCTCCTTCCGACTGTTTGCGCCGCGCTGTCGGGCGACGAGATCGGCAAATTCCGGAGCGCGAGCAGGAGCTTCGGCAAAATATACGATCTCTACGATCTCGCCATGATGAACGCTTACAACCTGCTGGACGAACATGCCTTCGCCGCGTTGGAAAAGGAACTTGACGCCGCCGTCGCCGAAAAAGCCCATCGTCTTGTCAAGGCCGGAAAAAACGAGGCGGACGCCTACGCCGTCGCCCTCGGAGACGCCGTTCAGCGCGCGGAACGCGCGAACACGGGGAAACTCGTCAAGGGCAGCCCGCGGGAGGGCTTCTACGAACTGCAAAGCGACACGCTCCGCGGCCACATGGCCGTGTATCGCGGAACGTCCCAGGCGCTGGAGGAAAAGGAGGAAATGTACTCCCTGGATTTCGCCGTCTGGGAGAAGGACAATCCGGCCAAACTCGGCAGATGCCGCGCCTGTGCCGCCGCATTGACGGATAAAACCGTCACAGCCTCCGTGGAAATTCTGGACGACGCCTTGGAACCGCAAAACCGCGATCCGAAGATACAGATTTCCATTGCTTTTGACGGCGAAACGGCGACGGTAAAGACCACAGACGCTTTCAGGAAGGGTAAATTCCTCTCTGGAAGCGCGGGGTCGAATTTCGAGAAAAGCGCCGTCGCCATTGACGGAAAATACCTGCGGGGGAAGTAGCTATTTCCTTCTGTCATAACCGTTGAATTTTTGGGGTACGCATGAAAAAACTGTTCTTCTGCCTGACGGCGGCCCTGCTGCTGGCAGAGTGCGGCGCGTTCAGTGAGGGAGTCTGAATATGAATGCGGCAAGACGTTTTTCGATGTTTCTTCTGAGTTGTTTGTTTCTGCTCTTCACCTGCGACGCGTTGGCCGCGGCAAAAGACGACTGGGAGCAGGTGGACGGGAAGGCTCCCTGGCATGCGCGCGTTGACAAGGCCTCGAAAAACGCCTCCGGGCAGATCGTCATGTCGGGCGTGGTGTTCAACGCCGACGACGAGAAGGAAATATACGGTAAATTCACGGCGGTGGCGAAGTCGTACGTGCGCGACGGCAAAAACGCTTGGGCCGTCGTCAGTCTGAAGACGGAACCGCGGTAAGCTTTCTGAAATGCAAAGGACGTTACCATGAAACTATTTTCTGAAAAATTTTTTGCGGGAACAACAACCCTTGTGGCCGTGTCCACGATGGGTTTCGCCGCCTGCCTGGCCGTATTTTTGATGGTGACGTTTTGTGGCGGCGTTTCCCACGCCTTTGACGGGCCGGCGTCGACAGGCCCCAAAGAGGCGGTGAAACTGATATACGGCGTCAGCCGGGCCGCCGGCGGGCAAACCGCCATTGTTTTCAAGTTCAGTGCGGCCATGGTGGGCAAGAAAAGCATGAACACTCCTCTGCCTCCGGAAAAGCTGCCCGTTGTCTTTGAACCGCCTCTGGAAGGCGAAGGCGTATGGGCCAGCCCCACGGAACTGGTCTTTACCAGCTACAAGCCGGCCGCAACCGCTACCGTATATACCTTCAGCGCCGCCGGGGGCAAGGTCAAGGCGCTGAACGGCTCGTTTTACGACGGCTGGGCCAAGTTTACGCCCTATCCCTTCAAGTGGGAGCGCGTGACGCAAACCCGGTATTTTAAGGACGGCGCCGTCGCGCTGCAACTGGAATTCACGGCCAGGGTGAGCTTGGCCCAACTCCGCAAATCGCTCAAAATCGCCACCGGGAACGGCGCGGCTCTCGCCTTTGACGTGCAGCGCGCCAGCGGCGGCGCCCGTGACCAGAGCGGCGCCGAATCCGGCAAAGTTGTCGTTGCGCTGACAAAACCGGGGCAACAGGGCAAGCTGCGCCTTACCCTGCCCATGGGCTTCGCCAGCGAGGAAGGCCCTCAGGGCCTTGAGTCCCCCCAGACGCGTGAGGTGGAAACCACTTCCATGCTGTCCATCACGACGGTGCGGCCGGGGCAGAGCGACGCCCCGCCCTGGAGCCGCCATATCCAGGTGGAAACCACCAACAGCGCGGACGTGGACAAGGTGCGCCAGTTTCTGGACATCAAGCCGGACATTGATGCGCGCATCGAGGGCAGCGACTCCGGCTTCAGAATCGTGGGAGACTTCATGAACACGCCCCGCGTCAGCCTGACCTTCAGAAAAGGCATGCCCGGCCCGCTCGGCTATTTGAACGAGGATTTCACATCAACCGTCATTTTTGAGGATTTTTCCCCCAGCGTCGCCATTGACGCCCAGGGCAGCATTCTTTCCCCCTTGCGCAACATGCTGGTTCCCGTTTCCACCATCAACGTGGAGCGGGTGCAGGCCACGCTCTGGCAGCTTCCTCCGGGCAATATTCCCCTCATGAGCCAGGGTTTTTTCGACGCCTACCGCAAACACCTTTCCCGCAGGCTGGCCGTGCGACATGGAACCGTCAAGGGCGCGCGCAACCGCGTGACGGAAACGGCCCTTGATCTCCGGCAGATCGTCGGCAAGGGCAAGGGCGTGTTCCTGCTCACCATCGCCAACGCCGACGCCCCGGGGCAGGCAGACGGCGATCAGGAGGACAGGGAGTATGAGAGCGGCCAGTCTTCGGAAAAACTGGTCGTCATCTCCGATCTCGGCGTCAGCGCCCGCTTGATGCCCGACAGCTGCACCGTGTGGGTCAATTCCATCGCCACGGCCGACGCCGTCAATGACGCCATTGTGCGCGTTTTTGCCGCCAACAATACGCTGCTGGCCGAGGGGCGCACAGACAGGGACGGCGTTTGGCGCCACACCCGCGAGACGCCCTGGGACCAGCGCGAGCGGCCCGCCATCGTGCTTGTCTCCACCGACGCCGGGCATGACAGAAACCCTTCGGACACGGCCTATCTCAAGCTGGACAAAGACATGGCCCGGGACAGCGCCTTTGACACGGGCGGCAGACCGTACCTGCGCCAGGGCTATGAGGCCTTCTGTTTTACCCCGCGCGGAGTATTCCGCCCCGGCGAGACCGTGGACTTCAAGACGCTGGTGCGCGACGCGGCCATGCGCGCTCCGGAACCTTTTCCCGTAGCCTGGAGCGTCCGCGCCTCCACCGGCCGCACAGCGGGGCAGGGCACGGCCCTGCTTTCCGCCGAAGGCGGCGCGGCCTTTTCCCTGCCCCTGACGCCTTCGGCCCCCACCGGAAAATACACCATGAGCGTGAGCGTTCCGGGACAGCAGATCATGGGCATGTGCTCCTTTGCCGTGGAAGATTTCCAGCCCCCGCGCATTGAGGTGAAGCTGGAGACCGACAAGTCCTATGCCGTGGGCGACGAAACCATCGCCGTCGGCATCGATTCCGCGTATCTTTTCGGCGCGCCAGTGGCCGACGGTCCCTGGGAGGCCAGAACGCGGATGATCCCCTACGATTTCCGGCCGGCGAGCTGGAAAGCCTATACCTTCCCGTCGGCGTACAGTATCAGCGAAGAGATCCTTTCCAATGAAGTGGGCACGCTGGATGCCGCCGGCAAGGGCGGCTTCGGCTATGCCGCGGACAGCGAGGTCAGGGCCAATATCGCCCAGATTGTCTTCAGCGCGCGCGTGCGCGAAGACGGCGGTCGTTGGGTGGGCCGCAATCTCAACATCCCCTGGTTCCGCACCGGGACGCTGCTGGGCTACGAGACGCCCGAAGCCCCGCCGCAGGCCGGAGCGCCCTGCAGCGTGCGCGTGGCGGCCGTCACCCCCGATGGACAGGCCGCGGCGGCGCGGCGCGTCAAGGCCGCGCTGGAACTGCGCAACGAGTATTATATCCGGTCGGATCAGGGCTACGCCAAAAGCGTCGCCTATGACAAGGTCGCGGAGCGGGACATCATGCTCGAAGGCGGTTCCGGCGTCTTTACCTTTACACCAAAACAGCGCGGCGTCTATCGTCTGCGTTTCACGGAGCCGGAGAGCGGCGCCATCGCCGACGCGGAACTTGAAGTCTGGGCCGGTGTCGCCGGTTCCGGCGAAGGCGCCTCATCCCTGGTTGATCGGGTCATGCTCTCCTGGGACAAGCCCCGCTACGCCGTTGGCGAAACCGCGACGCTCAAAATCCGCGCGCCCTTTGCCGGCAAACTTCTGTTGGCGCTGGAAGGCGGCCGGGAGATACGCCATCAGGTTCTGACCATGACCGCGCCGGAAATGACGGTGGACGTGCCGGTGCTTCAGGCAATGTCCCCCAACGCCTACTGCTCGGCCTGGGTTGTCCGTCCCGTCAAGCCCGACGAAGTGTGGGGCGCGCACCGGGCTTTCGGGCTCATCCCGCTCCCTATTGACCACAGCGCCCAGAAACTTGCCGTAACTGTGGGCGCGCCTCCGGAAACCCTGCCTAACGGCGAACTGCCGGTCAGCGTGAGCCTGAAGGACGCCCAGGGGCGGCCGGCGCGCGGCGAAGTGGCCCTTGCCCTGGTGGACGAGGGACTGCTTGCCCTCAGCAACTTCGCAGCCCCTGATCCCTTTGCCTTTTTCACGGCCAAGCGCGCGCTGCTCGGCGCCGATTTTGACGTGTACGACGATCTCATGCCCCTTTCCCAAAGAAAGGCCATGACCCTGCAAGCCGGCGGCGACGGCGGCGGCGAGAGTTTCATAGCGCCCATGCTCCGTAAGCTGGAACTGCTTTCCCTGTTTCTCGGAACGCTGACAACCGACGAAAATGGTCGGGCTTCCGTCAGCCTGAAACTGCCCGAATACAGCGGCAAGGGCCGCATCATGGCCGTGGCCGCCACCGCCTCCGCCGTGGGCAGCGCGACGGCACAGGTCAAGGTGGCCCGCGAGATCACCATTGAAGCCACCGTGCCGCGCATGGTCGCGCCGGGTGACGCGTTCACGGCCCCAGTGCTTGCCTTCGCCGCCGATGACAAACCACGCAAGGCCGTCGTCAGCATAACGACGGAAGGGCCGCTCGCGCTCACAAGCCCAAAAGAATATCCCATAACTCTGGACGCCCGCAATCCCAGAGCGGCCATTTCCCTTTCCTTCAAGGCGGAAAACGCCTCGGGTCTGGGCATTGTCCGCATCGTCACCACGCTGGAGAAGGGCTCTCCCTTTGAGCAACGCCTTGAAGTGCCCGTGCGGCCGCCTTTTCCCCATTTTACCCGCAGCGGCGCGGGCGCCGTGCAACCGGGGCAGTCCGCCGTCATTGACGTGGGCAGCGGGTTTTTCAAGGGCACTCAAAAGGTGACGCTGGCCTTTTCCGAAACGCCCGGCATCGTCCTGACAAAAGCCTTGAACTATCTTGGCGCCTATCCCTACGGTTGCCTTGAACAGACCATTTCGGCGGCCTGGCCCTACATCGCCGCGCCGGCCATGCTCAGATCCCTGGACCCGGAAAAGGCGCAGGACACAGAATTCAGACAGGGTCTTGATTTCGCCGTGCGGCGCATTCTAGCAATGCAGCGCGGCGACGGCGGCTTCAACATGTGGCCCGGCGGCGGCAATGGCGAAGCCAACCCCTGGGGCAGCGTCTATGCCGCCCATTTTCTCACCGAGGCAGGGGGCCTTGCGCCCGAAGACGCCATGAAGGCCGCGCTCTCCTGGATGCGCGCCTGGCTTGCGACGCCGCTTCCCGAAGACGAAGCCGCGGCCAGGGATGTCATCAGCGTCAAAACCTATATCGCCTATGTGCTGGCCCTTAACAACGACGCACCCCTCGGCTGGATGCAGTTTTTGAAGGATCAGGGCGATCTCCTCTCCCCCTCGGCCCGCATTTTTCTGGCCGGGGCCTACGCCAGAGCCACGGGCAAAACAGAAGCCCTCAGAGAACTGGGCACGCGGCCATTGGCCTGGAATCGAGGCTGCGGCCAGAGCTATGAATCCGCGGCGCGCAATGACGCCCTGCGCCTGCTCATGTGGGCCGGCACAGACCCGCTGGCCCCCGAAACCGCCCAACTGGCTCTGAAGGTTATGGATGACGGCAACAGGGACCGCTGGTACAGCACCCAGGAAAACGGCATGGCCGCGCTGGCCCTGGGGCGGTATACGGAAAAGACGGCCTCCAGGGGAAAGGACTTCGAGGCGACGCTCAGCGCGGAAACCGCGTCCGGCTCCTCCGTTGTCGCCAGCTTCCGCAACGGGCGGACTCCAATCCTCAGGCGTGACGATCTGCCCCCGGCCCCGCCGGAAAATCCGCTGCCCGTCACGCTCAAGGTCAGCGGCGAAGCCCCGGCGTACTATTCGTGGCAAAGCTCCGGCATTCCGACAGCGGCGCCTGCCCCTGTCTCCCAAGGGCTTGTGGCCGCGCGCCGCTGGCTGCTGCCCGACGGGCAGACAGTGGACTTCATGAATTACGGCGCCGACGGCAGCATGAAGAACATTGCCCGCAACGTCAAAGTTCCCCAGGGCGCCAGAGTGACAGTGCAGATATATCTCAAGCCCGAGGCCGCCCTCGGCAATCTGGTGTTGACCGACATCGCGCCCGGCGGCTTTGAGATAGACAATCCCAGACTCGCGACGGGCGGCGACGGTGACGCCGAAATGCGGGATCCCAAAACGGGCAAAGCCCTGACTGCTCCGAAGCCCTTCGGCAGGCCCGTGTCTCTCAATGCCGAAAGCGCCGTCAGGGCTGAAATACGGGACGATCGGCTTCTTCTGTTTATCAGTGAAGCGCCGGAAAAGCCGAGTTGCTTCACCTATACCCTGCGCGCCGTGAGCAAGGGGGCCTTCATGCTGCCGCCTCTGGCTGTCGAGGGCATGTATGACCCCGGCGTCAAGGTCGTCACCAGCCCTGGCACGGTGACTGTGGAGTAATGAAACCGCGCGGCGCCATTCTCTGGGCGGGCGTCCCTCTGGGGGCGCTCGCCCTGTTGTGGGCGTTGCTTCCCTCTCCGGCAGGAGACGCCGGAGTCTGGCCTGTTTCGCCGGCTCTTGCCGACAAAAACGGACGCGTCTTCCATGTGCGCCTTTCGTCCGCGGGCGAATTTTGTCTGCCCGTGAAGCTGGAACGCATGGGCAAATGGCTTCCCCTCGTGGCTGTGGAGGTGGAGGACAGGCGTTTTTATTCCCATCCCGGGGTGGACGCGCTGGCCCTGCTCCGGGCCGTCTGGCAGAATATCACCAATGGCCGCGTGATTTCCGGGGCGTCCACCATCAGCAGTCAGACCATACGCCTGCTCTGGCCGGGCGAGCGCAGTCTTGCCGGCAAGGCGCGGGAATTCGCGCTGGCCCTGAAATTGGAACTGGCCCTCACCAAAAGGGAAATTCTGGAAACATACCTGAATCGCGCGCCTTTCGGCGGCACGGTGCGCGGGGTGGAGGCGGCGGCCAGAAGCTATTTCGGCAAGCGGGCCGAGGAACTTTCGCTGGCCGAGGCGGCCCTGCTCATCGGCATGCTTCGCGGCCCGTCGCTGTACCGTCCTGACAAAAACCCGGAAAAAACTCTGCGGCGACGCAATGACATCCTCAACCGCCTACGGCGGCGGAACGTCATCCCCGCTTCCGAGCTGGAGCTGGCTCTGCTGGAACCGCTGCCGCCCGGACGCGGGAACATTCCCAGGCAGGCCTGGCATTACGCCGACCTTGCTTTCCGCTCGCTTCCGGCGGACTATTGGAGCACGGCCCGCGCCCCCGTGCGGACTGCCTTTGACCCCGTCCTGCAAGGCATCCTGGAACTGCGACTGGACGAAGCCCTGCTGGCCTTTCCGGAGCAGGTCACGGCGGCGGGCGGCGTTGTGGACAACCAGAGCGGCGCGCTGGCGGCTTATGTGGGCAACGCGCGTTTCAGCCCCGGAGTGGGGCGGCAATGGGTGGATTGTGGCGCTTCGTTGCGTTCGCCGGGTTCGCTTCTCAAACCCTTTGTCTACCTGCTGGCCTATGAACAGGGCAAACTTGTTCCGGCTTCCCTGCTGGCGGACACGCCCCTTGCCTTCAGCGGCGACGCCCCACGCAACTATGACCGCCTGTACCGGGGGCCGGTCACGGCCGGTCAGGCTCTGGCCGCCTCCCTCAACGCCCCCGCGGTGCGCGTGCTGCGCCTTGTGGGCGGAGAGGCCGGCCGACAGTTCATGCGGCGCTGCGGTTTGAGCGGCATTAACCGGTCGGCGGCCTATTACGGCGATTCGTTGACGCTTGGTGGCTGTGAAACAACGTTGCTGCAAATTCTTGACAGCTACAGCACCCTGGCCAGGCTTGGTCTGCGACGCCAGCTCACGACTCTGGCGGAAAAGGCCGGACAACGCCCCGGTGAGGAACGCGTGGCCACGCAGGCCGGGGCCTGGCTGATTGCCGAATCCCTGCGGGATACTTTGCGTCTGCCGCCGGCGCAGAGTCAGTCCATCATGGAAAGCGGGCGACCCATCGCCTTCAAGACCGGCACATCCTACGGCTTTCGCGATGCCTGGACGGCGGCCTATACACCGCGGCATACGGCGGCCGTATGGCTGGGCGACCCCGCCGGGCTGCCTCACAGCGGTCTTGTCGGCCTGATCGCGGCGGCTCCGGCGGCCCTTGCCGTTCTGCGCGACATTCCGCCGGCACCGGGGGAAAAGCCCTGGTACGACCCGCCGTCGGATATGGAATCATTCATGGCCTGCACTCTCTCCGGCATGCCGGCGGCTCCAGGCTGTCCCCAAACGGCATGGAAACAGCGCATCAGGGGCGTCACCCCGGCGGCGCCCTGTTCTCTGCACACGCTGCGCGATGGTGAACTGCGCACAATATTGCCGGCCGAACTGGAAACGTATGTCCATCGGAAAAACATCGCTTTTGCCCGGCGGCCCAGGCTGGAAATCACGGCGCCGCTGGCCGCGCGATATTTTATCAGCCCGGAAGCGCCCGTGCAGAATGTCGCGCTCACGGTGGAGGGGGCCAGGGGGACGGTCTACTGGTTTTTGAACGAGCGTTTTTTTGGCGCGCAGGCTGTGGGACAAAGCCTGCTCCTGCCGCTCAGACCGGGGAAATATGTTCTTTCCATGGTGGACGAGGAGGGGAGAAGCGCCCGCACGGTCTTTCATGTCGCGGATATCATGGAACGGCGGCCCCGGATTGTCATGACCGAATGACATCCGCGCTGGACCTGCCGGACAAATAAAGTGGGGAGACGGAATTTGCCGCGTCCGTCTCCCCGTGCGCATGATGTTCGGGAGAATACATCAATGCGCGGGGACGGAACGCGCCGTCACCCCCGACCCGCGTTCCGTCCTGATTTTTGCTA
>JAISTW010000065.1 GCA_031272405.1 Desulfovibrio sp. | reverse complement strand
GAGGGCGAGGCCGGCGCCTGCGGCGTTACTGCCCCATTGGGCGCCGCCTATTTCGAAGAAGAGTTGTCCGGACAGGGCTTCGGAAGCCACGGCATCCAAGATGAGACGGAAGCGCTGGCTGGCCTCGAACTCGTCTTTGCCGTCGCCGCCGCCGGTGTTGTTGTTGGTGAAGTTTTGGTTCTGACCGTAGTCGAACGTGACGAGCCATTCGCCCTTGACCTTGAAGTCAACGGCGCTTGCGCCGGTGGCAGCGCCAAGCACCAGACCCGCAGCCAGCAAAAGAGTCGCGAGTTTCTTCATACTAACCTTCCTTTCTTTTGCGCTGTACGCGCGTTAAAAACATTCCTCTTCCCTAGTTGATGCCCACTGCGAGAACACCATACCCCAAGCGTTTTCGCAATGCAAGTCTTTTCGTACAAAAATTTTTATTCTTTAGGCCAAATTTTTTCAAAAAAAATTTTTTACCTGTAAAAACACGAAGTTAAAAAAATTTTACGGGTAAAAAATTTTTACGGAGACAGTTTGTTTTCAGGTCTGCCTCTATGCTTCAGGAGGGAGAAAAACGGGGGCATCCCAGAGTTTTTGCGGAAGACAGGCTGGGGAAAAATCATGGGGAAAATCAGATGTGAAAAAGCCGGGACGAACGAAGCCCAGGGAGCGTCTGTCCCCCCGACGTTGAAGAAAAACACTCCCTGGGCTGTGGAGGCATACGAAATTGGGTAGAAGCATAGCCCAAATGTCAGGAACTGTCAAGTGAAAATCACGGCTTTTCGAACAAATCTTTCCGCGCCCCGGCGCTGATGTCACGGCAAAAAAATCATCATAAATTCACGGTAAAAAACCGGTAAGAAACGTCGCAGGAGGCGTGGTCATGGCGAAGTCTGCAAGGTCTGAACGGGTGGCATCCAAAAAATATCAGGGCGTCTACTGGAGAGAATCGTCCGGACGCCGCCATCACGGCAAACCCGACCGAATTTACTGGATAGCCTTTCAGGCGGAGGGAAAATTGAAGTGGGAGAAGATAGGCCCGGCAAGCCGCGGCGTCACCGAAGGGTATTGCAACCGGCGGCGCATCGAAATCCTGAACAGGATGAACCTCGGTGAAGACCCGTCCAGCCTGTCGAAGAGGAACATCCCCACGATGGACGCGGTCATGTCCGCCTATATAGACGCCCTGAAGGCGGACGGCAAGACGACGAGGCCGCTCGTCAGCCGTTATGACGTCCGCGCGAAACCCGTCCTCGGGGGCAAGTCCGTGACGGCCGTCACGCCCGAAACGCTGGACGCGATGAAGGCCGACCTTGCGGGGAAACTCTCCGCCGAATCGGTAAAAAAGATATTTTCGGACCTGCGGGCAGCCGTAAACCTTGCCATCCGCCGGAAAAAATTCCGCGGCACAAATCCGTTTTCCACACAGGGCAATTTCGTCATGCCGCGCGTCCAGAACCGCGCCGAGCGTTTTTTGACCCCAAAGGAAGCGCGCGGCCTTTTGAACGAACTTGGGCGGCGCTCCGGGCAGCTTCACGACATGGCCTTTCTCTCGCTGCACACCGGATTGAGGGCGACGGAAATTTTCGGCCTGAGGGGCGGCGATATCAACGCGCAAAACAAAAGCCTGACGATCCGCGCCAAGGGCGGCGAACGTCAGACCGTCCACCTGCCCCCGGACGCGCTGAAAATGCTTTTGAGGCGCAAAACCGCGCCGGCAGCCTTGATTTTTGGGGGCCGCAACGGGAAACGCCCCACGGCGGTTTCAAAAACTTTCGCGGAGGCCGTGAACGCGCTGGGACTGAACGACGGCATAGAGGACGCCAGACAAAAAGTCTGGTTCCACACCTTGCGGCACACATTCGCCAGCTGGCTTGCCCAGTCGGGGGAGGTGGGCATTCAGGAACTCATGCAGCTCATGAGACACAAGCAGATCGCCATGACCTTGCGCTATGCCCACCTTTTGCCCGACGCGGGAAAAGAAAAGATGGCCATTATCGGACGGACGCTCGCCGTCAGGCGTCCGGCCAGGCGTCGCGCGCCCTGAATGAGGCCTGTTTCCGCCCAGGCTAAGATTCCGGTAAGCGTAAAGGCGAAAACTGCGCTTTTTATGGCTTGCCGGAGCGTCGTGCGCGGAAAGGAAAACATTGTATGCCGGGATGTTGGCTTCAGCGAGATGCGGGAGGGAACTGTCTTTTGGCTTTGAAAGCCAACATCGTGTCCTGACGGGTTTCCGACTTTCCGCAAACCGCGATAAAAAGCCGCAAAAAAGGAAACGAGGGAGCGTCCGGCAGGAAGGTTACAGACAAACACTGCCGAACGCCGACGCAAACGGGCATTTGCAAGCCCCCGGTTCCTTTTTTCTCTTTACCCCGATTCCCGCTCCCTGGCAAGCCCTTTCGCGCATCCGGGGGAAAAATCCCCCTTCCGAAAAAATCTTTCCCGCCCACGACTGCAAACAGACGGCGCGATGGTTCGCCGTATCTCTCAATTTTCCCTTGCAATTCCAAAAAATTTGCAGTAAACAATCTGTTTCCACTACGCACATCCCCGCGGATCCGGGGTCCGGCCCAAGGCCGGCGAGATCGACAGCAAAGCGCGGGATGGAGGACATCAACCCCAAGGAGGACGAACAATGGCTTATGTCAGCATGAAGCAGATGCTGGAAACAGGAGTGCACTTCGGGCACCAGACCCGGCGCTGGAACCCGAAAATGCGCCCCTATATTTTCGGCGCGCGCAACGGCATTCACATCATTGACCTGCAGCAGACGGTCAAACTTTTTCGCGTCGCTTACGACGCCGTGGTCCAAACCGTGGCCGGGGGCGGCAAGGTGCTCTTCATCGGCACCAAGCGTCAGGCCCAGGAGGCTGTGGCGGCCGAGGCGGAACGCGCCGGACAGTACCACGTGACCAACCGCTGGATGGGCGGCACCCTCACCAATTTTGTCACTATCCAGAAAAGCGTGGAACGCCTGAAAAAACTGGAATCCATGTTTGCGGACGGCTCCATCAACCGCTACCAGAAGAAGGAAGTCCTTCTGCTGGAGCGCGAAATGCACAAACTGGAAGAAGCCCTCGGGGGCATCAAAAACATGGAGCGCCTGCCCCAGATAGCCTTCATCATTGACCCCTGCCGGGAGGAAATCGCCGTCAAGGAATGCCGCAAGCTCGGCATCCCCATTGTGGCCATCACCGACACCAACTGCGACCCGGACACGATAGACTACGTCATTCCCGGCAATGACGACGCCATTCGGGCCATCAAGCTGTTTGTGACCTCTTTCGCGGAAGCCTGCCTTGACGGCGCGGCCATGTCCAAGGACGCCCCGGTTGACGCCGAGGAAGCCATGCTCAAGGCGCAACTGGCCCGGCCCGAGATAGCCCCGGAAAGCGAAGCGACGGCGGAAAGCGAAACCGCGCCGGAACAGGCCTAGAGCGATTGCGCAATGGCCCCAAAGCGCGAAGCGCCGCCGGGCATGCCGAAAGCGTTTCCACGACAAAACGCTTGTCAAACATTTTTTTAATGAGTTGCAGAGAGAGGGAAATATGACCATATCCGCTCAGACAGTCAAAGAGCTGCGCGAAAAAACCGGCGCGGGCATGATGGACTGCAAAAAAGCCCTTGTGGAAGTTGAGGGCGACATGGAAAAGGCCGTGGACTGGCTGCGCCAGAAGGGCATGGCCCAGGCCGCCAAGACGTCCGGCAGGGCGACCAGCGAGGGCCTCGTTGTCCTCGTGCAGAGTTCGGACGGCAGGCACGCCGCATTGGCGTCCCTGCAGTGCGAGACGGATTTCGTGGCCAGGGGGGAGCAGTTCCAGGGGATGGTCGCGCGCATCGCCGAAGCGGTCCTTGCGCATTCCCCGGCCGATGCCGACGCCCTTGCGGGGATCGTCGGCGAGGACGTGACCCAGCTCATCGCGTCGGTCGGCGAGAACATGCAGATCGGCAGGTTCGCGAGGCACACGCTGGCCGGCCCCAACGAGGCGCTGGGCACCTATGTCCACTCCAACGGCAAGATCGGCGTGATGGTGCATCTCACTTGCGGAAACGCCGCCAGCGTTGGCAAGCCGGAAGTCGCGGAGCTTGCCAAGAACCTTGCGATGCAGGTGGCGGCGGCCAATCCCATGGCCCTGGACGCGGCGAGCCTTTCCCCGGAGGCCGTGGCGCGGGAGCGGGAGGTGTATCGCCTGAAGGCCCTCGAGGAGGGCAAGCCCGCCGGCATCGTCGACAAGATTGCCGACGGGGCGGTGCGCAAGTTCCAGCAGGAGGTCTGTCTGCTGGAGCAGCCGTACATCAAGGACGACAAGAAGCGCATCTCCGACGTCGTCAGGGAGACGGCCAAGGCCATCGGCGACGTCATCACCGTGACGGGCTTCACCCGCATCCAGCTCGGGCAGGAGTGACATCGGGCGCCGGCCGTCTGCGGCCGGCGCGGTCGATGTTGACTGGCATGTCCGCCGGCTTTCTCCACTCCCCCTGGTGTGCGCAGCAGGGGGAGTGGTCGCTTTTCCGGGCCGGCAATCCCCTGCCGGCCGGGCAGCCTCCGCATCAGGGAAGGCACGGCTCCGTCCGAAGTGCGCAGCGTCCTGCGGCGTCACGCCAGGGCCGTCCGCCGTTCCCGGGGCATCGGTCACGATGGGCGCTCCGCCGTCCAGGTGGGAAGGGTCGTGGGAACGGGGAAATCGCCGGCTGACGCAAGGGACGCCCTGATGGGACTGCGTGGGCCTGGCCGCTGGCGCAGGCTGGGGGAAGCCCTCGGCGTGAGGCGCCGCATGTTCGGCGTGATCCAGGTGGAGGTGACGACGCACTGCCACGCCCGCTGCCGCTATTGCCCCCGCGCGGCCACGGGCCTTGCGGATGCGCCGCGCCACATGGACATGGCAACCTTCGCCGCCCTTCGTCCGATCCTGCTTGAGAGCGACCGCATCCACCTGCAGGGCTGGGGCGAACCCCTGCTCCATCCGCATTTCCTGGACCTGGCGCAGCTCGCCGTCCGCATGGGATGCAAGGTCTCGACGACCACCAGCGGGACGCGGATGCCCCCCGAACTCGCTGCGGGCATCGTTGACAGCGGCATCGACGTCGTGGCCATCTCCCTTGCGGGCACAACGCCTGGAGGCCACGACCGGGCGCGGCCCGGGGCGCCCTTCGGCATGGCCCTGGCGGCGGCGGAAGCCATCCGCAGGGCGCGCGAGCGGCGGGGGATGTCGCATCCCCAGGTGCATCTGGCCTACATGCTGCTTGCCGGCAACGCCGCCGAGGCGGCG
>JAISTW010000058.1 GCA_031272405.1 Desulfovibrio sp. | reverse complement strand
ATGTACGACAACTTCCAGGTCTACTTTGAAGGCGCCTACATCGCCACCTTCCTGGATCATTCCAAGTCGGTCTGGGGCCGCTCCAACATGAACGGCAAGGGCAACGACACCGTGAAAGACCCGTGGAACATCAACCTGAGCTTCGTGTATTCCTTCTAGGAATCCAAGCCTGACGCAAACAACAAAGGGCCGTCCCGCGAGGGGCGGCCCTTTGCTTGTCCTGTTGCCGGGCAGAGAGAAAAAGTGTATTCTGTCGGCTGAAAAGGAGCCGCGCTTTATGGAAACCATCTCTCTTGGAAAATCCGGCCTCAGCGTCCGCCGCCCCGCTTTCGGCGCGCTGCCCCTGCAGCGCCTGGAAACGTCGGAAGCCGTGGCCCTGCTGCGCGCCGCCGCGGACGGCGGCATGAATTTTTTCGACACGGCCCGCGCCTATTCGGACAGCGAAACCAAAATCGGCCTGGCCTTTGAGGGCAGGCGCGCAAGCGCGCTCATCGCCACCAAGAGCACCGGCGGCAACCGCGCGGCCATTGAGGCCGACCTGGCCAAAAGCCTTGTTGAGCTCAGGAGCGATTACATAGACCTCTACCAGCTGCACAACGTCAAGGATGTGCCGCGTCCCGACGACGGCACCGAACGCTGGGAAACCCTGGACGAGCTGAAGCGCAAGGGCGTGATCCGGGCCATGGGCGTCACTTCCCACTCTCTGGAAGCGGCCACGCAGGCCGCGCAATCCGGGCTGTACGACACCGTGCAGTTTCCTTTCAGCCTGCTGGCCACGGAAGGGGAAGAGGAGCTCACGCGGATATGCAAGAGGAACAAGGTGGGCTTTATCGCCATGAAGGCCCTGGCCGGCGGGCTTATCGTCAACATCCCGGCCGCCTTCGCCTGGCTGCGGAGCTTCGACAACGTCGTTCCCATCTGGGGCATACAGGCTAAAACGGAGCTGGAGCAGTTTCTGAGCCTGGACGCTTCCCCGCCAAAACTGGACGAGGCGCTGCAAAAGGCCGTCGCGGAAGAAAGGGAAGCCCTGCAGGGGCGCTTTTGCCGGAGCTGCGGGTATTGCCTGCCCTGTCCGCAGGACATCCTCATACCCCAGATCGCCCGTCTGGACAGACTGTTGCGGCGCGGCCTCTGGCGGCAATACGCCGAACAGGGCTGGGTCGAAAAAATGCGGACGGCCAAAACCTGCCTGCACTGCGGCGAATGCGCGACCCGCTGCCCCTATGGCCTGAATCCGGAGCAGCTGGTCGCCGACAACATTGTTGATTACGAGAAGTTCATGGAGGAGCGCGGACTCGGCCGCCTGCTGTAAGCCGTCCCGTTGCCGCAAACAGGGATCATGCAGAACAGCGCCGTCATCCTGGCCAATTTCGGCATTGCGCTGTGGCACGCCTGTGTTGGGCTTGTCCTGTCGCTTCACGCCCTTGAGGCGGACCCGGAGACCAGTACCTGGCGATTCGCCCTGTGGCAGTATGGGCCCGTTCTCGCGGCCGGGCTGTCGTTCTCTCTGTTCGCGCGGCGCGGGAGGCCATCCACGGCCCCGCTGCTGTTCGCGGGCCTGACGCTCTGCGCCGCGCCCCTGCTCTGTCTGGCCGGCGCCCGCCTTGATCCCCGCTTCACGGACCCCCTCTGGCTGTCCGTCTGCCTGGGCGTGTTCCAGCCCGTCGTTTTCTGGATTTTCATCGGGGCGTTCCCGTCGCGGCATTCCGGCCTGCTCCTGGGCCTGAACATGACCATTGAGGAATTGTGCCTGCTGGTCTTTTCCTCCATAACCCACACCGAGACGCCGGCTGTTTTTCTCGGGGAATCCCTGGCGCACCTGCACACGGTCATCGCCGTCATGGTGGCGGGAATCGGCGTCTGTTTGCTCTGCCTTGTCCTGAACGGCGGCGCCCTGCTTTCTTCCGGTCCGGCGGAGGAAGGGGACGGAAACAGCGCGCCGAAATGGCTTTTCGCGGCGGGGATCGTCTTTTTCACCGTCTTCGGCATGGTCATGGAACAGCCCCTGCCGAGGGCCTGGCCTCCCCCGGAGACGCCCAGCCTGTGGCATTTTCTCCTGCCCCTGTTCCCGCCTTTCGCCGGCCGGATTCTGGACGCCGACACGCGGCGCGGCGCGGGCATCCTTCTTGTCCTGCTCGCCTGCGCCGTGGCCCTGGCCTCCCTGGCCGGCATGCGCTCCGAGACGGCGAGCTGCTCTTCGTCGTTCTGCACATCATACGGCGTTTTTTCCAGTTGACCATATTTGTCGTCACGGCCCGTTGCCTGGCGCGTTCACCCTTTCTCCCCCTCTGGCTCGGGGCGCTGTATTGCCTGTACGCGGTGCATTTTCTGGGGAAATATCTGTCGCTCGGGCTGTCCGGAGACATGTTCGCCCAGGCCAGACTGTCCCCGGAACTGACGCTGGAGATGGGCCTGACCGTGGTTGCCTGCCTCTGCCTGTGCCGTTTCCTGACCCTCTGCCCGAAATTCGGCGATGTTCCCGATGCTCCGGATGTTCCGGACGCGCCCGCCGCGTCCGAGGAGGCGGGGGGCGGCAAGGACCTGGGCGCGGAGGTGAGGGATTTCAGCCTCCGCTACGGCCTGAGCAGGCGGGAGACGGAAATCCTCAGCGGGATAGCCGCCGGACGCACGACGCGGGAGATAGCGGGCGGGCTCTATATCAGCGAGAACACCGTGCGCTATTATGTCCGCGGGCTGCTGCGCAAGACGGGCGCGCCCAGCCGCGTGGCCCTGCTGGCGGCCTTTATGCGGGACGGAACGGAAAACGTTTCTCACCAGTCGCCCTGACCGGGGGGCCGGGCGGGGAAACGGAGTGTTTCGGACGCGTCGAGCAGTTGCGCGGCCGTGACGGGTTTGACGGTGAAATGTTCCTGCAGCCAGCGCAAAAAGGCCCGGATTTTCTGGAAAAGCGCCCTGGCGGCGGCTTTGTCCGGCACATTCGGCGACGCGCCGGGCAGCATTTCCGAGGAATGCCAGAACAAATGCAGCACGCTGCCGCCGCGGGCGGCGTGCAGGCGGGCCGCCAGGCGCATGGCCCAGGCGCTGTGCCAGACGGGATTTGGGCTGACGGCGCCCCAGAAGTGGAAAGAGTCCAGCAGGGCCGGCCGGCGGACGCTCCCGCGCCACAGCCGCGCCAGGGCGGGCGCGAGGGCGACCTGGGTGATCGGCGAAACCAGAAGCCCGCCCGCCAGGTACGGGTCCGCCGGCGCGAGAAAATGGTCCGCCCCGCCGGGAAAAGCCCGCAACGGGCAGACGGAGCTGTCCAGGGCGATGCCCGCGTCTTTCAGCATCGGGCGCAGGGCGGCTTTCATGTCCCAGCGGCCCATGCGGAAACTGGTCAGGGGCGCGCCCTGAAACTGACGCCCGGCGTCGAGCAGGGCGTCCAGTCTGCGGCGCAGAAGGTCGGGCGGCACGGCGTGGGTGCGCTCCGGCGCGCCGCCGGGAGAGGTGGTCAGCGGGGGGGTGCTCCAGTGGTGCAGGTGCGCCGCTATTTCCGCTCCGCACTTGTCCCGCATGAAGGCCAGAACGCGCCGCGCCCGGGCATCGGAAAAAACAGCGTAAGCGCAGAAAAGGGTGAGCGGGAATCCCAGTTCCAGCGTAAGCGGAGCCAGACGCGGCAAAAGCGCCACATTGCGCACGGCGCAGTCGCGCGCGGGGTAGCGTCCGGAAAAAAGCCCTTCCTCCTCCACATCCAGGCTGACGATGACATGCAGGACGGGTTTGCCGGCCGTCGCTTCCATCAGGTGGAACTCCGGCCCTCAGTGGAGATATTTTTTGAGTTTTTCCAAGACCTTGTCAATTTCAACGGGCTTGCCCAAATGGTCGTTCATGCCGCAGGCGAGGCAGCGGTCGATGTCTTCCTGAAAGACGTTGGCGGTCATGGCGATGATGGGTATGGAGGCAGCGGTGGGCGCGCCGCTTGCCCTGATACGCCGGGTGGCCTCATAGCCGTCCACTTCCGGCATGTGTATGTCCATCAGGATCAGGTCGAACTTTTCGGGAGCGTCGCGGTATGCCTGCACGGCCTGCGCGCCGTCTTCGGCGAAGGTTATTTCTATCAGGGAGTCTTCCAGCAGGGCCGCGATGATTTCGCGGTTGATGTCCACGTCTTCGGCTATGAGCATGTGTTTGCCGGGGAATTGAGCTGTCGTTCCGGAGACTGTTTCCTCTTTCGCGCAGACCGCGTCCGCGGCGTCAATGCCGGCGCGGATGTCCACGATGAAGCTTGCGCCGCGCCCCAGTTCCGACTCCACATGGATGTCGCCCCCCAGCATTTCCGCCAGCCGTTTGGATATGGGCAGGCCCAGGCCGGTGCCTCCGTATTTTCTGGAGGTGCTCCTGTCGGCCTGCTCGAAGGGCAAGAACAGGCGTTCCTGCTGGTCCCTGGCCACGCCGATGCCCGAATCCCTGACCACGAAGCGCAGGCGGCAATAGTCTTCCCTGCGTTCTGTCATGGAGACGTCAAGGCTGATGTTGCCGCCTTCCGGCGTGAATTTGCAGGCGTTGGACAAAAGGTTGGTGATGATCTGGGCGAGGCGCTGTTCGTCGGAGATGATACGGTCCGGGATGTCCTCGTTGATGTCCAGGGAGAAGTTCTGTTTGCGCCGCCGTATGTTGAACAGGTTGATGTCCGTGACCACGCGGAGCATCTCCCGCAGGTCAAAGGAGGTGGAAGCGATTTCAAGTTTGCCGGCGTCTATTTTGGACATGTCCAGAATGTCGTTGATGACCCCGAGCAGGTGCTGGGAGGCCTCATGAATCTTGTTCAGGCAATACTTTGCCCGTTCAAGGTCGTTCGCCTTTTCGCCGATGGCGGTCATGCCGATGATGGCGTTCATGGGCGTGCGCATTTCATGGCTCATCTGGGCCAGAAACTCGGATTTCGCCCTCGCGGCGTTTTCGGCCTTTTTCTGGGCCTGTTCCGCTTTCCGCTGGGCCGCGACAATTTCCGTGATGTCGTGGAAACTGATGTATCCCCCGAGGATGTTTCCGCCTTTGTCCAGCATGGGGCTGACGTGGATGGTGTATGTCCGGGCGTCGTCCTTTCCGAAATCCAGCCGTTTTTCATCATTGGCGCGTCCCCCCTGCTTCAGGGCGGCGTCCAGCAGGGATTTCAGGGATTGCGCGAAAGCTGGATCAAATTCCTCAAAGAGCTGGAAAAGGCTTTTCCCCAGCAATGGGGCGTCGTCGGCAATGCCCGCCGTGCGCAGATAGGAGTCGCTGGCCTGCGCCAGCCGGCCCTCCCTGTCGAAGAGCAGCACAAGGTCCACGCAGTTGTGGAGCATCAGGTTCACAAGTTCCTGCAGACGGAATTTTTCGTCCGTGTCCAGCTTGCGCCGCTGTTCCAGCTGCCGCACCATGGAATTGAAGGCATCGGCGAAGGAACCCATGAACTCCACCCGTTGGCGGTAGTCTCCCTTGGCCACCTGCTGGGTTTGCCAGGACAGATGGTTGAGGGCCGCATGGAGGGATTTGAGCGGGGCGGCCATCTCGTTCCCCCGTGAGGGCAGTTGGCCGTCGAGATTGCCCCTGGAAAGATCCTGGGCGAACTGCCTGGTCTCCAGAATGCAGTCGACGAAATACTTGAGCCCGTGCCCCAGATCCCTGAAATCGGGGTCCAGGGCGTCCGGGTCAAGCGTCGCCTTGGCGGGATTGTAAATGGCGTCCCGCAGGTAGGCGAAGAGTGTATTCGCGACGGAGTTCACATATTCTCCCCGTGAAAGGGCACGGTTGCGGGTTACCGGACGACGACCCCTTTGAAGCGGCAAACCCTGTCGCCGCTGGCCCAGCAGTCCACCTCGCGCACATCGTATCTTTCCCCGGTGTAGGCTTCCAGAATGCCGGCAATAAAGCCTTCGTCGTAATTGCAGACATTCTCGTTGGTGACGGGCAGGCCGCTGCAGTCCAGATCCTGCCCCACGGTCAGCACCACCGCCCCTGTTTTGGGATCAAAGGCCTCCATTCTGAGGATGCCTATTTTCAATTCGCGGAGCGTTTTCTGGAGACCGGCCAGAAACGTCTCGAAATCGGCCTTCAGATCCAGGGTGTGTTTGGCGAATTCCGTGCCGGCCAGGTAGCCGGCGTCGCGAAAATAGTCGTTGGCCTTGTCCGGGCCGTGGGCTTTTGTGAGCACATCCAGCATGGTGTACTGCATGAGGCGGTACACCAGAACCGGCATTTCCTCGCCCAGATCGCCCCGACCTTCGCGGATGTCCCCCAGGTTTTCCCAGGAGAACTTGTTGTGCGTCTCTTTTTGCAAAAAAATGTTTTTTCCCATACGTTGTGATTCCTTTGTCTGCGCCGCAGGGAACTCGCGGCCTTGTTCACAAGAAGTATACGCCTAGTTCAAATCAAAATGCAAACCAATTCTGCGGGAAAGTGTGCCTGGCGAGACGTTGTTCAGTCGGCCGTGCCGCGCTTGCGCTTTTTCCCCCACAGGCGCGTGAAGAGTTCCTCATGGGCGGCCACCATGCGCGCGAAGGAAAAATCCCGTTCCACATGCGCCCGGCCGGCGCTGCCCAGGGCGTCGCAGCGGGCGGCGTCGGTCAGCAGACCCAGGCAGTTGTCGGCAAGGGCCGTCGCGTCGCCGGGCGGGGAGAGCGAACCGCGGTTTCCAAGAAGCGCGGGGATGCCCCCCACGGCGGTGGCGCAGACGGGCAGGCCGCAGGCCATGGCTTCCAGCAGGGCGTTGGGCTGGCCTTCCCGCACCGAGGCAAGGGCGAAAAGCCTGGCCTGGTCATAGTGGGGCCGCACATCGGGCGTGCCGGGGACAAAGTCAATGCGCGAGCCGGCGGCACGGCCCGCCGCCCAGGCGCGCAGAGTTTCCTGTTCCGGGCCGTCCCCCACAACGCGCAGGCGCGCTTCGGGAACACGACGCAAAACAAGTTCAAAAGCCCGGAAAAGCGTCAGGTGATCCTTGTCGGCGGCAAGGCGGGCCACACAGAGCAGCGTCGGGGGCCGAGCGGAAGGCGGCGTCGGCGTCGGGCTGAAACGCAGCGTGTCCACCCCGTTGGGAATGCAGACAAGATGCCCGGCGGCGACGCCGACGGCCTGAAGGTCTTCCAGCAGGGCCGGAGAATTGCAGACCAGACTGTCCGTCAGACGCCAGAGCAGGCGTTCGTGCTGGCGGCGCGGCCCGCCGCCCCCTCGGCATGTGCCGACGACAACGGGGATTCTGCACAGCCGCCCCCATATTCTGCCCCAGATGTTGGGCAGGGCCGTGCAGGGCACAAGTATGTCCGGCCGCGCTCTTTTCAGGGCCGGATACAGGGCGGCGAAAAACAGCGGCGGCACGCCCCGGCCCGCGCCCAGGCGGGCGACGGGCATTCCGGCGTCAAGGGCCTCGTCGTCCAGGTCCGTCCGGCCGGTGAGGGTCAGAAAGGCGGGGGAAAAGCGGGTCCTGTCGAGTCGGCGCGCCAGTTCCAGCGTCTGGCGCTGTGTGCCGCCGAAACAGAGGTCTTCCAGGAAAAAAAGCACATGCAAAGGACGCGTCATCTGCGGAACCGAATGCTGTTCGGCGTGTCAGGCCGTTTTGGGGGCAAAACAATCAGGTCGGGGCGTTTCCGGCGGCAACCCGTATTCTATTTGAACCAAGAGTACCGGCGCCTGCTGCTTCTGTCAACCGAAAGCGGCCGGCGCGCATTGGGGAAAAACAGGTGGGCGCGGGCAGGCCGATTTGATGCTGTCCGAAAGGTGTGTTAAGTATTTTTATGTTATGCCGATAACAATATCTGTAAGGATGTTTGAATATGCTTGAATATTTTTTTTTGATGAACATTTTACCGCATGAAATGCGATATCGCGCATCTGTTGACATGTTGTTTTTTTATGTAAATTCAACTCCCATCCATCCAAATCCGCCCCCGTGCATAGAAAAATAAGACAATTTTGAAGATTATTGTTTTTGTCATTTCGGAAATTCTACACTTGTGGAATTTTTTATGTGTGTTGAGCTACAGTATAGCTTCTCCAAAAAAGCCTGAGCAACATCGCGCATTTTGAACAAATTCCCGCCGTATTGATGACGACATCTGCGTATTATTGAATTTTTCCGAGTTGACCGGTTCACAACGAAATTTTTGTTGGAGGCTATATGACAACAAAATATCGTATTGTTTTGGGTTTTGCGATAATGGTGGTTCTGCTGGGGGGCATGGCGGCCCTGGGATATCTTCAGCTGAAGGCCACTGTGACGCAGTTTGTCGAATACGACCGCCTGAGCGACGTGGATGTCGCCACAAGTGATGTGGAAGCCGACGTGACCGCTTCCGTCTACTATCTGTATGTCATACTTGACGAGAGAGACGACAAGGTTTTGGCGGATTTTCGCGCCAGAATCGAGTCCGCCGCGGTCAATGCGAAGAAATGTCTTGAACTTTCCGTGCGCCCGGAGAACAGGGCAAGCTTCAGCGCCCTGCTCAAAGAGCTGGAAGACTACAGGCAAGCCGGCGATGAGGCCGCCGCGACCTTTCTTGCGGGCTGGAAAGCTTACAGCGCCACGGTGCAGGGAAATATGACCAAGCTTCAGGAGGCTTTGGAGAGGCTCAGGGAATTGTGTTATGAACACAATAATTTCGCCGCCTCGAACGAACTCGGCAAGGTCTGGCTCCAGATAGCCTCCGGCCGTTCCAGCGCCAGCCGTTTCTCCATGACCAGAGACCCCGCCGACGGCAGGCGGGCCGCCGCTTTTCTGGACAAGGCCGCGGAAATCATCAACGGACTTGGAGCGCATCTGAGAACGGACGTCAGCAAGGCCGCCTTTCTGGACGGCCAGAAAGCCATGGCCGGGGTCAGCGGGGCGCTTGCCCAAATGATTTCCCTGTACAAAACGGCTGACGACGCCATCAGCAAAGCCCGGAAAACCAGCAACGACATTCGGCGCCTCATGCGGGACATGTCTGTCGTCTCGGCCAGAGAGGCCGGCGATTTCGGCGATGCGCTCAGGCAGGGCAGCGCCACGGCCCAGACCTTCATGCTCTTCATGGGCCTGGGCGGGCTGGCGGTGGGCCTTGTTTTCGCGGTATTCATCATTGCAGGCATAGTGCGTACTCTCAACAAGGTGTCCGCCTTTGCCCAGGCGGTTTCCGGGGGCGATGTGGAAACCCGTTGCGCGCTGAGGGAAGAAGGGGAGATCGGCGCAATGGTCGGCGCCATCGAGGCCATTCCCAATGTCCTGAAACAGATGCGGGACGGCTTTCTTGAACTCAGCAGGAAGATTCAGCACGGCGACATCACGGCCAGGGGAAACGACGATCTCTACAGGGGTGGCTTCGCCGAAATAGTGCGGGCCTGCAATGCGTCCCTGGGCGCGCTGCTGGGCATTATTGAGGAGATTCCAAGCCCGGTGGCCATACTTGACGCCGAAGGCAGGGTGGAATACCTGAATGCCGCGGGCCGCGACTACGCCGGCAACGATTACAGGGGCAAACGCTGCAAGGAAGTGTTCAACCGCGATGACGACGGCACGCCCGCCGACGGGCTGGCCGAGGCCATGCTGTCCAGACAGCGCGCCGGCGGCGAAACCGTGGCCCGTCCCCGCGGCAGGGTCGTGGACGTGAGCTATACGGCCATACCCATGCTGGATTCGAATCAGAAACTTATGGCCTGCATGCTGCTTGTTATGGATATCACCTCCATAAAGAACCAGCAGCGCGCCATGCTGGAAGCGGCCAGAAACGCCGGGGAGATTTCCGACCGCGTGGCCGCCGCCTCCGAGCAACTGGCCGCTCAGGTGGAGCAAGTGTCCCAGGGCGCGGAAACACAGCGTGCGCGGGTGGAGTCAACGGCCTCGGCCATGACCGAAATGAATTCCACCGTGCTGGAAGTGGCCCGGAACGCCGGCAAGGCCTCGGAGCAGAGCGAGCTCACCCGAGACAAGGCCGCGGCGGGCGCCGAGCTGGTCAACCGCGTCGTCATGTCCATCAACGCCGTCAACAGCGTGGCCGCCGGGCTGCAGACCAACATGCAGGAACTGGGCAAGCAGGCCGAGAGCATAGGCGGAGTGATGAACGTCATTTCCGACATAGCCGACCAGACCAATCTGCTGGCCCTCAACGCCGCCATTGAGGCCGCCCGCGCCGGAGAGGCCGGCAGGGGCTTCGCCGTGGTGGCCGACGAGGTGCGCAAACTGGCCGAAAAGACCATGTCCGCCACCCAGGAGGTGGGGGCCAACATCTCCGCCATCCAGCATTCGGCCAAAACCAATATCGACGATGTGGCCAACGCCGTGAAAAGCATCGAGGAAGCCACGGAACTGGCCAACCAGTCCGGAACGGCCCTGAACGAGATAGTGGATCTGGCCTCCACCAACTCCTCGGTGGTGACCTCCATAGCCACGGCGGCCGAGGAGCAAAGCGCGACCTCCGAGGAAATCAACCGGGCCATCGAGGAAGTCAACCGCATCGTGGCCGAAACCAGCGACGGCATGGTGCAGTCTTCTTCCGCCGTGCAGGACCTTTCCCGCACCGCCGCTGAACTGCGCAAGGTGATGGAGAGCTTGAAGTAAGAGTGGTCGCAAAAGTTCGGTTCTCCCGCCGTTCCTCTCCCTGACTGACGGTTTCCCGCGATACGCCGTCTCTCATAAACGATGGGACGAGCCGGTCCCCCCAGCCCCACGGACGTTGGTCTGTCCGTGGGGCTGTTTTTCAGGGTATCGCGGCCCCCACGATGCCGTTCTTCTTCACTGAATCGGCAAGAAAGCCGTTGCCGCGCATATCAAGCAAAAAAGCGTTCAACAGTTTTGTAACAGGTTCTCCGCGATCCGCCGGAACTCCCATTGCCTGAGGTATGACCATGAACCGTTCCGGGAGGAAGCGCAGACCGGGAAAACGCTTCATGTCCGCTTCCAGCTGCTGCCGTATGCCGGCTGCCACTTCCAGTCCTTTTTCCACAAAATAGTCCACAGCCTTGGGAGTAGTGGTGCCTCGGTCAATAGTGGCGTGCTTGATGTGCCTGGTCAGGAACAGGTCGTAGGCGCTGCCCTTGCCGACGGCGATGCGGACACCCGGCTTGTCCACAGAGGCGTTGTCGGTGAATGACGATTGTTCCCGAACGACAAACCAGCCCTCAATCAGAATATACGGGTCGGTGAAGATGACGCCGGCGCCCTGGCGCGATGGATCCACGGCGAAAAAACCAAGGTCGGCATCGCCCTTGGTCACGGTTTCCACGGATTTCACGGCGGCGCTCACCGGAATCAAGGCGAAGGGCAAACCGCGCTGTCGGGCGAACTCTTTGGCCAGGTCCACGGAGATGCCGCCAAGCTCTCCTTTTTCGTCTTTTTTGGCCAGGATGGCGTTGCCAAGGTTGATCGCCACACGCAAGACGCCTGTAGGCGCAAGTTTTTTGTTCATCTCTGTCTTCTCCATATCGTTCTCATTTTCAGCGGCAAAGGCTGTGCCGTGCTGCAGGCCGGCGCCAATGAGGGCAAGTCCCAAAAAGCCGAAGCGCGCAAAACGCAAAATGCGACGCATAGGATTCCTCCGAGGGCTGAGATTTGAGGGGGAAGGTATCGCGAAATCTGACTATACCGTGAAAGCGAAAAATTGTGAAGCGGTGATTTTTTGGCGCAAGACGGGAGAAACCCTTGCGTCAATCGGCTACAGGTATACTGAAATCTTCATAAAATTCTTCGTCGTTCTGCCGGATTCTGAGTTCCTGCATGGTCAGTTTATTTTCGCCGCTGAAGTTGCGGCGTGGATTGCCGCACATGAAGCAGGAACACGGCACGGGAGTCGTGCCGTACTTGCCGATGGCGCGAGGCGTTATCCATCTTTCCTCATAGCGCCAGCGCCTGCACTGTCGCAACCCTTTGCGACGGCGAATTTCAAGAGATATACGGCTTATCATCTACCCCCCTTTTTTTTGCTACGCGGATCATACATTCAAGCGACGCAAATGTATATCCGCGCGTTTTCTGTGTTGGAATGGTATTGGGAAAGAAAAAAAGCTTGTGGTTTGTTTTCCGCAAACCATTGATTTTACTGGCGCGCCCGGCAGGAATTGAACCTGCGGCCTACCGCTTAGGAGAGCATCAACATACTATATAGTTATCCTTAATTTACCTTTATTATCCTTATATTTTACTATGTTACGCTAATAAGAATTTTGTTGCAGTTTAGTTATTTTGGGGCTATTTTGGGTTTCGGTGTTGGGAATGGTGTTGGGAAAAATCTGGGGAAATCCACGGCTGGCGCTGCATGTCATTTTTCCCAACACATTTTTCATAATTCTCGTACACCATGCCAAACAAGGAAGTCAATATGCCCAAACGCGTAAAAGTTGACGGCTACGTCGGCGTCTACTACATGGACGGCCTGAAACGCGGTTCCAAAACGGAAACCGAACGCATATATTATATCACATACCGGCGCGGAGGTCGAGAGAGTAAAGTCATTGAGGAGAGGGCCGGTCGGGCTTCAGACGGTATGACCGCCGCGCGGGCGAATCAGTTGCGGACACTGCGCATAACCGGCAAAGAATTGTCCAATGCGGAACGCCGTGTGGCCGCCGCCGAAGCCAAACGTCTTGAAGAAGAAAGGCTGAATCGCCCGACGTTTGACCGGCTGTGGCTGTTGTATGATGAAGGCAACGCGCAACGCAGCACTCGCCGGGCGGATGAATGGCTATACCGGAGAAAATTACAGGATGTTTTCGGACAAAAAACGCCGGATGAATTATGTACTCCCGACATTGACCGTTTTCGATGCAACCTTGAGAAAACTGGCTTGGGGGCGCAATCCGTAAAGCATACCCTCGCCATGATCCGCCGAATTATCAATTACGCGGTAAAAAAAGGCGTATGCAGACGCCCTGATCTGGAATTTGAGATGCCCAAGGTTGATGGACTGAAAACCGAGAACATGACCCGTGAGCAAATGGCCGCGTATCTTGCCGCGCTGGACGCCGAACCGGATCAGAACGCCGCCGCCGTGATCCGGCTTATCCTTGTCACAGGTATTCGACGCGGGGCCGCTTTTGCTCTGGAATGGCGCGACATTGACTTTGAACGTGGTTTTATTACATTACGGGGGGAGCACGCCAAGAGCGGACGAACCGAGAAAATCCCGATGTCCGCCGCCGCTCGCGCTGTGCTGGAAAATGTACATCGTACGCCGGGGAGTGAATACGTTTTCCCCGGACGCAATGGGAAAAAACGCGCGGACTTCAAGCGTGTGCCCCTGCGCGTCCGCGACAAGGCCGGACTGGCCAAAGACTTCCGGCCGCTGCACGGCCTGCGGCATACGTTCGCGTCGTGGATGGCCAGCACGGGCGCGGTGGATTTGTACACGCTCCAAAAGTTGCTGACGCATAATTCGCCGCAGATGACGCAACGATATGCGCATTTGTCCGATGAGGCCATGCAACGGGCGGCCGCTGTGGCAGGTGATGTCTTCCGCGCCGTGGCCGGGGAGGAAGCAAAGGCGCATGCCTTAAAGACGGACGGCACGCCAGACGAATAATGAGGTGACAGTATGAATTTTGAAATTTTTGCCTTTGAACCGGATTTTAAGCGGTTTGCCGACTGGTTTGAAAAGGCAAGCGTAGCATTCTTTGTCGGCGCATTCCTGACCACAGAGGGATGGGGGGCCTTTTTAGCCGGCGTTTTTGGAATCTTTTGCTGGTATGCCTCTCAAAAATTGGCCTACAACGAACGCATGAAGGAGACAGTGAAATGACAGAAACAATCATCTTTGTGGGTATTTTCTGCGTTGTCATTGGTATTTACGCCATCCTTAAATCGAACAAGCACTTGCAAAAGGGCGCACAGAAGCAATAACACATTCCCCTTGCGGACGTGGTAAAACCATGTCCAAAAGCCGGAATACCGGTCTTTCCGTCTTGCCGATGCTTGGCGGATTATCCACAGATACATCATTTCAAATATAACAAGCAAGAGGTGGTAACTATGCCCGGCGGATGGATAAGCTGTAATGATGTCATAGACAAATATCATGTTTCTGTTAGCGAAATAGCAAAGGCATGTTACGATGGGGATTTACAAGCATATACAAAAGATTTTAACAAAAAAATTTACGAGGAAACAAAGGTCGGAAAAGTAGAACCTGCGGTAGTTCCTAAATATCAAAATGATAACTACAAAAGAAGTGATGAAATATATTATGGCGTAAAGTGGAAAAGGAAATTGGATATAAACGAACATTCACTTGCAATTACGACATATTATGACGTCATTCATCCAGAGAAAAAAATACTAATTAGTCGCTTTATAAATGGTGAATTAACAACAAATTCTGAATTTCCAGTACTATTTCCATTCATATTTAAGGATTATAAAGATAAGTACTACTTCATGTTAAAAGAATTAAACTCCACAGAATATAAATCTGTAGATGATCTTAAAGATGACTATATCAAAGAGATAAAGAATATGGTTTTTCAACAAGGCGAAGTCGAGGCATGGCTCAGAAGAGTGAATGATGAAAGCGCCAGTAGTTCATATGGTGAACAGGCCGTGCCTGTACCTGCTACCGAAGTATCGCCAATGGAGGCAGGTCAAAAACGATATGCTATTTCCGCCAGTAATGCCGCCCAACTTTTGGGCGTGACTGCAAGAACTATTAAGCGTTGGGAAACCGGCGAGCGGAGTCGGCCAATAGATTATCCTGGCCGCTATAATCTGACCGCTTTCCATATGTTTGCAGCAGGGTATAAGGCAATGAAAAAGGAAAAGAAGATTACCCGTGAAATGCTCCGCCCGGTGTCGGGCGGGGGTGTTGCGGATAGGATTTGTGACCAAGATATGACCATCGAATAAAATTTAAAAAAATTTTTTATCTGTAAATTAAGGCCGTTACTTTCAGGAGTAACGGCCTTTTTTTAGTGGCCGTATGACCAAGGCATGACATTTCTGGAGGAGGGCAAATAACCAAGTCCATAAATGGCAAGGAGGTCTGACAATGGCTATACAAAACTCTCCCGAAAAACGTTTTGTGTCAGAAAAGACGTTGGGCGAGATGCTGGAACGGCCAGTTTCATCCCTGCAACAGGATCGCTTTTTCGGCCGCGGTTTGCCCTATGTCAAATTGGGGAAGCTCGTGAGGTATGAGTTGAACGAGGTAATCGCCTATTTGGAAAACTGTCGCGTTGACCCAGCGGCGCACCATAACCCCAAAAAAGGGGCGTGAGCCATGCAAAAGCCACGAAAAAACCCCGACGGGCGGCCGGGGCTTTCAGAAAATGGAAGCAAAGCAACGCCTGCACCATGCCCTGAACAGGCCGGATTGTCAAGCACAGCGCGGGAATATGTCAAAGTCTTCCCACAGACTGAAAACATTCCCGCCGAGCTGAAAGAACTCCCACAGTGGGTTGCATGGATGCTTGCGCCAAATGCGGGCAGCAAGCCAAAGCCCGACAAACTGCCGATTGACGCGAAAACCGCAAAATTGGCCAGTGTGGATAACTCTTCAACTTGGCGAAGTTTTGAGCAGGCACGAGCTTTTTTCCTGCAAAAACAGGGGCAACGCTTGACGTCGGGAGGCCGTACAGGAACCGTTTCCGGCGTCGGATTTGTCTTGACCGAGGCTGATCAGTTCATCGGCATCGACCTGGACAATTGCGTCGCTGGCGCCGGACAACTTGAACCCTGGGCGGCTGAAGTCATTACGCGGCTTGGAAGCTACTCAGAGCTTTCGCCGTCCGGGCGAGGCGTCCGAATTTTTTTGAAGGGCGCGATGCCCGGCGACCGCAACCGCCGGGGCAACGTCGAAGTCTATTCCAAGAAAAGATACTTGACCGTGACGGGGGCCATTATCGGCGACAACAAGGGCATTGTCGAAAATCAGGACGGCCTGCAATGGCTTTCCGACGAATTCCTTGTCGAAACCAAGCCCGCGACAAGACCACCTCAAGACCATGTGGAGGCCGGAAGCATTGCCGATGCCGCGTTGCTGGACAAGATGTTTGCCGCACGGAATGGCGACAAGCTGCGCCTGCTCTGGCGCGGCGACTGGCGGGGGGCCGGGTTTAATTCACAGTCGGAGGGCGATCAATCCCTGTGCAATGCCCTGGCGTTCTGGACGTCGAAAGACGCCGGGCGCATGGATGCCCTGTTTCGCCGTTGTGACCTGTTTCGGCCGAAATGGGATATCACCCACTCCAGAGGACGGACCTACGGCGCGGCGACCATCGAGAAGGCAATAGAGGGAACCCACGAGGTTTTTTCAGATTCAGGACACGACACGGGCGATCCATTCCACGGCGAGCCGCCTGTTGAATTTACAACCGCGCCCGACGCGCCGCCGATCCCGCTTGAGCTTATCCCGGAACCGCTGCGAGGCGTTGTTGCCGCCGTCGCTGAGGCGTATCAAACACCCCTTGAACTGCCCCTTATGCTGGCATTGGGGGGCATGGCCTGCGCGGCGCAAGACAAGACGGAGATTTATGTCAATGCCGGCTATGCTGAATACTGCAACCTGTACGCGATAACGCCGCTGGAGCCGGCCAACAACAAGACGCTGATCCTAAACACGTTCAAAGAACCCCTTGATGAATGGATCTCCGCCTACCGGAAAAAGCGGGAGCCAGTGATTAAAGAGGCTGAACGGAAGCGGGAAAATCTTGAAGTCCAAATCTATGGCTTGCGTCAAGCCCTGCAGGGCGGGCGGAAGAAAAATCCGCACTTTGACGCGGATCCGGATTATGAAATCATCTTGACGAAAATTGCGGAACTTGAGGCTGAACTGCCTGAAGTGCCAGCGCGAAAAGCCCTGTTTCTCAGTGACGCGACGGCGGAGGCTGTGGGAGAGTTTCTTTCGGAACAAGGCGAAGTCGGGGCCGTTTTCGACTCTGAACCCGCCTTTTTGCACGTTCTGGGGGGCCGGTACACCGAGGGGCAAAGCAATCTTGACCTTGTCCTGAAAGCGAAACGGCGCGAGGCTTACAGTTACCACCGCCGGGGCCGTTCATTCCATCTGGAAAAACCGATTCTGACAATCTGCGTATCGCCGCAACCGTCCATTTTGGAGGATATGGCGCGGCAACCACAGTTTCGCGACCGTGGTTTTTCGGGCAGGTTTTGGTTTTGCCTGCCCAAGTCGCGCCTGGGCTATCGGCAACGCCTGGGCGTCCTGCCCCCCGATGTGAAAGAATTCATCCGGCAACGGCTGCATTCCGTCCTGAACCTTGACCAGTCCGAGGGGCCGGAGGGCAATTTGCCCACAAGGGTGTTGCGGCTGTCGCCTGAGGCCGAGGAACTCCGCCTGACCCTCTGGGACACCGTCGAAACGCAATTCCGCGACGGCGGCGAATTTGAAACCTGCAAGGACTGGGGGGGAAAGTTTTGCGGGAACGTCGTCGGCATGGCGGGATTGCTCCACCTGTGGATTGAGGAGGAACCGCTTAAACATCCGATAAGCGGGGCCACAATGCGGGCCGCGTGCGCTATCGGGGGCATACTGGCAGAGCACGCGCAAATCGTCTTTGACGGTCTGGACACTGATGAGGCCACAACGTGCGCAAAGCACCTTTGGAAGTGGATCCGTGGAAACACCACGGCTGAACATCCGGAGTTTCGCAAACAACCCCTGTGGCAAGCCGTCCGGGGCCGCTACAAGAGGGCCGCCCAAGTGGACGCTGGCCTTGAGGTGCTTACGGAGCGCAACTTTATTCAGAAGTCCACCACGGGCGAGGGGCGGGGCCGCAAGGCTGAAGTGTTTACGGTCAACCCTCTGGTTTTTGAAGGGGGCAGACAGTGAGCTTTGCCGCCGTCTGGAACGCCGCAATTTCAACATACATCCCTAGACCTAAAATCCCTAATATCCCTAAAATGGGCGTTGGGGGGGGGGCAGGAAGTCAATTCTAGGGATTTTAGTCATTTTAGGGCTAGGGATGTAACGGAAAAAGTAAAACTGAAACCCCTAACCCAAGAGAGCAATTCTAGGGATTTTAGTCATTTTAGGACTAGGGATGTATATAAAAAATTTGAAGAGGGAACCGTCAGACTGAACCCAACAACCTGCCGGGGATGCCGTTACGCCGATCCGCTCCCCGACGACCTCCCCAACATGGGAAACCGCTTTGCCCGCTGCTGGATATCCCGCGCCGTCGTCCACAAAGTGAGGGGGTTATGCGGCATCCGTTGGAACGGGGCGCCTTCACAGCTTGACCTTATGGATGTGGAGACGACGACATGACTCTTACAGCCGCCTGTGGTTCCTCGCTGCTTCGTCAATCGGCTCCTGGCTTTTCCTAAGGGTGGCGGGCTGGATAAGAATTTATTTCTGGCGGCATCCACACAGGATGGATATGCCGACAATCCCGCGTGGGTTATCAAGCGCGGAGCAACAAGCGCCGTCCAGCAAATCACCGCCAGCGGCACGCAGGCGAATTGGGAAAGGCATTTGCGGTGGTCAACGTGCGTGACTGGACGCTTACCATTCCCCGGCTGATCTGGCAGACCAAATAGTTTTACCTACGAGAAAAAAAGACACCAGGGGCTTGACACAATGCAAAAGTCAGTCTAAAATTCCCAAAACTGTATTTGGGGGTTGGATAATGGCCGGTGTATCGGCAACCAGTATTAACAGTTCATCGTTGTGTCTTGCGATGCCGATGCCTTTTCTGTTCGTTCTGGCTCGACATATCCTTACCCCCCCCCTCGAAATTTTGTAGCCATATAGCCACAAATTTGCCTCTGCGCGTCCGATTGCCGCTTCGCGGCAGGTCATACTTCGCGCCTTCTCTCTTATCAAGACTATTTAATATAACATTGTGCAATTCAAACAACTGGTTTGATTCTTTAACATTTAAATATTTTTATGGGAGGACACATGTTTTGTCAAAATTGCGGCAAGGAATGTTCTAATGAAGCAAAAGCCTGCCCTACCTGCGGGCAGCCTTTTATGTCACGAAACAATACCCAGGCCAATGCTGGCGATGAGAAGCGGAAGAAAAACATTCTTATGCTAAAGATATTTTATGTATTTTTAGTTCTTTTTCCACTCGTTAGTATCATAGGAGACTATATTTTACGCTCAGATTTTAAGCAAGACGATGTCCTGCTTTCGCACTGCAAATACCAGATCAGAACATTTTGGCTGAGCTTTATCATTTTCATTGTCTTAATGATTGCCGGTCCATTGCTTGCACTCGCAACAATGGGCATTGGCAGCATTCTAGTGGGAATACTTGGGCTCGTTGTCTTCGCATGGGTTCTGTATCGCGTGATTAAAGGATTTCTTGCTTTGGAAAAAGGCAATCCAATAGCCGTATAACGGTGGTTGAAATAAACTTTATGCCATCGTCCTTTTTACCTGTGCATCTGCGGCAATCTGCGCCGCAACAATTCAGCATTTTTTATGAAACGCTGGTTTAATCAATATTAAACTGCTCTATCACAAATGTTTTGTTGATGACACTTCAGACGCGAAACAGGAATTGACACATTCAACACAAATAAGGAGGTCTCATGAAACTTGCCGCTGTAAACAAATTTGTCTGCGTTGCCGCCGTGCTTCTTCTCTGCGCCTGTGGAGAATCGAATCCGCTCATCGGCACATGGAAGATCGGAGTACAAGGCATTCCCGCCATGGCCCAGGATATGATGAAGGCCGCCGGTCTGGATTCCACCGGCGTCATGATTTTCACCGAAACTGAAATGGTGACCAAGCAAGGTGGGCAGGAGCAACGCGAAAAAATTCAGTACAGAAAAAATTCCGAGAACAGTTGGTCCATCAGCACAGACGGGATGCAGTGGCAGGAAGTGAAAGTGGTGGACAAAAATACGCTGAGCATGGCCGGGCCGATGGGGATGTCTCTTGAATTGAAGCGAGATAAGTAAATTTCGCATGGCTGCACTGGATGACATAGAACGTCTGTTTATGAGCAAACCGTAAAGCATGGAGGTTGTTATGTTGATCGTAAGAGCTATTTTGATGCTTTCCATTATTCTTATACTTTCTAATAATTCATTCGCTGATGAATATTCTATTCTTGGGTTTACATTAAATGATACACTGGATGACATAATAAAAAAGGGAACAAATGATTACACTGTTCATATGCCAAATGGATTAGATAAATCATTACAATATATTAAACAAAAAACACCAAATAATTTTAATTCAGGGAGTTCATATGGTACGTTCTATTTTCCAAAATATCTTCGAGATAAACCGAGTGAAATCCCTGCCAATGAAAAATGCAAAGAATTTATCATGAATATAAGTAAGGCTTCATATTACACGAATCAGATCAAACTTGGATTAATACAATTGGATCTGTGTGATAGGAAAAGCAACGGAAAAGATAAATCAATTGCTTTTTTCTTCACGCGTGACGCTCAATTGACAATCTCCTCCAATGACAAAGGGGAACCCGGGCTCATAACAAAAATTGATTATAATTCTGATAAAATAAAACTCGTTGGCATCATTGTTAATGGAAATATAGCAAAATTTGCAAAAGAGTCGCTGCCGAAGAAATATGGCGAACCAAACCAAGACAGTTGTGGCGATTATTGGTATGAGTCAGGGAAATTATTAAACATCCCATCAAGTTCAACACAGATATATCTTTGGGACTTGGCCAGCTATGAAAAATGGCTGAACAGTTTTATGCCCACTTTCAATACCTATTTTGAAGCGAAGGAAAAGCGTAAGAAAAGCCATGAAGATGACTTAAAAAACCAGCTATAAACATTGTCCGGGCTCACTCCCCCGCTTGTGCCATAATCTGCCAGAATTTCAGACGCAGCAGGTCACATCGGCATTGGAGACAACATGAAACCGCGTAAACCCCTTCTTCTTGGGCTTGCGTTCTTACTCGCGCTGTCGCTCTGCGCCCCGCTGTCCGCGAGAGCGGCAGATTCCGCTGGAGAAGTTCTGTCCGCCATAGGCGTCTGCAAGGCGGTACGCGCCGGACAGAGCCGCAATCTGTCCAAGGGCGACGCCGTCAACGCGGAGGACGCGCTGTCGACCGGCAAGGACGCGCGCCTGCAAGTGAAAATGCGGGACGGGACGGTGATATCCCTTGGCGGCGGAACGACATACAAAATCACGGAGTACAGGGAATCCGGCGACAAGCCCGTTTTTCGCAGCCGCCTTTTGCATGGTCTGCTGCGGATCGTCACGGGCACCCTCGTTACCAGAAACCCTGATGGCTTCGTACTGTCGGCTCCGGAGGCCGAAGTCGGAATACGGGGCACCACACTGACCTTGCAGGTTACCGGAAACAAGACCGACGTTTACGTCGAGGAGACGAAGGAGCAGGTTTTCGTCAACGGCATAAAGGTATTGGCCGGATTCATGATGCCCGCCGGGGGCGGCACGCCGCGGCGCTTCCAGAAAAAGGATCTGGATCGCATACAGGAAAGCCTTGCCCAGACGAAGGCGGACGCGGCGGCTGCGAGCGCCGCGTCCGCAAAGTCTGGATCAGAATGGTTTCAGGAAGAAATTAATTTTACGAAAGTGACCTGTAAAAATCTAGTGGAGAATCTAGACGGGAAAATAATTTCCCCGCTGCTTGGCTGGCTCAATGGTTATTTCGCGGCGCAAGGTAAAAGTTTCGTCTGGGAAACATTTCGTAGACTCTATCCTAGAAGAAGCAATACGCCCTTACTCAGTCTTGTCTCGGAATTTCCTCCTTTCACCGAAGGAAAGGTCAGGATAGAAATATCCTGCAAGATGTATGACATTAGCATTGCGGCATTGGATACAAAAGTTCGAGCAGGTAAACCAGATGATGAGATCGTTTTCCTATTCGCCAACTATGAAGGTTTTGTCTCCGGTAAAATGGGCAAAACAAAAGGGAGAGTCTTCGGGGACAATGCGACAGAGTGGTGTCGGAAAAACCCGCAAGGCACTATCCGTATAAGTGCAAAATAACATCAGTAACTGTGGCTGTTCCACTATTTCAGACGCAGCAGGTCACATCGGCATTGGAGACAACATGAAACCGCGTAATCCCCTTCCTCTCGGGCTTGCGTTCTTACTCGCGCTGTCGCTCTATGCTCCGCTGTCCGCGCGGGCGGCAGATTCTGCTGGAGAAGTTCTGTCTGCCATAGGCGTCTGCAAGGCGGTACGCGCCGGACTGAGCCGCAATCTGTCCAAGGGCGACGCCGTCAACGAGGAGGACGCGCTGTCGACCGGCAAGGACGCGCGCCTGCCCCCGAATGGGTTCACCACAACCGGCGGTATTACCGCCAAAGGAAAGCATATGGCGAAATGGATCACGACAACTTGGTACAGTGTTAATTATGGTTGGGACTATGAAAGCAAGGGCGGAGTGCTCGCAGCAGCAACAGAACGTTTTTTTACGCCGGAAGAGAAGCTGCGGAACAGTCTCAACGAGATGATCGCCTATCTGGACTCAAATCAATACACCATTAAAGCGATAATCCCCAAAACCCTGGCCCTGGCCTGCGTTCGTGAAGGTTCCATAGGGAACGGTGGTTACGGCTGGGGCTATGGTGTTACTCCGATTACCGGCTTTGTGGTTCTCGCCCAGCAGGAGCGAGAGGTTACCGATGAAGAATACAAACGCCTTTCCAGAGCGCAAGCCATGAAAAACGCGCTTCCCGCTATGCGAGAAAAGTGCGGGAAGCTACAGCAGGCCGTTGATGCCGACGGGAAAAAGGTTACAGATACCTCGGAAAAGAAAAAGCTTCTCGGCGGCGTCAAATACTTTGTCGGCGAACAGGAATTTGACTCGCGGGAAGAGGCTGAGGCATTTCTTGGTGCCATGCAGGCGGAATGCGCCGCCAAGCGCGCCGAGTTGGAAGAGGCACAGGCGGAACTCGCACGGATGGAAAGCGAGTTGAAAGGGCTCGAAGCATAACAGTGGATGCCTTATGAATGTGAACACGAAAAAACGGCTGACGGTCGCCTTACTTGTAGTAGTTTAGACTTGATCAGACAGTGGCCTCCATTTTGGTGGTGCCAGTTGTCCGATCAGTTGAGCTGTCCGACCTTTTCCCTCCAGAGTTGTTTTCCGTCAAGGAGCGTCAGCA